>WJIJ01000010.1 GCA_014730345.1 Candidatus Zixiibacteriota bacterium | reverse complement strand
AGGGTCATCGAGCTTTTCGGAGCGGTGATACTCATCGGCGCTGAACCCAATATTATCTATCTGCAAATCTTTCAGCGGTGCGAGCCATAGTTCGGCATCCTCCACCGATGTCGCCCAGTAGGAATTGGTAACAATGCCTGCCTTAAGGCCTTTCTCGCGCGCCATCTTTATACCCTCGAGCATTAACTGATAGTAAAGAAAAGGCTCGCCGCCCTCGAAGTAAACATTGTCGATTGACTTTATCTTCCCGATTTCATCGAAAACATCGCGAAGTTGAGCGATGGTGAATGTACCGCCGGCATTGGGACGGCACTGCAGGAAGCAATGATCGCACTCATTGGTGCAATCGTAGGTTAAAAGGAAATGGATACCGGAAAGCATAAATTTATAACCTCTCACAATTAGTTAGCATGTTTACTTGAAACGACCACCCCTTATTTCCCATCTCTATGTTCTATTCCTACAATAATTTACGCCGATTTCCGGAATTATGCCCCTTATAAGTAGCATAATTCCCGAATTTCTCGTATCGCTTTGTATCACAACTTCTTACGCTTTCGAAGTAAGGAATCCAGTATTTATACTCCCACCTTCACCCCGCGGAACCTCGCCGGGGCACACCCCTGGCTTACCGCCATATTCTGCGGAGGCTGACCCTTGCCGCAATTCGGAGTACCCCACATCTTATATAATCCCATATCGCCGATACCATCGCAGGAACGCCAGAAACGCAAAGTTTCATCCGAATATGTCGGGCTTTTTATCATATCACCAAGTTTGCCGCCTTTTATCTCCCATCCGACCTCGGTTCCCATGGTGAATGATTCACGGGTGTCATCGATTGACCAGCTGGCCACGGTCTCCATGTATATTCCATCATCGATACCCGATAACAAATCATCGAAGCTGTCTTTCCCCGGTAATAAGTTGGTATTGGTCATCCGGTTAATGGGAACATTCTCCCATCCCTCGGCACGGTTGCAACCGGTGGATTCCTTGCCTATTCGCGCGGCCATCTCCCTCGAGGAGATATAGTTAACCAGCACGCCATCTTTAATCAAGTATGATTTCTTCGACGGCACCCCCTCATCATCATAGCCGAATGAACCCAGGCCGAAAAACGCGGTCGGGTCATTGACCACGTTTACGATTTCCGACGCGTACTGCAACTGCCCCAGTTTATCCGGTGTGGCGAAACTGGTGCCGGAGAAATTGCGTTCATGCCCGAAGACCCGGTCAAGTTCCAGCGGGTGACCGACCGATTCATGAATCTGCAGGCTCAACATGGGACCATCGAGTATTATATCCTTTTCTCCCTGCGGGCATTCCTTCGCCGAAAGAAGTTCTACCGCCTGTTCAGCGATTTTCGGGGCATTCCTTTCGAAATACTGCTCCTTTATCAATTCATAACCTTTAGTCTCATACTGGCCGGAGGAATTTGGATATGACCTCGTTGAACGCCCGTGATGACCCTGCCCGGCGTTGCATTGAATGCCTGCTCCCGATTGGAAAATTGTCTGCTTTGTTACTGTGCCCTCGGTTGACGCGAAATATTTAAACATCTTCTTGAAACTCATGGATGCGGTAGTGCGCGTGATACCTTTGACCACAGCCATCAAACGGCACAATTCGGCAAGCGTATCGAGTTTTTCTGAAAGAGCAACCTTAAAGGGGTCTACTGTTATTGGAGTTTCGAAAGTGCCGTCTACGATTTCCACCGGGGCGAGTTTTACATCCCGTTTCTTCAGCTTCGCCGATGCCCGGGCGATTTCGGCGGCCAGCCGCGCGGTGTCGCGGATCGATTTTAAAGTAACATCGGCGGTGGACGCGAATCCCCATGCTCCGTCCACAATCGCCCTTATCCCCACCCCGAAATCGAATGACCTGTCGATAAGTTCGGGAATACCATCGACTACCTCGATATTCTCATATTCGGTTTCCACGAATCGGACATCGGTGTAGCTGGCTCCATGCCTGTCGGCGAACTTAAACGCCTCTCCGCTTAATTTTTCATAATCAACCATATATAAAATCCGGATATTTAAGATTTTTTCTCGTCATCGTCATCGACAACTTCATAATCGGCATCTACCGCGCTCCCGGAATCTTCCTTGCTCTGTTCACCGCCCGCATCCCGCTGGGCATCACCGGACTGCGCTCCGGATGCCTGCTGTTCCTGCTGGGCCTGCTCTTGCGATGATTGCTTGTAAATCTCCTCGGCGAGTTTGTGCGATGCTTTCTGCACTTCATCTATCTTGGCTTCGATAATCTCGGGCGACTCTTGTTGCATAGCTCCCTTAAGTTTATCTAACGCTTCGGTGATATTCTTTTTGTCATCATCCGAAAGTTTATCGCCGTAGTCTTTGACCATTTTCTCGGTCTGATAGATCACCTGGTCGGCTTTATTCCGCGCTTCAATAAGAGCTTTCTTTTTCTTGTCTTCATCAGAATGCGCTTCGGCATCCTTGACCATCTTCTCTATCTCTTCCTCGGACAGGCCCGAGGATGATTGTATTTTAATCGACTGTTCCTTGCCGGTTCCCAGGTCCTTGGCGGAAACATTCATGATGCCGTTGGCATCGATATCGAAGGTTACTTCTATCTGGGGGATGCCGCGCGGAGCCGGGGGAATATCCACTAAATCGAAACGCCCCAGGGTACGGTTGTCCGCCGCCATCTCCCGTTCGCCCTGCAGGACATGAATACTCACCGCCGGCTGGTTATCGCTGGCGGTCGAGAAAATCTGCGACTTACGGGTGGGGATTGTCGTGTTCCTCTCGATGAGCCTGGTCATAACACTGCCAAGGGTCTCGATACCCAGCGACAGCGGGGTAACATCCAGCAGGAGAACATCCTTAACATCTCCGGCTAAAACTCCTCCCTGGATTGCCGCGCCGATGGCTACGACCTCATCCGGGTTTACGCCCTTGTGCGGATCCCTGCCGAAAAAGCCCTTAACCATCTCCTGGACTTTGGGCATGCGGGTCATACCGCCCACAAGAACGACCTCGTTTATATCCGAAGGCTGGAGTCCGGCATCCGCCAATGCCCGCTTGCAGGGACCCATCGTCCTCTGGAGCAAATCCTCGCAGAGTTGTTCCAGTTTCGAACGGCTCAATGTTAAATCGAGGTGTTTGGGTCCGGATTGGTCCGCGGTGATAAACGGCAGGTTTATCGAAGTTTGCATGGTCGATGACAACTCGCATTTCGCTTTTTCCGCCGCCTCTTTCAGGCGTTGAAGCGCCATGCGGTCCTTGCGCAGGTCAATACCATCGGATTTCAGGAATTCTTCAGCCAGCCAGTCGATAATCTTCTGGTCGAAATCATCGCCGCCGAGATGAGTGTCGCCATTAGTAGACTTGACCTCGAAAACTCCCTCGCCAAGCTCCAAAATCGAGATATCGAATGTCCCGCCGCCGAGGTCAAAGACCGCGATTTTTTCGTCGCTTTTCTTGTCGAGGCCGTAAGCCAGCGATGCCGCCGTAGGCTCATTGATGATACGCTTGACATCCAGCCCGGCAATACGCCCGGCATCCTTGGTCGCCTGGCGCTGGGAATCGTTAAAGTATGCCGGAACGGTGATAACCGCCTCGGTAACTTCACCGCCCAGATAATCTTCGGCGGTACTTTTCAAATTTTGCAGAATCATCGCCGAAATCTCCGGCGGGGAGTATTCTTTTTCCCCGGCAACCACACGGCAGTCATCCGAAGCCGCTCCTACAACATTATAGGGAACAATTTTCTCTTCTTCGGTAACTTCGCTATGCCGCCGCCCCATAAACCTTTTTATAGAAAACACCGTATTCTCGGGATTGGTAATAGCCTGGCGTTTAGCCACTTGCCCCACAAGCCTTTCGCCGCCCCTGGTGAACGCCACCACGGAGGGAGTAGTGCGCGAACCTTCGGCATTCGGTATAACCTTCGGCTCGCCGCCTTCCATCACCGCCACACATGAGTTGGTTGTTCCTAAGTCTATTCCTATAATCTTACCCAATTTATCAATCCTCCTGTTATCCGGACCATTTAGAACTCAAACTAATAATATATTACCTTAGTTTCATCAACGCAAGGATAAGAATTACACATTATGGGACTCATAAAACCATTTAATATAAAAAACCCATAGATGAAATAAACCGTACGTACCAATTTATTGATGAATTTCTAAATACCTCTTGACATATAATATTTCGTACACTAAATATTAGTGTTCTAAGCATTATAAAGAAGACAATATGCCTGAAAACGAAACAACATCGAAAGTTCTCAGGGTTCTCCGGCAAATAATGAGAGCCGTCGACCTGCATTCCAAAAAGCTGGAAAAAGAGTACAACCTGACCGGTCCGCAGTTGATAGTTTTACATGAGATAGTCCGTAATCAAGAGATCCCTATTGGAATACTTGCCCAAAAGGTATCATTAAGCAATGCCACCCTTACCGGAATAATCGACCGTCTCGAAAACCGTGGTCTGGTTAACCGTGTGCGCAACATTGAGGACCGGCGCAAAGTATTGATAAAATCAACAAAAACCGGGGAGAAAACCTTGAAAAACGCACCATCGCCGCTCCAGGAGGAATTTCGAAGGCAATTTGAAAAATTAAGGATTTTCAAACAGAAAGAGATTCTTGCTTCGCTGGAGATGGTAGCTTCAATGATGAGCGCGGAATCGCTCGATGTAGCCCCCATGTTAACCGGTCAGTCATTACAGCTCGAAAGAAAAAACAGGAGACTTAAAAGAGCTCCGGCAAACAGGAAACAATAAATAAAAAGGTGAAATAATGGCATCTGAAATACCTGTACATGTTTACCGCAAAATTGAGGATTTCCCGGCATGGCTGACTGTCGACAGCCTCGCGGAATTCGTTTATGAAAATATCAAACCGTACGAGGATTCCCTCGAGGATACGCGCAGGGCGGTGGAAATCGCCATAGATCCCGACCGGCCCAAGGGCGGATTCCTGCTCGTTGCCGAGGAAAATGGAAAACCGGTGGGAGCATTGATTATGCATCGCACGGGCATGAAAGGTTATATCCCGGAAAACATCCTCTTAATGGTATGCGTGCATCCCTCCACCCGTGGAAAAGGTGTCGGCGGAAGGATAATCCGTAAAGGTATCGAGGTCGCCGATGGAGATGTTAAACTCCATGTCGAATATGACAACCCGGCCAAACAGGTCTATGAAAAAATCGGCTTTACGACCAAGTACGCGGAGATGAGATTCAATAAATAGAATATGATTAGGTTATTTAGCTTTAAACTCAGATACAGAGAGGTTTTTCGTGTCTGATAGATTCATCCTCTGGGCGATAGTTATAGCATATATCGCCTTCGTGTTTATCAAGGGCGTTCTCAAGGTCAGGAAAATTGGGACCTCGGATGATTTCCTGGTTGCCGGAAGAAACGTTAAATGGTTCTTCCTCTTCGCTACCATGGGCGCTACCGTCATCGGCGGAGGTTATTCCATCGGGGCTATCGGGAAAACTTACGAATGGGGAATCCTGATGTTACTTGTCTCGACCGGCGGGTACTTCCATTTCATCTTCTCCGGATTGGTAGTCGCTCCGCAATTCAGGGAAGCGGAACTTTACACGGTTGCCGGATTTTTCGGCTACCGTTTCGGGGAAAATCCAAGATTTCTGATGCTCATCCTCTCTCTATTGTTTTCTGTCTTCATTGTCGCCGCCCAAATGGCCGCCTTCGGCACGGTCCTGACCGCCATCCTTCCCCAATACGCGGGCACAGTGGATGTTCTCCGCTGGGCAATACTTATCGGCGGGACCATGGTGGTCATCTACAGCACCGCCGGGGGGCTATTGGCAGTAATCCACACCGATGTCTATCAGTTCGTGGTTCTCCTTTTGGGTTTTATCATCACCCTCGCTTTTTGCGTACCGGATATCGTCGGTTCATATAATTCCGACACCGAGAAATTTATTCCCATGCGCTTCGGCTCTATCGATATCGTTCGACCGGAAAGCATGGCTAATAAAATCGCAAACAGCGATGATTCTGTATCTACCTTTATCCGTAGCAATATCGACGCTGAAAAATTGGCGGTACTCAGCAACGCCTCGGCCGATTCAATATCAACGGGTCAAATAAGCGGCTCTATCAAAGAAGGTTTGAACACTATCCTTGAACGCGATGACCTCTATGATTCAGCGCGCTTCGATCATGTGCGTATCAGCGCCCAAACCCAGGAGTACCTGCACGGTGATTATACCGAACCTGATGACCGGATGCGTTTAAATTTATCATTGTTGCAGGACGCCTACCCCGATGAACTTACCCGGAACCGGATGATTCCCTCCGACTTCTTCAAAGTCGAGGGTGGTAAAGGATGGCTATTCCTTATAACGACATTCCTGGCCTTCCTGCTCGGGGAAACATTCGCCCCCGGCTACGCCACCCGCTATTGCATCGGCAAGGACGCCCGCCATACGAAAATGGGCATCGCCGGTGTGGGATTCTTCCTCGCGCTAACATTTCCGGTCATACTGTTTTTCATAGCCCTTTATGCACGCATTCATTTCCCGGATATCGACCCTCAGCAGGCATTACCCATGGTGGTCAAACAGCTCAACAACCCGGTTATCGGGGGTTTGATAATTGGCGCTTTGCTTATGGCGGTCATGTCCTCGGCCGATTCAGCCCTTAACTCATCCACGGCCATTTTCGTAAAGGACTTATTCGAACACCAGCTTGGCTGGAAGGGTAAAGATGATAAAAAGATGCTGGTAATCGCCAGGTTCTGCTCCGCCCTGTTGGGTATTGCGGCAATATTAATCGCGGTTCTATGGTCGGATATTATCGGCTTATTGCTGTTTACATATCACCTCTGGGCGCCGGCAGTAATTTTGCCGGTAATTGCAGGCGCGATGTACAAGGAACGGGCGAAACACATCGCTAAAAACATATTCGTTACCATGCTCTGCGCCGTCGGATTCTCAATGACCTATCGCTTGCTGTTATTCCTGAACAATGAATTTGATATAGCGGTTTTCCCGGAAACAATTTATACCTATATGGGGCAAATCGACACGTCGGTTTTCGGGGTAACTGTGTCATGTATCGTATTTTTTACGCTGAGAGTGTTTAAATATGGAACTAAAACGGATTAGAAAGGCAAAGCCGGCTATATTTAATCCGATATTTATTTAAGTATTTGAAAATGCCAGGGATTAAAATAAAATGCTTCATTCATCATACATTGAATTAAGTAAGTCAGCTTTACATAAGAATATTAAATTCTTAAAGAAAATAATTGGTCCACGGATTCTATACTCATCGGTTATCAAGGGAAACGCGTACGGCCATGGAATCAAAGAATTCGTGCCCCTTGCCGAGGATTGTGGAGTCAGGCATTTCTCGGTTTTCAGCGCCGATGAAGCACTGCTGGCGCTTACCAGCAGGCAGAGGAAAAGCCATATCTGCATAATGGGCTCTGTACGGGACGAAGCCCTCGACTGGGCTATCGAAAATGATATTTCGTTCTATGTCTTCGATAACGGCAGATTGGAAGCCGCTATAGAAGCATCAAAAATGGTCGGTAAAAAAGCCAGGGTGCATCTCGAACTGGAAACCGGGTTGAACAGGACCGGTTTGCAGAGTGAACAATTCCACGAAGCTGTGGATATCATCAAACACAACCTTGACCATATCCAGGTTGACGGTGTCTGCACGCACTATGCCGGAGCCGAAAGTGTTAACAACTACCTGCGCATCAAAAACCAGATTCAACGGTTCAACGAAGGGTGCGAATGGCTTAATGATCAGGGATTGGACTATGGAATGCGGCACACTGCTTGCTCCGCCGCTACCCTCACCTACCCCGAATCCCGTATGGATATGGTGCGGGTCGGCATCGCCCAGTATGGTTTCTGGCCCAGCCGGGAAACAATGATGCATTATGTCCTTGAACATACTAAAAACGGTAAGAAAAAGGTCCATGACCCCCTCAGAAGAGTTATGACCTGGAAATCGAGGGTCATCAATGTTAAAAGGGTGGAGCCGGGAGAATTTATAGGATACGGCACATCATACCAGACAACCCATGTCCAGAAGATAGCATCGATCCCCATCGGCTATCATCATGGCTTCGCCAGGAACCTGAGCAATCTCGGCTATGTGCTTATAAAAGGCAAAAGAGCCCTGGTAGTCGGTATGGTTAATATGCACATGATCATGGTGGATGTGTCCAGGATCAAAAACGTGGAAAGGGGTGAAGAAGTTGTAATAATCGGAACCCAAAAGAAAGCTACGATTACTGTTGGATCGTTTTCCGATCTAACCCGCTTTCAAAATTATGAAGTGCTGGCAAGACTGCCATTCAATATCCCCAGAATTATTGTCGACTGATTAATTTTGAGTAAATTTTATGGGCAGAAGTAAACACCGCCAAACGGCGGTCAATGAACATTGGAGGAGTTTATGTTTTCAAATAAATTATTCTCAAGCATCTGCAACGACCGGAAGAAACACCCGGAAAGGTTGAACGCCACCCTCGAGCGAATCGAGGAAGTACTGATTATAGTTCTCGAAAACAACGCGAAGGATGTTATCGCCGAATGCGCCAAAGGCATCGATAATAAACGCGCTTACATCGATGAACAACACGGCGCCCGCATAGCTACTGTCATCGAAAAGCATTGTACCGTGCACCAGGTGCGCATGATAGCCGATATGCTCATGGACAGCGAAATATCCAGCGCCGAGGCTGTCGACATCCATGAAACCTATAAAATCCCCGTATCCCGCCTTGAAAAGGATATTATCCCCGTGCGCGGCGAATCGGCATGGTTGCTCGACAACAACGGAAAAGCTTTTCTCGATATGGATTCCAACTACAGCGCAACCAACCTGGGGATGAGTAATGATGAAATCGCCCTGGGATTATATAACCAGGCGATACAGTTGATCTCCATGAAAGAAGACCGGGTGCATATTCCCCGGACGCGTTTCCTGAAAAGCATCCACCAGATGATGCCCGAGGGGCTGACCAATTTCTACTGGCAAAACTCCGGCGGCGAAGCCGTAGATAAAGCCTTGAAAATCGCCAAGGCTTACACCGGGAATAAGGGAGTGGTAGCTTTTAAGGGCGGTTTTCATGGACGCACCCATGGAGCTGTGGCGGTTACCTATAATCCTAAATACCGCGAACCATTCTTCCTCGATAAAGAAGACTGGGTTCATTTCGTGGAATTCAACGATGCCGATGCTGTCGAGGAAATATTTAAAGCCGGCAAAGCAAAAACTGTCATCCTTGAGTTGGTGCAGGGCGAGGAAGCAGGGAACCGTCCCGCCGATAAAGCATTCGCCAAAAAACTGCGGGAGGTATGCGATAAATACGACGCCCTGATGATCGTGGATGAAATCCAGTCCGGTTTTGGCAGAACCGCACAAAAAGAAGGCGACTGGTTTTCATGTATGCTCTATGACATCGTCCCCGACATCATGACCATCGGCAAAAGCTTCGGCGGCGGATACCCCACTACCGCCATAGTTACTACCAGCAAAATCGGCGATTCCATGGTCCCCGGCTACGATGGAAGCACTTTCGGCGGCAATCCCATGGCTATGGTCGCCGCTATGCTGGCTACCCGCCAGATGCGGGAGAAAAACATCACCGGCAATGTTATCGAAAGGTCAAAGCAGTTCAGTAAGGGCATGGATGCGCTGAAGAAAAAGTATTCTTTCATCGGAGAAATCAGAATAACCGGATTGATGATAGCTTTCGAACTCCCATCTGCCGAAAAAGTTGAGGAATTCCAGAATGTAATGAGGGACAACGGCGTTAAAGTATCGCTTTCCACCGGCAATTTCGTGCGCTACCTGCCGCCGCTTATCATGACCGAGAGCGACACCGAATTTTTACTCGCGGCAATGGATAAAACTTTGGCGGCGATAGGCTGATAACCGGCAAGATGTAAAGAAGCTGAAATCGCTTGGCAGAATAATTAGACGCGGGGAACTCTCCCCCTACTTGGGGGAGCTAATCCCCGCGCTAAACTTAAACCTCTACCCTGTCATCAGGAATGGGAACCATTCCGAAAGGTACCCGGAGAGCATTGTAAAGCTGTTGGTAACCAGCAAAATACCAACTATCACCAATAACACCCCGCCAATCGCTTCGACAAGACGGAAATGCTTTTTGATCTTCCCTGACAACGACAGGAATGAGTTGAACGCCACGCCTGTAATAAGAAACGGTATGCCCAGCCCCGCGGAATACATCGACAGCAGGAAGACTCCCTTGAACACGCTTTCTTCGGTAGCGGCGATGGAGAGAATTCCGGCGAGAATGGGACCGATACACGGCGTCCAACCGAAGGCGAACGCCAAACCGATCAAAAATGAACTTAAAAATCCCGCTTTACTTCCCTGGGTTTGAAACCTTTTCTCTATCAACAACCATTTTATCCGGAAAACTCCCATAAAGTGCAAACCGAAGATGATGACGATAATACCGGCTACCCGCCCGATGATGGTCTTATGCTCGCCGAGGAATTGACCTATAGCGGTGGCGGTGGCGCCGAAGGCTACGAACACTATTGAAAAACCCAACACGAAGAAAAGTGTGTTCAGAATAACCTTTCTTAAAACTCCCCCTTTTTTCTCGGTCTTAATCTCATCCACTGAGACCCCGGATATAAAAGAAAGATAGGCGGGCACCAATGGCAAAACGCATGGCGACGCGAATGAAATTATCCCGGCTATAAACGCTGTAATGATGCTGATTTCCATCTCGAATCTCCGAAATACTTATAGAATAATGACAATAATTCCTGCTATAACCAATCAATATAAAAAACTAAAGCCGCATTGACAAGGAATTAATGCGGCTTAAATATTTACAAATGATTCTTTTATTCTACCGGTTCTGTTCCTTAATTTTCGATTCGAGGCTTTCCCGCAGGTATTGCTCGAGGGTGGCATTATCGAGCTTGGAGGTTATTTCTTTGGCCAGTTTATCAGCCAGCTCCGAAGCGAGTTTCCCGGAAAGTTCTTTCAGTACTTCTTCATCGATTTCCGGTTTGCTCTCCTGCTGTTTTTGCGCTTCGATAATATCATCGGTAGCTGCCGGTTCAAGGCTGGTATTTTCAACTTCTTCCAATTGTTCGGCAATCGGTACCTGGTCATCTATTGTATCCGGAACCACCAGTTCCTCTTCAGCCTTATCCATTTGGGCATGTTGTTCGGGTTCATCCTTAACGGGTTCGGCAGATTTCAACGGTTCCGGCTGGACCTCTTCTTTCTTGATTTCCTGTTCAGGATCCTTGGTCAATCCCTTGATATCATCTCGGAATGCCGAGATAAACTCTTCGTATTTCTCGGTGGCCTTCACCCCGGTGGGCGGCGTTCCTTCGCTTTTATCCTCGGCGGGTTCCGTTTCGGGTTCTTCGGCTTTCATATCCGGTTCCTGATCGGTTTCTTCGGTCCCGGCCTCGGACTTTTCCCCCTTGTTCTCCTTGTTCATCTCGTTGATGAACCAGTCATAATCGTGGGGGCTGTCCTTATGGTTTTCGGCCTTGCGGTCATAATTGTCGATAAACATGGAAACGCTGTTGTCCATATCATCTTCTTCACGGGTTTCCTCGAGAAGGCTGTCCCCGGGGGATTTGTCGTTTTCGCTGTCCTTGATAAACTCCTCGGCATCCAGAGAAAGGTCCGACCATGTGAAATCGAAATCCTCGCCCTCGTCCTTTAAATCCAGAAAACTTTCGCTTTCCTGATGAGCGGTATCGGAATCCAATGAAAACTTTCCGATTTTGCCGCTTGTGTCGTCATTGGCGGTATCTGGCTCAATAATGTTCTCAGAATCGGAGAATGAATCATCTTCATCTGTTTCCCGGTTGATAAGGTTATGCTCTATCTGAACCGAGGATGTGTCCGACATCTTATCATCGGATTTTTCCTTATTTATAAATCTCTCAACGGTCTCATTAAGCTCCCTCGGGGTAAACGGCTTTATCATAGTTTCGGTGGCGCCGCCTTCAACGAAGTCGATTACGTTTTCCGAATCACGGGCATTCGCCATGATTATAATCGGAGTCTCTTTGAAATCATCTCTTTCCCGGAGTTGTTTGCACAGATTTATCCCGTTGGGCTCGGGCATAGAATAGTCGAGTAAAACCAGGTCCGGTTTTATATCCTCGACAAGGGTAAGGGCGTTTTCTCCATCAGGCGCTGAAAAAACTTCATACCCTTTCTGGCGTAACAATGATTCTGCGACACCTCTGATAGTACTGCTATCATCAGCAACTACGATTTTTTTGGCCATTGTTATTCCCTTAATTGTTTCGGGGCATGTTTCCATATATCTTTCAATAATTTAATCGGACAAAACCCAAAATTTCTTGAGTCTATTCCTTCTTGCCTGATAAAATTTGAGATGCCTCTGAGAGTATCTTCTTCTCCTCATCGGACAGGTTATGGTATCCTATTTTATTTATTTTGTCCAGTATTTCGTCTACTTTATCGAGTATCTCTTCCTCGCGGCGCTTTTTCTTATCCTCTTTTTTCTTCTTTTTACTCGATACCGATGATTTCATCTTCCCGAAAAGATTGGGCATTCTCCAATCGCTTTTCAGGTAGAGAAATCCTACCAGCATACCGCCGAGATGCGCGAAATGGGCGACGCCGTCGGAAGACCTGTTCCACGTGGAAATAAATTCGATAGCCGCGAATGCCATTACCAGATATTTAGCCTTCACCGGGAACAGGAAATAGATATAGATAACCCGGTTGGGAAAAAGCATGGCGTAAGCTACGAGTATCCCGTAAACCGCGCCGGAAGCGCCGATAACCGGTATGGAAGAACCCATGGCGAAAAGGTAATTGATAACACCCGCGCCGATCCCGCAGAGGAAGTAATATTTCAAGAACTCCCGGCTTCCCCATGAACGTTCTATGTCGCTCCCAAACATCCACAACGCGAACATGTTAAACAGGATATGGAAAAATCCGCCGTGGAGGAACATATAGGTCCCGAACTGCCAGATGGCGAACTTGGAGGAAACCCACGCCGGAACGAGCCCAAAATAATATATAAAATCACGGGGCAGGATAATCTGCAGAAAAAATACCGCCGCGTTGGCAATCAGCAGATATTTAATAACCGGCGGTAATGCTCCGCCGCCGAATCTGAATGACGGTCTATTGTAATTCATTTTTTCATCACTGCTTTCAAGTAAATATTATCCTAATAATCCGCACTAAGTCAAGCAATATTAACTAATATTAAAATATATGCTTAATACTATTTTCGGCAATTTGAGAAGAGTAATTATACAGCTTTGAATTATACCTGCTCGCTTCTAATTAAGCGAAGGTGCTCCATGTAGATGCATAAATCCATTACTGTGGTCAAACCCGCGCCTATCGCCTTTTCGGCGGCTTGTTGATTTATAACCCCCTGTTGGAGCCATAATGCTTTCGCCCCGGCTTCTATCGCTTCCTCCGCTACCGGCATAACCGCTTCCGGCTTCCTGAAAACATCGACAATATCAATCTCTCCCGGAATCGATTTTAGATCGGGGTATGTTTTCTCGCCTAAGATTTCATCATACATGGGATTAACCGGAATCATCTCGTACCCCTGCTGTAATAAATACCTGGCGATTCCATGGGAAGCTCTCTCGCTTTTAGGGGATGCTCCAATCACCGCTATTCTCTTAGCGTTTTTGAGCAACTGTTTTAATTCATTGTCATCAGGATTATTAAACATCTGCCACCTCTATATTAATTAAAAACGAATTTACAAGTGCTTTGTTCCGTCCGAATCCAACCTGTCAAGACGCTTTTCCAGCTCCCGCAGGCGGTTGATATATTCGGGAAGCCGGGAGATAATCGCCTCGATACGCCTTTGGAGACGGATATTGCGTGCCGGATAACCGAACAATACCGATTTGGGGGGAACATCATTGGGTACCCCCGACTGGGCGGCAACCACGCTGTCATCGCCGATTTCCAGGTGCCCGGCCAATCCAACCTGCCCGGCAAGTATCACCCGGTCGCCGACCTTTGAACTCCCCGATATCCCCACCTGGGCGGCAAAAGCGCAATCTTCACCAATGCTGACATTATGACCTATCTGCACAAGGTTGTCTATCTTGGTGCCTCTCTTTATTCTCGTCTCCCCGAGGGTTGCCCGGTCGATGGTTACATTAGCGCCGATATCAACATCGTCTTCCAGAACCACTTTGCCCACTTGGGGAATCTTATGGCGGACAGCGCCTTTCTGGGCGAAACCGAATCCATCGCTTCCGATAACCGCTCCCGGGTGCAGGACTACCCTGTTTCCAATCTCCGTATCTTTCATTATGGTAACCCGTGGATGAATAAGGCATTCCTCTCCGATGGAAACATTGGCGGCTATATAAGAATGGGGGTAAATATATGTAGAACTGCCGATAGAAACTCCATCGGCAATAACAACATAGTCTCCGATATGTGCATCATCAGCGATACTGCAGTTATCACCTATTATGGCGGTATCCGCGATCCCCGGGGATAAACTCTCCCTCTCTCCGTGGATCTTTATCATAATCTGCCTGAACGCGAAGTAGGAATCCTCCACGGCAATTGCCGGAATGGGAAGGTCTTTAGCCATCGATTTATTTATCAGGACCGCCGATGCCTTTGTATTTGTCAGGTGCTGGATATACTTACGGTTGGCAATAAAAGTCAAATCGCCGGGTCCCGCGTTTTCAATACCGGCGATTCCTTTTATCTCTAAATCTGTGCCGGGAGGCAGTACCTCACCTCCAACAGCCTTAGCGATTTCGCTTAAATTAAAACGAATCATTATTCTTCTTTGGTGAGTTCCTCCAATACGATGTCGGTAATATCCAGGCTCTTTTTGGCATAAGCAATAGAAACTACCCCGGCATCGAGTATCATATCATAATTCTCTTCGATGGCGATGCGTTCTATCAGCCGCATCACTTTATCCCGGATGGGGCGAACCAGCTCGGCATTGCGCCGTTCGGCTTTTCCCTCCGGCCCGAAAGTTGCGTCAACAAAATCCTGGAATGCTTCCTTCTTGGCTTCCAAAAGGCGTTCTTTTTCCTGCCTTTTTTCCTTGGAGAGCAGAAGGCTCTGGCTCTCAAGTTCGGCCTCGAGTTTCTCGATTTCAGACTGGAGCTCTTCGCCCTTCACGTTCCACTCCTCTACGTCCTTTTCAAATTTCGCCTGGGCATCGGCGAAATCCCGCGATTCAGCAAAAATGCGCTGGGAGTCGACGTAACCGATTTTACCGGTGTCGGCTGATGCCATACCAAATGATAACAATAAAGTAATCAAAACTCCCGCGACCATAATCATGCTTTTTCGATAATGCATAATCTCACACCCTTATCTTTTAAAGTTCTCTAATTTCTACTAAAACCCTCGTCCAATCTGGAAATGAGGTCTCCATTCGCCTTCTTCTCTTCCGTCCATCGCCCGGCCGAAATCGAAGCCCATTATACCGACCATGGGAACCACTATGCGGAATCCAAGCCCGTATGACCTCTGCAGATCGAAGGGACGCAGGTCGGTTATATGTTCAAAAGCATTGCCGGCATCGAAGAACAAAAGAGCGTAAAGCTGTTGATCGGAAATCGGTATCTGGTATTCAACATTATAAACCACCATTGAACGGCCGCGCAGGTACGCGCCCCGGTCATCGTACGGACCGATAGACGCGTCAGGATAACCCCTTACCTGGCCGTCCGGGTCGGTACCGCCCGGAGAGAACCTTTCGCTGTAAGGAACTCCCGAACCGCCATCGTATTCGGCGATCATCCCCGCCTTGCCCCTGAAAATCAGCACAAAATTCCAGAAGGTTTTTAAATACCATTTCGTTTCGAAAATCTCTTTATGATAATTCCAGTCTCCTCCCAGCAATCCTCCAGCCAGCTCAGTGGTGACCGAATTGACTGAACCGCTGGTGGCGAATTGGGCCAAATCCCGGGAATCACGAACCAATGTAAATGCTATCGATGAAGTCTGATACTCTGGATTGTTGATAATGCTGTATGGATTATCAACATGTTCGTTGCGGAAACTCTCCGAAAAATCGGTAAACTTAATTCCTTCGTAGCGGTAACGGGTGTAAACAGTGAAGTAATTATCGGGCCAGCGTAAACGACGGCCAACCCTTATAGAAAATCCCTGCCGCCTTTCATCAAAATCACCGTAGTAATCACGAATAATATGGTAAACATTCAATCCCAGCGACGTTGGCGTATTAAACAACCACGGTTCGGTGAATCCAAGGTCAATAGAATTCCTCCTCGAACCGAAATCCCAATTTAACGTCAGGGTCTGCCCCTGTCCGCGGAAATTAGGGATACCCAATCCGATAGTACCCACCAGCTTATCCCGTTCGGAGTAACCCGCGCCCACCGACGCCTGTCCGGTAGGTTTTTCTTCAACCTTTATAATTAAATCGATATTGCCATCAGGAAGTATCTCCCAGTCGGGTACCACGTTGGCGAAGTAGTTTAGAATCATAACATCCCGCAACGACCTCCCCAAAACCGACCTGCGGAAAATTGTGTTGGGCATTATACTCAGTTCGCGGCGGATAACCCGGTCGTGGGTTTTGGTATTACCCTCGATTTTGACTTCATTTACATAAACCGGGTTGCCTTCAGCAATCCTGAATTTCATGTTGACCGTGTAACCATCAGAGTAAATAATCTCGTCATCTATGCGCGCGTACCAGTAACCCTCGTCCTGGTACATGGTATGCAAATTCTCCATCGTCTTTTCATATTCTTTCTGGCTGTAAACCTCGAAAGGTTCGAACTCAATGGACCGCTCCAGCTCTTCGGTAGAATAGAAATCATTGCCGGCGAACGAGAAGTTGCCAAACCGGTAACGCATTCCCTCGCTTATGGTTATATCGATGTACATGCTCTTTTTATCTTCGCCGTAGTAAATCGAATCGGAAACGACATAAGCATCGAGGTAACCCTCTTCCTTGTAAAAGTCGACAATACGCGTCAAATCCGCCGGATATTCCTCGCGGTTGAAATTTCCCGAGCGCCAGAAACTGTCTTTCTTATTTTTCATCTTGCCGCGGACCTTTTTATCGGAAAATATTTTGTTGCCGATAATGTTGATCCCCTTGATTTTGACCTTCTTGTTCTCCTCGATTTTCAAGACCAGTTTTACCCGGCCCTCTTGGTCCGTGGGCTGGAGTTCGGACTCCACCTCGGCAAGAAGATAACCCTTTTCTTCATATAGACGCTTGATAAGCTTTACATTATCTTTGATGTCCTTGGGAGAGACGATCCGTCCCTCGAAAATTGACATTTTCTCCTTAAGGTCTTTCGCCTTGAGTTTGCTGTTACCCCTGAAAATTATCTCAACAACCTTGGGATATTCGACAACCTTAATGATTACATCCGCGCCCCGTTCGGTTTCCCCGGCTTCAATAAGAACATCCGAGAAAAGCCCCAGGGCGTAAACACTGCGAATCGCGTCCTGGATCGATGCGGCATTGAGCATATCACCCGTCTGGAGCCGCGCAGAATTAAGGATAAGATTTCTATCGGCCGCTATATTGCCCTCAACGCTCACTGAGCGTATCCTCAAGCGTTCTTCCTGAGCGTTGATATCAAGGAAAGAAATGGCGACGAGGAATAATGTTGTAATATATATTTTAAAGGGTGCCTGGAATCTCAATATTCTCTACCCGTAACAGCGGACTCCCAACCGCCGTTTAGTTTCCGGCGTTTATCCCGGTAATTTTCAACTCCGTGAATTGCTGCCTGTGTCCGGTCTTCACCCGGTATTTTACCCTGCGTTTGAATTTGAACACAGTAACTTTGTCATCCTTTCCCTTGCCCGCGACTTCGGCGCTGACTGTGGCGCCCTCGATATACGGCTTGCCTACTTTCACATCGCCTTCGCTGGAAATTAACATTACCTTATCCAGGTCGATCTTGTCTCCGGGTTCGGATTTCATCAACGGGACCTTCACGCTGTCGCCTTCAGCGACCTTGAACTGCATCCCGCCGCTTTCTATTACGGCATACATCTATTTTACCTCCAACCGTGTTGATAGTTCCATACTAAATATAAACCTGAATTATATGTTTTTATATGCATCAAGTCAAGTTTTAATTAACCGTCAATTGCGGGATTGATATACTAATCTTGATTTTACCGATGAGCGCTACTTACTCCACCTTCCGCTTCCACTTGGTGCCGTCCCGGGTATCTTCGAGGATTATCCCTTTTTCCAGCAAAAGGTCGCGAATCCGGTCGGATTCGGCGTAATCCTTGTTTTTGCGTGCGGCGTTGCGCTGTTCGATAAGCTTTTCGATATCCTCATCAATAATCCGGGCTTCATCCGGCGGTTTGACGAAAGCCAGTACCGTGTCAAATCCCTCCAGGGTATCCATAACCATCTGTTTTTCTTCATGGCTGATACCCGTCTCGTTCAATACACGGTTCACATCTTTCACGAAGTCGAAAACCGATGCCAGCGCCGGGGAAATATTCAAATCATCATCGAGTCCCGCTGTAAAGGCTCTCTTAGCCTTATCTACCGCACCCTTTATTTTCCCGCCTGAATCGCCTTCCTTGGCCGATTGCACCGTTTCGTAGAAATCCCATAGCCTTTGCAGGGAAGCCAATGCCGCGTTTATACCATCGAAAGTGAAATTCAACTGCTGACGGTAATGGGTAGCCAACAGCACATATCGTATCGCCAGCGGATGCATACCCTTGTTCAGTAAATCTTTCAAAGTATAGAAATTATTGAAAGATTTAGCCATCTTGCGCCCCTCAACCATAAGATGGGCGTTATGCAACCAGTAGTTGGCGAAGCGTTTGCCGGTAGCCGCCTCGGACTGGGCTATTTCATTGTCATGATGCGGGAATATATTATCCACCCCGCCGCAATGTATATCAAATGTTTCCCCGAGATATTTCATGCTCATCGCCGAGCATTCGATATGCCATCCGGGGCGCCCTTTCCCTAATTCAGTCTCCCAGTAAACATCGCCGTCATCATCATCCCATCCTTTCCAGAGCGCGAAATCGGCGGCGGTTTCCTTGTCATACTCCTCCGAATCGACCCTGGCTCCCGCTTTAAGCTGGCTGACATCCATACCCGAAAGCTGACCGTAATTGGGGAATTTGGAGATACGGTAATATATGGAATCGCCCTGACGGTACGCGTAGCCTTTTTCGAGAAGTTTCTGTATCATATCGACCATTTCCGGAACATGCGCGGTCGCCTCCGGGTAATAATCGGCACGGGATATTTTCAATGTATCCACATCCTCGAAAAACGCTTCTTTATAAGGAGCCGTATATTCATCGAGGCTGATTTTACGGGCGATACTTCCCTTGATGGTCTTATCATCGACATCGGTGAGGTTCATAACTTGCAGAACCTTGTATCCCCTGTAAATAAGATAGCGTTTGAGCAAATCCTCAAATATATAAGCCCGGAAATTGCCTATATGGGCAAAATCATAAACGGTAGGACCACAAGTATATAAATAAACCTCGCCTTCTTTAATCGGCTTGAATTCTTCCTTTTTCTTGCTGTATGTGTTGTAAAACTCTAATGCCATAAATCCTGTCCAGATGCTTATTTGTTTCTGACCAACGAGTTAACAGTTTCTTCATCCAGTTTCTTTATTACTTCGGTCAAAAGTTTCACCAGATTATCATAATCATCCCGGTTGAGAATTCCAACATGACCGTGGATGTAACGGGTGGCAACACCCATATAAATAGTGGGTACGCCAATATTGTTCAGATGGATCCTCCCGCCGTCGGTGCCGCCGCGGGCCAAAGCAGTCAGATGATATGGTATTCCCTTTTCCTCGGCGGTGTCGATTACCAAATCCCGAAGCCTGCGGTTGGGAACCAGCGAACCGTCATAAACCGCTATGGAAGCTCCCGAGCCGCATCTTTCCGTAGCGCTCTTTTCCTTGGGAAAATCCTTGGCCAGGGATACGTCGATGGCGAAACCAACATCGGGATT
>WJIJ01000086.1 GCA_014730345.1 Candidatus Zixiibacteriota bacterium | reverse complement strand
GGTTCCATGATTTTCTGGGGCCCCCCCGGCTCGGGGAAAACCACCATCGCCCGCATAATCGCCAACCGTACCGGCATGACTTTCCTTTCCTACTCCGCGGTGGTCTCCGGAATCAAGGAGATAAAAGAAGTTATTTCAGCGGCCAAGAAACGGCGTAAATTCTCCGGGGAGCGGACTATCCTTTTCGTCGATGAGATACACCGTTTCAACAAAGCCCAGCAGGACGCGTTCCTGCCGTATATCGAGAGTGGAGATATAATCCTGATAGGGGCCACCACCGAGAACCCGTCGTTCGAGGTCAACGCCGCGCTTCTATCCCGTTGCAGGGTGTATATTTTGAAGAAACTTTCCGGGGCGCAGATAAAACGGCTTATCGAAAGGGCGTTGGCGGATAGAGAAAAGGGGTTGGGAAATAAGAAGATAACGCTGGAAGATTCGGCTTTGGAGATGATTGTCAATATCGCCGATGGCGACGCCCGCAAGGCGTATAACATGCTGGAGTTCTGCGCGGAGACGGGGAAGATGGATGATTCCGGCGCGGTGGGAATAGACCGGGAACTGGTGGAGAAGGCGGCCCAGCGGTCTATATTATATGATAAAAGCGGCGAGGAGCACTTCAACTTGATTTCGGCGCTTCATAAGAGTATGCGCGGTTCTGATCCGGACGCGGCGGTCTATTACCTTACCCGGATGCTCAAGGGCGGCGATGACCCGATGTATCTCGCCCGGCGGCTCGTGCGTTTCGCGGCGGAGGATGTGGGGCTGGCTGATCCCAACGCTTTGCAGGTGGCGATCGCGGGAAAGGAGACATATCATTTCCTCGGGTCGCCGGAGGGGGAGCTGGCGCTGGTGGAGGTAGCTGTTTATCTCGCTACGGCCCCCAAATCGAACTCGCTTTACTCGGCGTATAAGAAGGCGCAGAGAACGGTAGATGATACCGGGGCATTGCCGGTGCCGCTGTTTATCCGCAACGCGCCCACGGCATTGATGGAATCTATCGGTTACGGAAAAGATTACCGCTATGACCATGACAGCGAGGAACACTATATTCCGCAGGATTATCTGCCTGAGGAGATTAAGGATAAAAGGCTTTACAAGCCGGGGAAATTCGGTTACGAGAGGGAGATAAAAAAGCGGCTGGAATGGTGGGCGAAGATGAAGGAGAAGGGCGATGAGCCTTAATACAATTTTAACAACAAATCTGTTGCCATCGTTTCAGTGTTAATGTATTTCTATCAGACTGGAAAGAAAGGAGAATTATGGATTTATTACATACCGGCAAGGCGCCCAAGGCTATAGCGCCCTATTCACAGGGAGTGATTTTTCTCGATGGCAAACTTCTCTATACATGCGGCCAGATTCCAATGGATGCCGACGGCAATGTAATTTCCGGGGGAATCGAAGAACAGACGAAACAGGCGTTGAATAATATAGAAGAAATACTCAAGGCCGGCGGCAGTTCGAAAGATAAAATTGTAAAGGTAACTATTTTCTTGAGCGACCTGGCTGACTTCGAGAAGATGAACGAAGTTTACGCCGGATTCATGGACGGTCATAAGCCGGTGCGCTCGACAGTAGAAGTTAGCCGTTTGCCCAAGGATGTGCTGATTGAGATCGAAGTGATGGCGGAAAGGTGAGGATTACTGCTGATCAATATAATTTTTTTTGCCCCGTAATTTTCAATAATTCAGGAATTAATTGAGTGCAGGAATCAAGGGGATTGGCGGGAAAGCCCCATAATATTTGGCTTTTAGATAATCATTCGCGCCAATTGAAGGTTAGATTTGGATTTTTAATGGTTTTAGCGTTAAAACAATATGGAATCAAAGCAGTATAAAAGTATTGACAGTGGCCGGTGATTTCCTTATCTATTTTCTTTTCAAAATAAGGAGAGCCAATTATTTACGAAAAAGTAAACTCTAAGGGAAATTCACCGATTGTAAAATTAGGACTGAATAATAAGCTTAAAGATAAAGACCTACGGGTATGTACAGGAAAATTTTATCTCTGATTCTGATTTCATTAGCAATATTTTTAAACATCGGGTGTGGCGGCAAACCATCGAAGGGCGTTAGACTGCCCAAAAATCCCAAACCGATTTATGTTCCCGGGGTAACCCCTGCTCTTCCGGAATACCGTATAGGTTTTGGGGATGTATTGGGTATCAAGTTTTTCTATGACCCGGAGTTGAACGAGGAATTGCTGGTGCGTTCCGATGGCAGGATTACTCTTCCGCGGTTAGGCGATTTCGTGGTAGTTGGATTAACGCCGACCCAGGTGGATAGTATTGTAACCGAAAAATACTCGGAGATTTTAAAAAATCCGGATATAACTGTTCAGGTACGTGAATCGGCGCGGGAGGTCGTGTATGTATTCGGGGAGGTTAGAAGCCCGGGTCCGATTGAGATGAACGGCCGGTTGACGGCGTTGCAGGCGATAGCATCGGCCGGAGGATTTAACCTGATAGCCGAGCAGTCCTCAGTAATCGTTTTTCACTCCAATGGATTAGACAGGCCGACGGCGCAGAGGATAAACCTGTCACGGGTGCTGGACAGGAAGAATTTGAGCGAAAATATTGTTTTATCGGGATATGACATAGTTTATGTACCGAAGACATTTATCGGGAAGCTGAACATATTTATAAATCAGTTCTTTACTAATATATTCCCGCCGTTATTTAACTCTTATATTCAGGGGTACAACGCGTATAGAATCGAGGACAGGTACGATTATTATATGCGGTTCAGGGATTAAACTTACAGACGTAAAGAGGTTATATAAGATGCCGGGCATCACCGATGAAATAGATTATAATGAGCCATTGATTCTGTACCGAGATGAAGATCACAGGAAGATATTCTCATCGATACAGCTCAAGATCCGCAACCAGGAAGGCGAGCGCACTATACGTTCAATATGTTTAACCAGTTCGATACGCTTTGAAGGCACATCGACCTGGGCAATGAACCTGGCGGCGGCGACAGCTGAGAACAATGATTCCCGGATACTTTTAATCGATGGCAATCTCCGGCACCCGGGGCTTCACAAAGTTTTCGGAATGGAAAACAAGACCGGCTTTTCGGATCTGCTTTTCGGCAACGCTCAGGCCAATGAAGCGATATACAACACGGGGATAAAGAATTTATCATTCATTCCCGCCGGCGGATTCCAGGTTAATTTAAACCGGGTACTGAATAAAGCGGTTATAAAACCGGTGCTGGATGATATTGGCACGGGTTACGAATGGGTAATAATCGACAGTCCCGCGGTAACCGCGTTCCCGGACGCGGTTACGTACTCGTCGGTAGTGGACGGTACAATAATTGTGATAGCCGCCCACAGAACGCGGCGTGAGATAATCCAGGAGACCCAGAGGCAATTGGAGCAATCGGGAGCGCATATACTCGGTACCGTTTTAAACAGGCGGGAGTATGTAATCCCGGACAATGTATACAGAAGATTGTAACATAAAATTTAATTCATAAATGACATGAATCCATTTAGAAACACATTACGAGATTATCTTTACATAGTATTCAAGCATAAATCGGCACTAATAGGAATAACGCTGGGAATTATAGTACTGACCCTGATTTTTTCCATGCTGAAAACTCCGATGTATGGCGCATCTACCCAGATTTATGTCCGTTCAACTATCTACAATGAAAATTTGTTCGACAACCAGCGGGAGATTATAGCTGACGCGATGCCTTTCGGGCAGGAACGAATCAACACGGAAATAGCAATTGTTACAAGTTGGCCGGTGATGGAGAAGGTGGTCTCCCTCTTCCAACTACAAAGCAGGACTAAAGAAGACAAAACCATAAGGGACTATATAAAATATTATATCAGATGGCCTTTTAGACAGTTGTTATCGCTCCCGGGTCTTATAAGAGGATGGATAGGCGGGGATGAAGATTCACAGGGCGAATTGGAAGATTCAGGAGGAGGCGGCGGCGAGGCGGTGAAATTCCGTAAGGCTGTTAACGGCCTTCAGGGGAAGATAAAATGCAAGCCTGTTCCATATTCGAGGGTATTCACGATTTCATACCAGGACTATGATCCCCAGATGGCGGCCAAGATAGTAAACGCGGTTACCGACGAATATTTGAACCGTCACCTCGAAGTAAACATTAACATAGGGAAAAGCGAGTTTTACGCTGAACAGATCAACACATTGACCCAAAAACTTGAAGTGCTGGAGGAGCAGTTTTCGAGGTTCAGGAGCAGTGAAGAGTTATTATCATACGATGAGCAAGAGAAGAGCATGTTGTTCACCATTAACAGCTACACCAACGCCCTTACCGAGGTAAGAAAAGAAATAATCAGTCAGCAGAACAAGCTGGAGCGGATAAAAAACTATATGCGAGAAAATCCTGACCAGATGATTCCATCGAAGGAGTTGGCCCAGGATCCCCTCATTTCGCAATTAAACAGGGAGTTGGTCCAGCTCGAATTGAAACTCGCGGACCTCAAGCAAAAATATACCGATGAGAATCGCCTGGTTATCGAAACTGAAACTCAAATAGATGATTATCAAAAGCAGATACGTGGACAGGTTCTCAAAAGGATAGAGTTGGAATCGGCTTCTTTGGAAAAACTAATAGCTGAAGAAAACGCGCTGGAGTCTACAATAGCGGAACTCAGGGCTACCATGTCGGGACTCCCCAAAAAGGAGATTACTTATAAATCTATGGAAGAGAATTTGAAGAGGGAGAAGGAACTGCTTAAAAACCTCAAAGAGAAGTATGAAGAAGCTTTAGTGGAGGAAGCCAGCGACAGCAGATCGAGAATGGTTAAGGTAATCGAGTACGCCAATGTTCCGTCGAAGTCATCTTCGCCAAACATCAGGTTAAACCTGATAATCGCTATTTTGATTGCTCCGTTAATCGGCCTGGGTACGGTTTTGGGACTTGAGTTCTTTGACCATTCCATAAATAATCCGGAAGATTCGGAACATTATCTGGGATTGAAAACGCTTGGTTCTATAAAAGAAGTGTAGCGATTAGAATTCCATAAAATGAATAAATGTTAATATGTTTAATCAAAAGAATAGCGCGTCCCTTCGATATAAATATGACCCCGCCCAGATTCTAACATTTATTGTAATAGTACTTTTCAGCACATTTGTTATCTCGAAATTATCAGCATTCCCCCTGAAATGGATTATGGGCATTTTTCTGAGTATTGTTTTTTTCATTACCCTTTCCCAGATTAAAAATCCCAAGTACGTGCTCTTAACCCTGTTTACTCTCTCCACCCTGATATTTATTAACGCGAGGATTTATCGAGACGATGATATCATCAGGTTCCAAACTGTGATGAGCGGATATTCCCTCGACCTGCGGGATATAACGCTGGCGCTTCTTTATCTTATATGGCTGAAAGAATCGCTGTCAGGCGTTTCTCGGCAGATCTCCCGCAGACATCTCTTTAATTTGCCTATTGTATCTTTTTTTCTGTTTACTGTATGGACCAGTATTTCAATTATCAGGACCGAGTCTTTTTTAGTCAATAACGCGTTTATCGCTGAAATCCAATATCTCCAGGTATTATTAATATTGTGGTATTTAATTAACAATATACGAGACAAAAACCATGTCTACGCGTTATTAATCGGGGCTGGAATAGGATGCTCTCTTCAGTCGCTGTTAGGAGTGGGTCAAAAATTACTGGGAAGAACCATTAATATTCCGGTCATCAGCCCCAAGCAAATCACAGCTTTCGGTGTTACCGGCGCCGGATGGGAGGGAGGACGCGTTGAGGGCGCTTTTCGTCATCCCAACCAGCTCGCGAAACTTTTAAATACTTTTATACCTGTATTTCTGTACATCGGTATCTTTCATAAAATGAAACTATATCAACGGACTGTTCTACTCGGTATATCCTTTTTATGCCTATTAGCGGTGCTCTATACGCTTTCGCGTTCAGGATGGGTCGGCCTGGGCATAAGTTTCGCAATCGGCTTTGTTATCATCGCCTACCATAAACGTGTTCTTCTAAAAACGCTTTTAATTTCCACCCTTTTATTTTTTATTATTACGCCTCCAATATTGCTAACCGATAATCCTTTCTCAAGGAGGATATATAACACAAGTTTTTCGTACACGAGCCCCACTTACAGCAGGATTCCTCAATTCAAAGCCGCGCTGAACTATATTATCGATAAGCCTTTTTTGGGCGTAGGGCCGATGAATTATGTTTTAAAGCTCAGGGAATATGATGATACCCTCGAACAACTTCCTGTAAGACGCTCCAGAACAGTACACAATACTTTTCTTTATTATTGTGCTGAAAACGGCATCCCGGCATTATTATTGATTATAGTATTCTTTTCATCCATATTGTATGTCGGATTCAGGTATATGAACAGGTATGCCCCCCCGCTGAATTATGTAATGATTGGGTTCAGCGCCGGAATTTTAAGTAATATCATCGCGCTGACATATACCATTTTTCCTTTATTTCAACAATGGTACCTGTGGATACCCGTGGGTATTATCTATGCCATACATCTGAATTTCGAAAAAATATCTCCGGAAAACGTTTTAGATGCTCCCTCCAATAGTACGTAATTCCTGGATCTATACTCTCACCGAACTCTCAGCAAGTATCATCGGCGCCGCGGTATTTATCGTTGCAGGGCGTTATCTCGGTCCCGTCAACATAGGTATCTACAGTTTTGGATTAACCATCGGCATGATCGGCGCCCAGGTGATTAATTTCGGATTCGATAAGTTGATCATGCGGGATGTCAGCCGGGATATCCATATCGCCGGAGATTATTTCAATCGAACCTTTATTCTAAAAACAGTAATAACTCTCTTCCTGATTGGCTTGCTGGTATTACTGGTACTAAACCTCGATTATACGCGTTTAAAAAGCATTGTAGTTATAATTGCATCGGCTACCGTTTTTGTCTACTCCTACATAAGCTGGCTATCTTCATTTATCCGCGCATTCCAGAAAGCTGAATACGAAGCTTATATAAGAATATCATTAAGGATACTGAATTTCGCCGGCGGATTGTTCGTGTTGATAACTGGTTGGCGCTTGATAGGTTTCTCCTTATCACAGGTTTTATCAGCCTTGATCATATTTATCATTGGTTACCTTATTGTTAAAAAGGTATTTATTAAACGTCCATTTTCCTTCAAGGTAAGCCGCTCCGCAAATATGCTCACAATCGCATTGCCATTTATGTTGTTATCGATGGTCTCTATGTTAACATATCATGTCGGAACCCTGATGTTGAACCTGATAATGGGGGATTATCATACCGGCATTTTTTCAATGGCCAATAAACTCCCACAGACGCTGATGTTTTTCCCGGCGGCATTGACATCCGCTTTCCTGCCGGCGATTACCCGGTACTACGCCGAAAGCGGCACAGGCGAAGAATTCTCTAATACGATCCGATACGCACTGAAATTTATGACGCTCATTGGATTTCCGATTACCGTCGCATTTATAATGCTTCCTGAACAAATCTGCGTGTTGATTTTTGGAGAGAGTTTTCGGGAGAGCGGAATCCCTTTGATGTTCCTGGGTATATCCCTTACCTTCTCGTTCAATAATGCAATCCTGGCTCATTCTTTCATTGCCATGGGCAGGGAAAAATTCATATTGTTGATAAACACGTTCGGAGTCATATTAATCATAGTGCTGAATTTAATCTTAATCCCCATCTATTCTTACATAGGAGCGGCGCTGTCAATTGCCGCGGCGGAACTATTGAAGTTAATCGTCTATTTCGTGAAACTGCATATCAACGTTAGACTATCTTCGCGTGCAGTAAGCGCGCTGATAAAACCGTTGATAGCGGCGTCGTTGATGGCAATCTCGATTAATTACATTAATAGTTATGTGGGGGTTGTTATCTCTCTATTAACCGGAGGAGTGATCTACATTGCCGCTCTTTTCGCGACCAGAACTTTCGACAGCCGGGAAACAGCTATCATAAAGGGTTTGGTAGGAATTGAAACCGCCGGAAAGGACAAATGAACCTGATAAGTCTAAGGAAATTCCCATACCGTTACAGGGCGGCCTTAACCATTGCCAATGATCTCGATAATCTGAGAATCGATGATTTCCTTGCGATAAGGCAGTATCTTAATTCAACTCAATCCACACCGATGGGAGAGGGGCTCGGGCTGGAAATAGGGGAAACGTTCTGGTGCTATTCGCTTCTCCCCTATGAAGTAACGTATTTCAATGGTTTATCTGCCGGGAAATCGCCGCACGCCCCAATCCTCAAAGAGCTTATCGAAGCGGGATATATCGACTGCTTCCATTCCTACGGGAATTTTTCCAGATGGGAAAATCCTCCAGACCCCGCATATTTCGAACGAAAACTCGCCGAAACGGCACTGGACCGGCTGGCAAAAGACGGCATTAAATTCGATACCTATATAAACCATGGCGATAATTATAACCGGCAAAATCTGTTGTGCCAGCTTATTGAGGCGTATGGGGATGACCCTGAAAGTGAAGCATATCATAGCGACCTTACCATCGAAAACCTTGGCATTTATTTTTACTGGGGATGCGATTTAACCGCGGTGGTCGGACAGGACAGGAGTTTAAACCTCGGGGATATGGATTATTTTAAATTTAAGACCGAGCACCTGGTTAAAAGTCTGATAAAATACCTTATCGGTAGAAAACATAAAATCCGCAAAGTTTTCGGAAATGAGTTGATGCGCCCGCGCCGTCTTCGGGATAGACAGTTATTGATGGAATTTACCCGTTACTGCTACAGTTACGGCAATATTAATTTCCCGCCTAACCGCGATATCCTGAAAAAACAACTCTCAACTGAAGTCCTCGACAAACTCGAAAGAAACCGGGGAACCATGATAATTTACACCCATTTCGGTCAACCGCTTGAACGGGAGGATGGGCAAATTTTCGATACTGAACTCTGCAAACGTTTCCGCGAGCTAAAATCCCGGCAGGAATCCGAAAGAATCTGGATAACCACCACTTCCCGTATGCTCAATTACCATTATACCAACAAGTATTTAGTTTGGGATAGCGAGAAAGTTTCAGAGGGCGCTTATCGCATTAATATAAAAGGCACTAACGGACCTGTAGATGTGCCGCCGAATTATGAAGGAATCACTTTCTATGCCGGCGAACCGGAGAAAATCGAAATTTACATCATGGGTGAGAGCGCGGGAAAATTAACCATCAATCCACCGGATGATACTGGTAAGAGAAGCGTAACTATCCCGGTCAAACCGCTCGAATTCCCGCACGGTTTAACTTAACTTCCTTTTCCAGGTTTAAAGTAGAAAAGCGCGGGAGTTCTTATCCCGCGCTTTTAAATACAATCACATTCGCTTTAGAATGTATAAGTCATTTCGTAGGCGAAGTTAA
Organism: Candidatus Zixiibacteriota bacterium; assembly: GCA_014730345.1. Lineage (GTDB taxonomy): Bacteria > Zixibacteria > MSB-5A5 > UM-FILTER-46-8 > UM-FILTER-46-8 > WJIJ01. The sequence continues at coordinate 49,065 of WJIJ01000086.1, read as the reverse complement.
TAGTGGACTTGGAGGGTTCACCATCGCTATTGGTGAATACTTCCTTGTCGCTGATATCGGCGCGGATTTCAAATAAGGCGCCCATACCCTTACCGAGGGCAAAGGTGGGAGCGAATGCAACCGCCTGCCGGGTCTGGGCTACGCCGGTTGTGATACGATACGCGTCGGAATCATTGAAATAATCATACCTTACGGTAATGCCGCCCCAACTATTATAGTCCCAATGGTTCATAAGCAGAAAACCGAACCAGTTCAGGTTGGTATCGCTGATTTCGCTCCTGCCGTAGTTAACCTCAGCGCCGAGAGTCCACCACTGGGTAGGATTGAGTGATAAATCCCAGTCCACGACGGTGGTGAAGTCGCCTTCGATGGCGGTTTCGGCCCCGTGCAGAAACGACAACCCGGTGGTAATATTGAGCGCGTTTTCATTGGAATAACCGAAACGGGTGCCTACGGTTTTTCCGGTGTTTACATCGACGTTCTGGTCCCAACCGTTACAAACATAAAGCCTTGCGTCAAAATGTTCGGCGAATTCAGCAGAAATCATGGCGCCGCTGACATTAGTGGGCAAGCCGTAATTAAACACCAGCGCGTGGGAATACTGGTACATATCGGGAGCGTCTAAAAGCTCGAAGCCGATAGGAGCGTTATATTTACCGAAGGTGAAATTGACCGGGCTAAGGAAGGTCGGGCTGAAGACCACGTAACCCTGTTCAGCGCTGAGTTCAAAATCACCCTGGCCGTCACTGACCCACTCAACATCAGCGCGTACTTCTCCGACCTCGCCGATAGTTTTGATAATATTTACTTCCGCCTGATCGAATCCGAAGGTGTTTTCGCCGGTTGGTACGTCAACCGCGTAGCTACCATCCACGAACCCGGTAATCTCAAACTCCTCGATTGACATCGAGGATTTATCGATCTGCTGGGGTCTTACATTGGGAGCGGTTAAATCGGCGTACTCTTCGCTCTGGTGGCGCCAAGCATCCAACCTCATCTGGAGCATTTCCAGCTTGTGCTCGATACTCGCCAGGCGTTCGGTGTCGGAACCCGTTTGAGTAGTTTCCCGGGTCAGACTCTGTCTCAAATGCATCATCTCAGTAGTAAGCGCGTCCATATCCTGACGCAGTTGGGTCAACTCGGTGTTGTTTGAACTGGTATTGGAAGTCGAAGCTTCCCTGAGCCGGGGAATGTCGCGGTTATAAGCGGCATTCAAATTGGACAACTGCTTTTCAAGGCGGACGACCTTGTCCTTCAACTCCGCGATGGTCATGTAGCTTTCTTCAGCGAAAGCTGAAACCCACCAGGTGCTTACTAACAGCACCATTAATAATACCAACCCTTTCCTCATAATTGCATCCTCCGAAAAATGGATTTAGTTTATATAGTATTTAATTTTTCGCTCAGGATAATTATTCCCGCAGACGTAACTTATTACTATGCAACACTCTTCCCATTGCAGCTATTACTTATCTGCTATTATCGGATAATCATCCGGATTAATTAGGGTTTTATACAGTTTTAATGAAATCCTTTTAGAGGAGTTATTGCGCTTTTCGGTGAAGATTTATAAGTAAGAATGGGGTGCTAAATTATCATTACCTGCGGGTCTATCTTTAGATTGGCGAGGGTAGAACGTATTTCCTGTTCGTACAATGGATTCATAATCAGGACTATATCTGGTTTAACATCAATAAGTTGCTGAGGGGAGATTATTTTTTGACCGGTACCGGCAATATATCTGCCGTTTTTGCGGGGATTAATGTCGACCGCGTATTCAATACCGGAACCCATACCCAGGATGTTCAAAAATGTTACACCTTTGGAGCCGGAGCCCCAAACTACGATGTTTTTACCCTCGTTGATATCTTTTTTTACTTGTGCTTTCCATTCACTAATCCATTCAGGATAACGACACTTAAAACGGTCGACTTCCTTATCGAATATCGAACCGTCGATAATTTCGCCTTCCCCGGGTATGGCGTGCGCTCCCATAAACTGCCCCCCGAACTCATCGGAAATCAAGCTCGCGTTATATCCGCTCATTGCTAAAAGGGCGTTCACGGAGATTGGAGTAAAGTACGAGTAATGCTCGTAAATAATATCCCAGATGAACATATTCTTTAGCGTGTAGACCATGTTTGGTACTTCGATAAACAATGGAATCGTCTTGTTGCCGGTTGTTGCCAATATAGTCCTCAGGAATTTAACCGGATCGGGGATATGTTCAACGGTCTGCCGGGCAAGGATAAAGTCGGGTTCCAGTGATGAATATTTACCCCCGTAGTAATCCTTGATTATTATTATGTTGCCGCTGGCATCGTTATCAACGGTTCCTTCGTGGTAACTGGGGTCAAAGCCGATACCATGGTTGTCCCCCAGTTTGCATAACAGCTTCAGGAAATCTCCCCGGCCGCATCCGATTTCTATTATCTTTTTGTCATAGAGTCGATAATGCTCCACCAGGCGTTGGGCGAGGGATTGAGCATAGGTTTCGAATTTTCGGGAGAAGTGCAGGGAGTTTTCATATTCAACATCATAATCGAGCAGTTCCGTATCGAAATCAGAGTTGAAAATATAGCCGCACCTGCGGCAATACTGGAGTTGGATGGAACCTTTGGGACAGTTTACGGCGCTTTCGCGGTCATCCCAGAGTAAGTTGCAATAGACCGGAGCTGAACAGGCATCGTATATTTTTTCAAGGTCTGTGGATTTACAGACCGGGCAATTAATTAAATCCATAATATTTAAACCGAATAGACCTCAGGTTTTAGCTTCATATCTGCCAGCATTCCCCGGATTTCATCTTCATATACAGGGTTCATCACCATCACTGTATCCGGGTTAAAATCCCTTAGTGATTCCGGAGAAAACACCTGCATGGCGGCTCCGGGGATGTATTTTCCATGACGGTTTGGATTAATATCCACTACCCTCAAATCGATATCCTCGATGCCCAGGGTGGTTAAAAATGAAACGCACTTGGAACCGGAACCCCAGATTGCCACTTTTTTGCTATTCCCGCGGTAACCATCGAATTTTAAACGCCATGATTCCAGGACACCCTTTATCCTTGCCCGAAAACTATCCACATCCTTTTTCAAGCTTTCTATACTTTCCTCAAGGGGATGTTCACGTTCGGGCTTAACCGGCGCGGGCCGGGCGTCGAGTAGAAGATACTGACCGTTATAATCGAGGTATATCTCCTCGACATCAAAACCGCAATACCGGAATAGCCTTCCCAGGGAACCGGGAGTGAAATAGGAACAGTGCTCGTAATAAATATCCCAGAACGCCGCCTCGCGGAGAACCCGGACGGTCTCCGGTATCTCGAAGAAAACATTGGTCTCCAGTTTGCCGCCTATTCCCTTCCGCAGGGTAGAAAGGAATTCGGAGGTTTCGGGTATATGTTCGAGAGTATGCCGGCACATAACAAAATCACCGGTGTATCCGGAATATTTCTCGGAGTAGTAATCATCGATTACAGTAATACGGTTAGCGACCGCCCCTCTGATTCGCTCTTTAACACAGGTGGGATCAATTCCCACTCCGCTATTGTCACCAAGTTCGCACATCAGCGCCAGGAAATCACCCTTACCGCATCCTATCTCCACCAGGTTCTTATTCCTTAATTCGAATTTGTTAATCAAATCCCTCGCCAGTCTTTTGGCGAAAGCGTTGAATGTCGGAGAGTAGGATTGCTGGTCCTCGTATATCGCCGAGTAACTGGAGTGCGATGAATCAAACGCGGTATTGAAAATAAAACCGCAGTTGCCGCAAAAACCGAGGACTACATCACCTCGGGGGAACTTCTCCGCTTCCTCGATAGTGGACATCATCAGGCAACTGTGCACAGGAACATTTAGAACCTCATAGAATGGCTCGATGTTCATACTCCCGCAACCGGGACAGTCATTTCTTCTTGCAGTCATAATTACTTAGACGATTTTTGGTTCGGGAATGGGGATTATAAATTTACCGCCCCGCCGGGAATATTCTATCTGTTGTTCCATTATCTCCTCGGCGAAATTCCATGCCAGTATCAAAACATAATCAGGTTTCGTTTCCAGCAATTTCTCCGGCGGTACGACCGGCAGGTGGTTAACGCCCATGAATCGGCCATGTTTGTGTTTATTCAAATCAGCGACGTAGTCAAGGTAACGCTTGTCCAAACCTAAATAGCTGAGAAAAGTAGCCGCCTTGGCCGCCGCGCCGTAGCCCACGATGCTTCTGCCCTGAGCTTTCAAATCCCATAGAATGTCCAGAACGCGTTTTTTAATATTCTCCACCCTTTCGCTGAAATCGCGGTAGTATCTACTCTCATCGAGCCCCAACCGGGATTCATTCTCCAGTAATTCCTTCAGCGTATCACCCTGGTTTTCCTTCTTTTCCACGAACAGGCGCAACGAACCGCCATGGATACTCGTCCTGATTACCTCATTAAGATAAAGCGAATGATTCCTGAAGAGAATGTCAAGGGCGGTTATGGAGAAATAACAGAGGTGTTGATGGTATATCGTATCGAATTCGGTATTTTCAATTAAGTCTATCAGGTACGGGCATTCAATCACCGCGACTCCATTTTCTTTCAGCAACACCTGTATTCCCTCCACGAAGCCATTTAGATCGGGCACGTGGGCGAGAACATTATTTGCCAGGAAAACATCGGCGGACTTACCTTCGCTTTTCAGCCGCTTGGCCAAATCTATATTGAAGAAAGTATTCATAGTGGGAATACCGTTGTCATTGGCGACCTTCGCCGGTCCATCGGCAGGGTCTATCCCAAGAACGCCAATGCCCTTCTCCTTGAAATTTTTAAGCATGTATCCGTCATTGCTCGCCGCTTCAATCACCAGGCTTTCTCCACCAAGGCTACGGGATTCAATAAGATGTTCAGCGCTGGCCCCGAAATGCTTAAGTAAAGATTGTGAAACCGATGAATAATAGGGATAGTCATCGCAGAATAATATTTCCGGGTCCACCGACCTGGTTATCTGCACCAGGGTACATTCCGGGCAGTAGACAAGTTCCAGGATTTCAGTTATCTCCGGTTCATATAGTTGTTCATGTGTGCGGAGGTCATCGGCAAGCGGAGTTCTCCCGAAAGATATTACAGGTTTAAGTTCGCTGTTGCCGCACAACCGGCACACAGGATGATTTTGCGCCATCACTTCCCCAGCCTTATTACGCTACTTTACTTTTTTCATTCCAGCGCAGGGATTCCTCCAGCGCGCCGGTTTTGAGCAGGTTTTTAATATGGTCAATACGGCGGTAGCGGGGACCCTCAAATTCATCGAGTTCCAATCCCACCCTTTTGTACACCTTGTAAAGCTCCAACGCTCCCCGGCTCGCATTCCACCTCGGCTTGTATTCCGGGAGAGTCTTAACTATCTTATCGCAGTTGACCCGGTAATTGCGTTTATCCGGGCCCGCGTTGTCAGCAAAACCGATTTCGCATCCGGGTACGGTTTCCTTAACGATTTGGGCCAGGTCTCTTATCTGGTAATTCTCTTCAGTAGCGCCCACATTAAAAGCCTCGTTGTGGATCTTGCCGATGGGGGCATGCAGAACCGCCAGAAATGCCAGGGAGATGTCCTCTATATGCACAATCGGCCTCCATGGTGTTCCATCGCTTTTAAGGTGCACCTCCCCTGTGGTGAACGCCCACGCGGTCAGGTTGTTGAGAACAAGATCGAACCGCAATCTTGGCGAAAAACCATAAGCGGTGGCATTACGCAGGAACGTAGGCGAGAAACTATCATCGGCCAGCCTGGCCACTTCCTGCTCCACGAGAACTTTGGATTTGCCGTAAGGAGTAACCGGGTTGAAATCCGCCGATTCATCGATATAATCGTCTCCGGCGGCGCCGTAGTTACTGCATGATGAGGAAAATATATACCTGCGAACTCCCGCCTGTTTGGCTAATTCAGCGAGCCTTACCGATGCCCGGTAATTGATTTCCATGGTTAACTCAGGATTAAGGTCGCCAAGGGGATCGTTTGACAGACCAGCGAGATGCATTACGGCGTCAAAACCTTCGAGGTCAGCCAAGGTAACATCCCTGATATCCTTGATAATTGTAGTAGTTTTATCTTCGTATTCGCCAAAGGTGCAGGTGTTGTATAAATCGGAATCGAGGCCGATGACCTCATGACCCGCGTCCTCTAACATGGGTACAAGGACAACTCCAATATATCCTTTATTGCCGGTAACAAGTACTTTCATTCTATTTATCTCCATAATTTCCAGGGTGGGTTGCCATTATCCCATAAATCCTGCAACAGCTTTTTATCTCTCAAAGTATCCATGCATTGCCAGAAGGAGCCGTGGCGATATGCCATCAACTGCCCATCGGCGGCTAACCTCTCCAGCGGTTCCTTCTCCCATTGGGTCATGTCCCCGTCGATATAGTTGAATATGCCCGGTTCAAGAACAAAGAAAGCCCCGTTTATCCATCCTTCCGCGGTCTGCGGTTTCTCGGAGAACTGCACCACCTTTTCCCCTTCGAATTCGAGGTGTCCGAAACGGGCCGGGGGGCGTACGGCGGTCAGGGTAGCCAGTTTTCCATGCGAACGGTGGAACTGGAGGAGTTTATCCAGATCTACATCGGAAACTCCATCGCCCCAGGTAAGCATGAAGGTTTCATCACCTATATAGGGCTTGAGGCGTTTTATCCTCCCGCCGGTCAGGGTGGGCATGCCAGTATCTATCAGCTCAACATTCCAATCCTGCTTAGAACCGTTATGTATAGTTACCTCGCCGCTTGAAAGGTTAACGGTAAGGTTTGAATTCAATGAACAATAATCGACCATATACTTTTTTATCACATGCCCTTTGTAGCCCAGGGCGATAATAAAATCTTTGTAACCAAAGTGGGCGTAATGCATCATTATATGCCACAGAATAGGTTTACCGCCGATTTCAACCATGGGCTTGGGTTTAATCTCTGTTTCTTCTACAAGGCGGGTTCCCACTCCCCCCGCCAAAATCGCTACCTTCATGATTTCTGCCTTTTTAATTCGTCAACCATGTACTTGCTACCGGCGCTTCGACGGACTCCGCCAGACGAAAATTGCTTATAGTAAAAGGTTTTTACTGCCAGTTTAATCTGCCATAACATTATTTTACGTTTACGCAACGCCCACTTGATAACGTCCCACCATAATAAAATTTTTGAGCCTTGAGGAATCCGGGTTTTCCAGACCGATTTCATGTGTTCTAAAAAAACCCGCCATTCGGGAAAGACGATTTTGCCCTTAAGGCTGGGATTGTAAAATTCGAGATCCTCGGGAGAGGTTCCGATATTTCCCGGTCTTTTGCGCCGATAAAACAGCACCTCTGGAATTTCATGAAAGGTTCCATGCAGGCTTAGTTCAGCCATCAAGCACCTGTCCGATGCCAAATATGGTTCAATAAGCCTTGTTTTAGCCAAAACTTCACGGCGCGTCAAACCGAAAACCGGATTATGATACAGGGGCATAGGATCCAGGCATTTCGCAAACCTGTCCCGTATATCCGAGGAACTCAAGTAAAGATCCTCTTTCCCGACCTCTATCTCAAGCCCATGTTCATCGATAAGATCGCTTTTGGGATAAGACAACACTGCCTGGGGATTCTCATCGAGCGCTTTTACGCATTGTTCGATATTTTCCGGGGCGCATATATCATCGTGGGCCCCCCATTTAAAATACTTTCCCCTTGACAGGTAGAAAACATTGTTGTAATTCCATGCCGCGCCGCTATTTTTGCCATAGCTGTAGTAACGTATGCGGTTATCGCCAAAGGCATATTCCCGGCATATTGAGTCAGTTTCATCAGTTGAAGCATTATTGGATATAACCAGCTCGAAATCGGTATAGGTCTGATTTAAAATCGACTCAATTGTTTCTCTGAGATACGCTGCTCCATTATAAACTGGCAAACCGATCGATACGCGGGGTTTGGAACTCATTGACTAAAAGCTCCCTCTTTGAATAATCTGACTTTCGTTGGAATAATATTAATTGGAAGAAGTTTCTTTTTATAATTCATCCTGATTTCGCACCACCGAATCAGTTATTTTCTGTAACATCGGCATCTTTTATCTCAATCGATTTCGCTGTCTGCCTGTTTACCTGCTTTCAATTGCCCATAAAATCCAATTAAGTTATTACTAACCTATATATTCGGCATTATGTTCTCACAACCACGAAAATATTTACGATTTTAATAATGTTACACAAATACTGTTATCGAGCGATGCGCAATCAGGAAATATTTACCATGAGAAAATATTCCAGGTTCTGCCTTTGATGTCAAACATTTGATGCTCGATAAATATCTACTTTAATTTTACACAATAATAATCTAAAAGCAACTTTAAATTGCATAATAGAACATGAATAACGTGTATTTTAGTCCAATGAGCTTTGATATTCAGGTTCTTTCCGCTAACCGCGATTAAATTTAAAAATATTATAACCCTAATCCAAACCTAATAAAATGCTGCTATAGTATTTCAAAACTTACAGGAAATTAAGGGAAGGAAAGGAAACGTAAATGGTCAAACTGTTTAAATCTTTATTAATCATTTTAATGACGGCAGTATTGTGTCCATTTGGAGCATTCGCTGATGATACTGTCAAAAGCGAAAAACTTCCGGTCTTCCAGATGGACCCGGTAGTGGTTACGGGAACAAGAAGCGCGTACATCCTGAAAGATTCTCCGGTTGAAACCGGGGTGATCACCCAGGTGGAGATGGAAAGGGCGGGATTGAAAAATGTGGCCGACGCCCTCCGTTTATTTACCGGCTTAAATGTTTCCGGCGGCGCGGCATTCGGAGCAAGCCAACGGCTTACAGTAATGCACCGCGGTCTTCCTTCCCAGTACAGTTTAGTACTCATCGACGGTAAACGCACTAAAAGCGAGCATATTCATACGGGCATAAACCTGAACCTTCTCCCGATTGAGATGGTGGACAAAATCGAGGTAGTAAAGAGCCCCTTATCATCGGTTTACGGTAGCGATGCCATAGGCGGGGTTATAAATATAATTACCAAGACAGCCTCGGACGAGTCTATAGTTGGCGGGCAGATATCCTACGGCACTTTTAATACCAGGGAGTTTACCGCCGAACATGGTTACCGTATCGGAAACGCTAAATATCTTATCAGCGGCAAGCTTGCCGATTCCGACGGTATCGAGGACAATGCCTACAAGCAGTATAACGCGTTGGGACGTATAGGTTACGATATCAGCAGTATTGCCAGCATTAATGTAGACGGCAAGTACTACCGTAATGAATACCTTCATTCCGGAAATGATGTGGAGGATGAAAGAATCGACCTGGGAATGGACATTTCCAATAAATTTTCGGGAGTTTCGAGTTTAAAGCTGGAAACCAATTACACGGTTTTCACCGGAAGTAGAAAAGAAGCTACCAGCAAAACGGCGGGGTTTAACGCGATATTCCAATCCCTGCTGGCCAACCGGCACAACCTGATGGTCGGAGTTGAAGCGCGCTACGAGGAGTTCGAGCGGGTCGCCACCCCCCTGAAAGATGAAACTTTATTAGGCGCGTATTTACAGGATGACTTCCGGTTGAACGACCGGTTATCGATAGTGGCATCTTCGCGCGTGGACAACCACCCCGAATTCGGCAGTGTCTTCGCCCCCAGCATCGCCGGATATTTCAAAATCACGGAACACTCAAAACTTCGCGGTTCGGTGGGCCGCGGATTCAGGGCTCCTTCCCTGCAGGACCTTTACGAATACCATTATTTCCATAAAACCTACTGGAGAGACGGCAATCCGGACCTGGAACCGGAATATTCAACCAATTACAACCTGGGCGTTGAGCATATTTTCAATAAATCCCTGCTGGCCAGGGTAACCGGATTCAGGATTGATTTGGAAAATATGATTACCGCCGTAAACACGGGAAGGCTCGAGGATGATGGTTTACCGATTTTTCAGAGGGAAAACGTTAAGAAAGCCCATACCCAGGGTATTGAAACCGAGTTAAGGTTCGATAAAAGCGGCTTTGGAACCGTCTTGGCGTACACATATCTCGACACAGAAGATGAGGACGGCAACGCCCTTTCCTACAGCCCCGAGCACGGCGCTAATATACAGGTTTATTACAGCATTAAACCCACTGGTACGAAAATTCTCGCTTCTTTCGAAGGGGCATGGCAACGCTACTTTAAAACAAAAAGCGGAGCCATGAAGGAGTTGCCTGACTATAATATAATCAACCTGAACATCCGCCAGCGCATCATCGAGAATGCCCATATATTCTTAACCATAGGAAACATCTTCGATGAGGAATACGCGACTTACGAGGAAGGCAACACCTCGGTAAGTTTCGGCAGAACCGCCACCATCGGTCTTAGATTTAATTACTGATTCCATCTTACCTCTCCGTAAATCACTGAAGCCCATCCGATTCTGCCGGATGGGCTTTATAAATCGGGGGCAATTGTCGATATCAAGGATAGAGGTTAGACTGGAAACAAAACTATTGTAATCCGTAACCACTCGATAAAGGATCCCTTTGAAAAAAAGCAAAAGACCATTTCAGGTTTCGATAGAGCATATCCCATCCGTCTGTATAATAATAAAGCATGATGCGGAAACTTCTAAAGCGGTTATTCATGAGCTTAATGAAATGGCCATTGAAGAACTGTGTTTCAAAGCAAAATCTGTTAAAAACTCTCCCCTATCAAAACTTATTGGCAAAGCAAATGCTGGCGAAGTAATCAGCATCCTCTCAAAAGGAGATAACGGGCCTGACCACGAATGGGGAAATACAAAATTCCGGCTGGAGATAAAAGGGAATATATACCAGGCGAGTTTTAACAGGTTGGAAGATGAATATTACCTCCTTATATTCAACCGGATGGATACTGACGAATCCGAAATAAATAACAGCGAAGCAGAAACAAAGTTGCTCCGCGATTTTATAGATTCGGCTACCGACGGTTGCTGTATAATAGACTCGGATATGCGCATTATTGCCATAAACCGGGATGGGTTAAAGATATTAGGGGTTAAAGATAAAAATGTTATCGGCAAGAAAGTGGAGGAGATATCCCCGTTTGCTAAAAGTTCAGGACGGTATGAAAAATACCTGGAGGTATTGAAGAACAGGAAATCCATATCCCTTGATAGTTATTTTGAATCGCCGGATGGCGAAGACGGTCATTACATGGTTGTCAGGGCCTTCCCGGTTGGAAACGGCATGGGAATAATCGGCACGGACGTTACCGGCAATAAAGAAGAGCTGGAGATGCTGAAACTCCAGAAAGGACTGCTTGAGTCGACCTTCAACAGTATCAGCGATGCCGTTATAGTGTGCAGTACCGACAGAAAGATAATAATGGCCAACCCGGCATTCTACCGGATGTACAAATTCAAACCGGAGGATATAATTGGTAGGAGCACACGGATTTTATACTCCTCAGAAGAGGAGTACCTGAAACAGGGGCGTTTGCGCTACAATCCCAACGCGGCAGAAAACTTTAAACCCTACATTATGAGATGCCTTCGCAACGATGGAGAAGAGTTTCAATGCGAAACAATCGGCGCTCGGGTAAAAACTGATGATGGTTCATTACTTGGTTACCTGGCGATAATGCGGGATATATCTGAACGTATTAAATTCGACCAGGAATTGACTCATTCAAGACAATTAATCGAAAAGACTTTTGCCAGTATTCGCGAAGCCCTCCTTATTATAGATTACGAAACCGATACTATAATGGATTGCAATCCCGCGGCGGAATCGATGTTCGGATGGAAAAAGAGCGAATTAACAGGCAAGCCCCGGATTACAGTTCATGTCGATGAAAAGCAATTTGGAGTATTCAAGTCCCAACTATTCGAACAGGTTGAAAAACGGGGATTTCTTGAACTGGACAGTTTCCACTTGAAACGAAAAGATGGTTCAAAGTTTCCTACCAGTCATAGCGTTACTCCCATCGCGAATGAAAAGGGCGAATATATGGCATGGGTGAGTGTTATCCGCGATGTTACCAAACATAGGGAGTTCGAAGCCAAACTCAAGCAGAAAACTATAGATTTAACCGAGAGGGTAAAGGAGCTTCGCTGTCTTTACCGAATTACTAACCTGACAAAAGATACCGGAAATGACCTCGACCAGATTCTTCAGGAACTGGTTTACATGATTCCTATAAGCTGGCTTGAGCCCGAAAATACAAGGGCAAAGGTAATTTACGATAATAAAACTTACTACAGTCCGGATTTCAGGGACTCGGATATTTTCCAGCGCGCCGATATAGTAACTGCCGGTAAGCAAATGGGGCAGATCGAAGTTTACTATTACGGCGACAGGAAAAACAATCCATTCCTCGAGGAAGAATCCGACCTGCTCAATGCCCTCGCTTCAGAAATCGGCCGTTTCGCTGAACGCAAAAATGACCAGAAAAAATTGGAAGAAACCAACCTCATGTTGCAGGCCGAGCGGGAAACGCTTGAACGAAAAAATATCGCCATGAGGGAGATACTTGAAAGTATAGAAAGAGAAAAGTTTAGTGTAAAGCAGAGGATTCAATCAAACATCGATAAAATCGTCGTACCCCTGATTAGGACTTTGGCTCAGCGTCTCGATGAGAATAACCGCGAATATTTGACCTTGCTGGAAAATTCGCTGAATGAAATATTCTCCCCCTTTGTCGATAAACTCCAGCGGGAATTTTCCCTGCTGGCCCCGCGTGAGTTAGAAATCTGCAATATGGTCAGGGATGGCATGAGTTCCAAGCAGATAGCGTCGCTTTTAAACATTTCCGAGCAAACAGTTTTGAAGCAACGCAAGAGAATCCGTAAAAAGCTCAGAATCAACAGCAAACGGATCAATTTAGCCAGTTACCTGAAAACGGTAGAAAACACGGAGCTATCCGAAAATCCGCATTATTGACCTCCTTTTTGGGGTAAACGCTGTACCCCATATTTCACCTATTAAGCCCCATTTCCAAACGTTAATTCGAAACACACACAGACGATTGAACGAATATACGAGCTATTTTCTGTTAGCAACTCGGTAATCAACAGGGGGAAATTAGCCTTTAATACGGTATAGGCGGCGGCTGGAGAGGAAGTGGAGAGCTAATTAACAACTTACTATTTTTATGAGAGAATGGAGGTTTTAATGTTCAGTAAGATGAGTGTGGGCGTAAAGATTGCCGGGGGATTCGGGATTATTATAGTAATCGCCGCCGTACTCGGCTTTATGGGATGGAACAGCCTTGATAGAGTGGAAGAGCTGGTGATAACCGCGGATAACGCGAACCAGGTAATCAGGGAACTCCAGAATGCCCGTGAACAGGAGAAGGATTTTATTATTAACGGATTTAAAACCGCCGGTAATGATTCCAAAAACGCGGCGGAGAAATATAATGAGGTTTACAGCCAGCTTGAGGAACAACTTACAACCCTCTCCGAATCGGAAGTACTGAACTCGCGCGAAAGGGAGTTGGCCCAGGGGGCTAATCAGCAGTCGGGTGAGTATCGCGACGGTTTTGAAACACTGACCAACGCGCGCAAGCAGAAAGACGAAGCGTTCTCCGGCTGGTCAAAAGCGGGATGGGATATTACATCGAAAATCGACCAGGCATTCAGCGAAGTTATCTACCCGGCGTTGGACAACGCGAAGGTGATGGAAGATACCGAAGCCATCAAGAAATGGACGAACATCGCGGAGAAGCTCCACAGCGATGTCATCGAGAGGTTCCTGCTTTTACGGGTAACCGCGGTTTACCTCAGGGTAACCGAGGCTGATGAGCAATGGGCGGGATACAATAAGCAGTTGAATAAAACCCGCGATGGCCTTTCCAGCTGGACTTCTTTGATCCGCGGGATACCGGCGCTTGAAAGCGCGGCTAATAATCTCGATGGATATTTAAGGCAGTATTCCGGTCATGGCGAGAACTATTATTCGGGGGTCGTTTCCCAGCGCCAGGCGGAAAAGGTCATGATAGCGGCGGCGCATAAGATAACCGAAAATTGTGCGGAATTGAGGGAAATGCTCGATGAGCGGATGAGTTCGGTTATGGCCCAGTCGATAACATTGATGATCACCCTGACCTTGGCCGGGATAATTATCGGCAGTCTGCTGGCATTCTTCATCACCCGCGGTATCACCAAACCGATAAACTTAATTATCGAAAACCTCACTACCGGTTCCGAGCAGGTCGGTTCGGCATCCTCGCAGGTTTCCTCTGCAAGCCAGTCGCTCGCGGAAGGAGCGTCCGAGCAGGCGTCATCGCTGGAGGAAACTTCATCGGCGCTTGAGGAAATGTCGGGAATGACCAAACAGAACGCTGACAACGCCGCCCAGGCCAACTCGCTGGCCAAGCAGGCTAACGAGGCGGCGGAGAACGGCAACAAAGCCATGAGTTCCCTGACCAAAGCTATCGAGGAGATAAAGAACTCCTCCGATGAAACCGCCAAGATAATAAAGGTAATAGATGAGATAGCCTTCCAGACCAACCTGCTGGCGCTCAATGCCGCGGTGGAAGCCGCCCGCGCCGGTGAAGCCGGCAAGGGATTCGCCGTGGTAGCCGAGGAAGTCCGCAACCTGGCAATGCGGAGCGCCGAAGCCGCCAAGAACACCAGCTCCCTGATAGAGGGTTCACAGGGCAATGCTGAAAATGGCGTAAGAGTAGCCCAGGAATTCAACGGAATACTCAGCGATGTAGTCTCCAATATCAGGAAGGTATCCGAACTTGTAAACGAAGTTTCCGCGGCAAGCAATGAGCAGGCCCAGGGAATTACCCAGATAAACACCGCCATCACCCAGATCGATGAGGTCACTCAGCAGAACGCTTCGAACGCGGAAGAATCGGCATCGGCAAGCGAGGAACTTTCGGCGCAGGCGTCTGAACTGCAAAGGATAGTAAAAGAGTTAACGGTCGTTATCAACGGCGCGAATTCGTCAAAAAGCTCCTCAGAATCAAGGCCCGGGAATATATACAATAGCGACCATCATAATAAACCTGGTGTCCAGGACCGTCTGTCATTGAAACAGCGATTGAACCAGATGAAAAAGGGCGCCGGTTCCCGGCAAAAGAAATCCGTCAACACCGCCTTTGATTCCAGGCAAAACTCCGAAGAAGCGATACCGTTGGAAGAGGACCAGGAAGAATTGGCACAGTTTTAGCAGTACTTTGCTTCCCTTACTCCACCCTAATAGCGCGGGATTCCCCATCCCGCGCGTTTTTATTTTCAGGAAATTTCCTGTTTAACCTCCTGTATATAAGGCTCCTTTTCCTCATCTTCCAAATCCTCCCAACCGGTGATCATAGCTTTGATATTAGAGAAGACAGTATGCCCGGTGGTGGTCAGGTAAACATGCCCGATAAGGAAAACGAGCATCACGAAAGCCGCCGCGGTATGCACAAAAGCTATTGCTCCCAGGCTGATATTGATTCCTATCTCGCTCAACTCATTGTAATAATAATAGGCGAATCCGGAAATTATCTGCACCGGGAAGATGAGTATCTTCAAGGAAAGGTAGGTAATTCTCTGCAATGGGTTCAGCTTGGAAAGCTCTGTTTTCCTGGTTGGGTGAGGTTCATTCCTGAAAATGCCCACAAGATAGTAACGAATCATGTGGTTCAGCTTTTTCACCGTGGGGATATACTGTTTCCATTCCCCGGTTGTAAAGTGCCAGAAAATGGCGAACGAGATCAGAACCAACAGCGCCCATACCAGTTTATTGTGCAGATTCACCGCCTGTTCATAGCCAATGAAACCGAGGGTGCCATGAATTTCAAAACCGGTGTATAAAAGCAGGATAACCAGCAAAGCCTGACCCCAATGCCAGAACCTTTCGAAGCCTTTATATATATAAATCCTGTTACTCATTCTTATCCTCCGAATCGTCGATGTCATCATGCCGGTTGTTAAAAGTTAACCTGAGTAAACCATGTCCGAGAACTCCGAGAAAAGTTAAACCAACCATCACCCAACCAATTATATCCAGGGCGGCGAAATCATCACGGCCGGGCATGTAAAAACCGCCCAGGCTGGCCAACCTGCCGTTTTCGGCGTGACATTCATTACATTTTAGCGCGTGTTCCTTGGGAGCGACCATGTGGGTAATAGGCCAGTACATAGCGGTCTCCACGAAACCGACCTCTCCGCTGAAAGGCAGTCCGACATATTCCATTCCCTTTTCGGCGGATTTAACCCAATCGAAATCCTTCCAGTACGCTCCAGAGCCTTTAGGGCCGAAAAGTTTGGGTATTATCAGGGTTTCATTCACAGGGTCGTAAACCTGCTTGCCCCTGTGAACTTTAACCGGGTATATCCTCGAATCCGGATCATCTTCATCGCCCTTAAGGCTGTTGATCTCCACCGGCTTGGCAGGGTCAACCTTATCGGTAACAAGGGTATGGTTCGCGCCGCCATTGAACCAGTAATATTCCGGAATCATATTTTTCGACCAGGCGAATTCGCCTTTCATGGTATGATAGGTTATATTTCCATGTTCATCCTTTTTAACAATCATTTCCCCATTTTCATCGAACTCGCCTGCTTTCGACCAGTCCCACCAATGCTTGGTGGCTTTTTCGCGGGCGGCATACGGTATATGGCATGTCTGGCAGGCGACGCGGTCGGTGTGGTCGTTTAATTTATCGTTGTTTTCATGTGGTGCGGCACTGTGGCAGGATTCGCAGGCGATACGCAGTCCGCTATCTTTGGGAAGCGCGAACTCCCTCCTTTCGGCGGCAGGCACCGAATAACAACGCCCGGCGATCTCATGATCTCTGCTCCGGTGGCAATCGATACACTGATAATTGAGGCCGTCGCGGGCCATGTGAACATCCAGTTCCCTGCGCGGATTTTCAAGGGATTCATCGAGGTCGGCATGCTTAACTCCCTCTCCCCCGCCGCCGTAAAAATGGCATACTCCACAGTTATGCCGGCTCGGTTTACCAACGTTCCGGGCTATCTTGTTAAAATCAGGGGGGAAATACTTTTTGCCGCCGAATGTTTTCACCTCGTAGGCGGGATGCCCCGCGCCGGTGGGAAATTTTTGATATTCCCCGGTCTGGTCGTGGCATACTAAACAGTCAACATTCTCCTCGGATGTGAAATCGAAGGTACTGTCACGCCATCCGTACCCGGCATGGCAACTGGTGCACCTCGGCTCGTTAGATGGAAGAGCAATACAGAAATTATTGACCACGATTGATTTGCCCAGCTGGGGATCGAACGATTTGGGGCATACCCAGGTCCAGTGTATAGTTTTATGCACCTGCTTTGCCGATTCTGTGTGACAACTAAGGCATGCCCGGGTAACTTCGGGCCCGGTTTTAAATTCTTGCTTTAAAATCGGAAACTTGCCGTGGTCAGCCGTCACGCCCCACGATTGAGGGACTAAACCCGATATTAGCATCAGCATGATGAATAATAACAAGCTATTCTTTTGAGACATAACATTTCCTCGGTACCGTTCAAATGTTGATTACATTACTGCAGTTTGCGATTTAATTCACAAAATTCGTTAATATATGATTCGACTATCAAAAAAACGATTCAAAAATATTTTCTCGATTTCGTTTTGTTAGAAGTTTGTTAGACAACAAATAGTGATTGAAAGTAACGGCATTATTATCTATTAAAATACTATAAGTTTAAGGAGGATTTATTATCCACCCGAGTTATGAAATTGGCAAACGGAGAATTATATGAAATCAACACTATACCTTCTTTTCATGCTCTTGTTGTTATCCCCAAATGCTTCAGCGGAAATTATTTATGTCCCAGATGATTACTCGTTGATACAGGATGGAATTAACTCCGCCCATGACGGGGATACCATATTGGTTGAACCCGGTACATACGCCGAAAATTTGAACCTGAACGGCAAAAATATAGTCGTCGCATCGAGATTTTTAACTGAGCGCGATTCATCATATATAAGGTCTACAATTGTAGATGGGGATTCCGCGGGGACTGTGTTCAGCGTAAACAGCGGCGAGGATAGCACAACAACGATATTAGGATTTACAATACGCAATGGTTTCGCGCCATACGGCGGGGGCTTTTATATCTCATCGTCGAGTCCGGTAATACGCGATAACATTATAGAGGATAACTACATGAGCGGCGGCGGAGGCGGTTTATACTGCGCGGGAGAGAACACGAACGCGTTAATTATGAACAATATCATCCGCCATAACCAGGGCAATTCCGGCGGAGGTATCTTCGCCGCTCAAGCCTCAACGCCTGTTATAGAAAATAACATGATTTATGAGAATGCCACTGTCGGTATAGGGGCGGCTATGTGTATCATGGAATCCAGCTTACGAATCTCAGGCAACACTATAAAGGATAATTACACTCACTACCCCGGCGGAGGTATTATGTCCTTTGATTCTGATATAATCATTGCCAACAACTGTATTATAGGCAATGAGGGAGAACGCGGCGGTGGAATTGTGATACTTAACTACGTCGATGATATGGTCAGAATCATCAACAACGTAATTTACGGCAATAACGCTACCGACTATGGAGGAGGTTTGGTAATTGCCGCTCCCAACCATGAGATTAAGAATAATATTTTCTGGGCCAATACAGCCGATAACCATAATCCCCAGATTTTCGGCGAATCGCCGCGGGTTACCTATTGCTGTGTGGAAGGCGGTTTCGGCGGTGCAGGAAATATCTCCGACAATCCCCTGTTCCGCGACGCGGATACCGATGACTACCGACTGTCGGCAATTGAATGCGGCCAGGCCGAGGATTCGCCTTGCAAAGATACCGGGGATCCAACTATTTTCGACGCGTTCATCGATTGCGAAGATGGCGGTATCGGCGATGACCTGTGCGATATGGGCGCTTACGGCGGAGCGGGCATACCTACCGGTATTGATGAACAACAACCAAAGAAACTTCCGGTTAAATATTCCATGTTGAGTAATTATCCCAATCCCTTTAATGCGACAACCAGTATTGTTTTCACCCTGAAAAGGGAAAGCGAGGTCAATATTGATATTTATAATGTCCGCGGTCAAAAAATAGAGCCGCTGGTTAATAGTAGATTCAAAGCGGGTGAACATATAATCCGCTGGAATGCGGAAGATTTTGCCACCGGAATTTATTTCTGTAAACTCAAATCCCCGGATGGCGAAATTTGCAAACCGTTGATGTTGATTAAATAGCAACGCCGCAATTTAGTTGATAAACTCTATTTTATCGCTATCGTAACATTCTCCTCACATAAAACTAACCGACCATTAATTTGACATATCAATACCAATTGGGATAAATTCTCATTTCAACAAACACACTTTAGCGTTTTAGAAAAGGAAATAACTTCCCTCAATTGCTAAAGAGGCTGCCTACTCAAAGAATCAAAATTCCTGTTTAAAAATATGCTACTAAACGTTTAAAGGAGCTTCCATGAAGAATAGTTACCTGTTTAGATGTTCCTTAGTGATAATTATCACTATCCTGTTTTATACGGCGACTGCATATTCCCTGGGGATACGCAACCATTGGATGGTCGGCCAGCGGGCGATACCTCATCTCTACGCCCAGGGTGAAGCAGAACTCGCGCAGATGATTGAAAGCCATCTCGATGAACTTTATTGCGGATCCATGTCCCCTGACATTGGATGGACCGATAATCCTCCAATCTCCGAAATAGCCCATGAAGCTTTCTGGATAGACCACTACGTGGAAGTATTGCGGCACCGGGTGAGTTATCCGTTTGATGAAGCCGAACAGCGTGAAATTGTATTCCTGATGGGAGCGGCATCGCATACCTATGGCGATGTCCCCTGGCATGGTATATATGACAGTACCGCGTTCCTGCCGGTAGCCATGGTCGAGGATAATAATTCTCATGGATTTATAGAATACGGGTGCGATATTTTTATGATGTGGGAAGAGGGCGAGTACCCATGGACTCCTGATTATTACTGGCCGTATGATACCTGGGTCGAAGTGTACCACGCGGCGGGAATGCCCCAGGTCACCGCGGATACAATAGCTTCCGGAACCAACTGGATCGAGTTGGGGATAACCGGAGAAAACGTCAGCGGATGGTTAATGTACCTCGAGTTGCTGTTGGACATCCCGTTCTCCCATAATAACTACAAGGATTATTTCCCGGGCGGTATCAACGATGACGCGGCTCTTGCCGCCCAGCAGATGATAAGATGCTGGCATATTCTGAAGGACGGCGAATGGGCATACCAGCATTCATATCGCGAATTCGCTTATGATGACGCCTATGGTACCTTCCTGCGGGCATCTCACCCGGACAACAACACCGGCGCGGAAACCCGTTTTGAGGTTGGCGGCCAGGACGGCGGCAATGACCGTAAGAGCGCCCTTATAAAATTCGAACTGCCGGAAACTCCGCCTGAACCGGCAATACACAAAGCTGAACTGAACCTCTATTTCACCGAGCGCGCACAATCGCAATCGGCGGATAAAACCCTTGCCCTTTTCGAAGTTTACAAGGAATGGGGCGAGGGCCATGGCGAGGATGGAAATCCATACGAATTCTACGGCAGTACAGCCCCATCCGGTTCGGGTTGGGCTACCCACGGATTCGCGAAATTCGCATATTTGCCCTGGGATACTCCCGGCTGTGATATGGTGAACAGCGACCGGAGTGAATACCCGTCATCGTTTACTAACCTTTCCGTGTCCACCGCTACCAGCCAGTGGATAAAATGGGATGTAACCAACACGGTGCGCGAATGGTTCGATAATCCTTCTCTGAACAACGGTTTCATATTGAGAGACCAATCGCCGCTCGGAACCGAGGGCGTGTTCCGTTTCGCTTCCGAGGAAGAGATGGATTATTGCCAGAGGCCTATTCTAAATATAGAATGGGGAGAGGTCATCCCGGTCAATATCGCCATGATACCGCATTCCGCGCCGGTGGATGTAGCTCGCGGCGGTTCTTTTGAGTTTACCGGGAAACTGGCGAATCCCAATGGGCAACCGGTTGTGGGGCACGTTTGGATAATGCTGGAGCTTCCCGACGGCACCCGCTACGGTCCCCTTCAACAGTTCAACAATATCTACATGTCTCCCGGCCAGACTATCATCGTACCGAATGTAACCCAGTATGTGCCGGTATTCGCGCCGGAGGGAACTTATAGATATGTCTCCTATGCCGGACGTTACCCGAGCACAATTTACGATTCCTCATATTTCAATTTCAATGTTATCGCTCCCCTGGGCGGTTCAGCCGACCAGTGGAAACTTTATGGATGGTTTGAGGGAGATTCCGGTGAATCACTGCCGGCGCGTTTTGCCCTGGATAAAAACTACCCGAATCCGTTCAATGCCGCCACAAATATCGCATTCAGCCTTGACAGGGCCGGCAAGGTAGACCTCGATGTGTATAATATCCTCGGCCAGAGGGTTGAATCTCTTGTTGATGGTTTCATGGAGGCCGGAGAACACGATATAACCTGGAATGCCTCTGAATACGCCAGCGGCGTGTATTTCTACAGGCTCTCCAACGGCGAAAAGACAGTAACCAAAAGAATGTCGTTGTTGAAATAGGTCAACATTTTCAATCGCTATAATTTAACGAAAGGTTTTAAAATGAACAGAATCGCAGGAAAAGTATTGATCGGTACACTGCTGGTTGCCATGATGTTCGTGGTCCTGGCCGCTTCCGCCGAAGCGCAGAATTTCCGCAAAAGGCCATACAGCATCTATGAAAACGATAATACCAGCATGAAAATCATGTGGCAGTTAAACTCAACCATGAGTTGTACCATTGAATGGGGCACCGACACCGGTTACGGTATGGGCAACGAAGTTACTGCCGAATATGGCAGTGATCATCAGCACACCTACACCATAAACAACCTCTCCCCGGGTACCCGTTATCTCTACAGGGTAACCGCCGGCGGAGATGTTAAAACGGGGTCTTTCAGGTCCGCCGCCCATGAGAATGAGCTTAATCTGAAGTTTATCGCCTACGGTGATTCCCGTACATTCCCCGGGACCCATGACGAAGTCTGCCAGCGGGTCATGACCACAGTCAATTCCGATCCTGATTTCCAGACATTTATAATTTCGGTTGGCGACCTCGTAAATGACGGTGACAGCGAATCGGAATGGGACGACCATCTGCTCGGTACAGGTTATCAAAGCATAAATGAAATGCTCTCTACCCTGCCATTTCAGTCGACCTACGGCAACCATGATACCCCCGGCAACTGTTTCGACAAGTACCTTCCCTATCCCCATGAAAGCGGCGGAAGATACTGGTCATTCGATTACGGTCCGGCTCATTTCACGGTAATTGACGAGTACACCGATTATTCCCCGGGTTCGGCACAGCACCAATGGATAATCGATGACTTATCATCGACTGATAAGCTGTGGAAATTTGCCACCTTCCATGAACCCGGATGGTCCGCCGGAGGACACGATAATAATGAAGACATCCAGAATTATATTCAGCCCCTGCTCGAGCAGTATGATGTTTGTATGATATTCGCGGGGCATTGCCATTTCTACGCCCGGGCGGTTGTAAATGGAATCCAGCATATCACCACCGCCGGCGGCGGCGGTCCGCTCTACCCGCCCTGGCCCTGGTATCCGAATGTTGTAAAAACAAGCATGAGCCATCATATCAGCAAAATCAGCATTGAAGGTAATAATCTCTACTTCGAATCCGTTAAAAAAGGCGGCGATATCATCGAAAGTTTTACCATCAACAGGTATCCATCAAACCCTGTTACGGTAAACATGGTGCCGGATTATCCCCCGGTTACCGTGAATCCCGGCGGTTCGTTCACCTTTACCGGAACATTAATAAACAACACCGGCAACCAGACCACCGGCGGCGTATGGACAATGGTCAAAGCCCCGTGGGGAACATATTATGGACCGACTCTCCAGATCGGCGGAGTTCCTCTCGCGCCATTTCAATCGCTGTCAGTACCCAATGTGGTCCAGACCATACCGGCCGGCGCCCCTTCAGGCGTATATGAGTACATTTCGTATGCCGGCATCTATCCTTCAGTTAAGCTCGATTCTTCCTCATTCGAGTTTACAATTGTCCCGCCGATTGCAGGCGACGGCGATTCCTGGCAGGCTTACGGCTGGGGAACCGTAGAAAAGCAGGATTACGAAATGGTGCCCACCGAGTACTCGCTGGGTACTAATTATCCGAATCCATTCAACTCGTCGACCGTTATCGAGTTCGACGCTCCCCGTGATGGTTTTGTAACTTTAAAAATCTACAACCTTGCCGGTCAGCTTGTCGAAACCCTGGTTGAAGGCAATATCAACGCCGGTCAGCACTTCGTGGATTGGGACGGCACCAAACATGCCAGCGGAATCTATTTCTATACTCTCAATGCCGAAGGCAAAGTTTTCACAAAACGTATGACTATGGTAAAGTAATCCTTCTCGGCAATCCACAACGGGCGGGGATATATTCCCCGCCCCTTTCCTTTTAAATAGAATTGCAGAACAGCTTTTATCCGGGTTAATTTTCCTGGGTCATGTGGACAACTCTCTGCGGGAATGGAATCTCGATGCCGTTGGCGTCGAGTTGTTCTTTAATCTTCCGGGTTAAATCGAAGCGGGCCCCCCAATAGTCGGAAGAATTCACCCAGGGCCTGACTACGAGGTTGACGCTCGAGTCGGCGAGTTCGGAAACAGCTACCTGGTAGGCGGGATCCTCGAGAACCCTGTCATCCTCTTTAAGCACGGTGGTCATTACCTCAAGCGCTTTGCCTATGTCTGAACCATAACCGATTCCTATTACCAGGTCTATTCTGCGGGTATCATTGGCGGAGTAGTTCATGATGATATCGCCGAATATTTTTCCGCTGGGGACGATGATCTGTACATTGTCGGGAGTGGCCAGCACCGTAGAAAACAGGCGTATCTCCTTAACGGTACCGGCGACGCCGGCCGCGCTGATGTAATCGCCGATCTTGTAGTGTCTAAATACCAGCACCAGTAATCCCGCGGCGAAATTGGCCAGCGAACCCTGTAACGCGAAACCGACTGCAAAACCGGCGGCGCCTAACACCGCGATAATCGAGGCGGTTTCAATACCGAACTTGGATAATACGGCGAGTATGGTAAATGTAATAACCAGGATGTATACCAGGCTTCCGGCGAAAGAAACTATTGTGGGATCGGTATTGCTTTTGTTTAACATCCTGACCATGAACTTCTTCATCATTCCCGCAATAATCCGACCGACGATTAATATTATAATCGCGCCGATTACTTTCAATCCGTACTCCGTGGCAAAAACTACCAACTGGTCAAAAACCTTCTCCATTTCCATCTATTTGTTTCCTTTCTTTAAAAATGAAAAACGCGGATATTCCGCCCGATTATTATTTGCCCTATAGATAGCAGGATAAAACTAAGCAAGTCTAATCTTGTTCCCGGAAATTATACGGAATGCGGATATATATATCCACAATTATTTTAGCGGGACCCATTTACAGGATTAATTAAACCAGTAACGAAACCGCCGTCAATGGCTAATTTATTATGTGGACTACGTTGGAGTTAAGTATTAATCCGAGTTGACCATCAGCTCGCTGATCAGCTTCGTAAACCTTGTTGGATTTTTGGGAGTTGAGCCTGCCGATATGAGCGCCTGGTCGTGGATAAGTTCAATATAGTCTTTCAGACGTTCGCTGTTTTCGTCCTCGTCGTAATATCCTTTCATCCTGGATAAAAGCGGATGACCGGGATTGAGTTCAAGCACCCTCTTTGACGGCGGAACGTCTTTGTTCATGGCTTTCAAGAGCTTTTCCATGCCCGCCCCCATACTGTCCTCGGCAACCAGACAGCAAACCGAATCAGTCAGGCGGTTAGAGAATTTTACTTCCTTCACATCCTCTTCAAGATGCTTGTGGATAAACTTCAGCAGAGGTTCATACTCTTTTTGAGATTCCTTGAGCTTTTCTTCTTTTTCCTTCTTTTCCTCATCAGTATCAAGGTCGAGTTCGCCGCGATGGACAGGGACGAGTTTCTTTTTGTCATATTCGAACAGCCTTTGGATTACGAATTCATCAATCTGGTCGGTAAAGAACAGAACTTCGTATCCCTTCTCTTTAAATATCTCCAGGTAGGGTGAGTTGCGAACCGATTCAAGGTTTTCGCCGGTGATGTAATAAATATCCTTCTGCTTTTCGGGCATCCGGTCCACATACTCGCGCAGACTAACCAGCTTTCCATCCTCGTTAGCCGTTGATTGATACAACACCAGTTCTTTGAGCTTATCCTGGTTTTCGAAATCGAAATAAAGGCCTTCCTTTATTATTTTGCCGAAAGCGCTGTAGAACTTAAGGTAGTCCTCGCGCTCTTTATCCATCATCTCTTTGAGCGTATTCAAGATTTTCCCCACAAGGCTTTTGTGAATGCGCTTGATGATCGCGTCATCCTGGAACATCTCCCGGGAAATGTTCAGCGGCAGGTCGCTGGAGTCGACCACGCCCCGGATAAACCGGAGATAATCGGGCAGGAGTTCTTTGCAGTCATCGGTTATGAAAACGTTTTTGACATACAGGTGTATGCCCTTGCGCATATCGGGCATCATCATGTCAAATGGAGCCTGCGAGGGGATAAAAAGCAGGGCTTTGAACTCGGTGGTTCCCTCGGCGGCATAGTGTATGACCTTCAGGGGCTCGCTGAAATCATGGCTAATATGTTTATAGAACTCGTTGTATTCTTCCCGGCTGATTTCATCCTTAGCCTTTTTCCAGATAGACTTCATGGAGTTGAGCGTTTCCTCCACAGTTTTCTCCACTTCTTCGTCCCCTTCCTTCTCCCTGCGGGTTACATCCATCACAATTGGAAATGAGATATAATCGGAATAATCGGTGATGATAGACCTTACACGCCACTCGTCGAGGTATTCATCCATCCCCTCACGCAGGTGCAGGGTAATCACGGTTCCCCGGCTTTCCTTTTCGGCATCCTCGATTGTATACTCACCGCTTCCCGAGGATTCCCATTTTACCGCCCGCTGGTTCTCTCCCGCGCGTTTGGTAAGTAGTTCTACCCTGTCGGCGACCATAAATGCCGAGTAAAATCCCACACCGAACTGGCCGATGAACTCCAGCTTATCGCCGTCTTTAGCATGCTGAATCCGCTCTAAAAACTGCCGGGTGCCGGAGTTGGCTATGGTGCCGATATTGTTTTCAACTTCTTCGCGATTCATACCGATCCCGTTATCGGTAATAGTCAATGTGTGCCTATCTTTATCAGGTATAATCTTAATCTTAAAATCGCTGTCGCCCTGCAGGAGGCTATCATCGGTGAGAGCTTCGAAGCGGACACGGTCGATGGCATCCGACGCGTTGGAAATCAATTCCCTAAGGAAAATCTCCTTCTTGGAATATAATGAATTAATAACCAGGTTTAATAGCTGTTGTACTTCGGTTTTAAAGGCTTTTACACTTTTGGCCATAATGCTACTCTCCTGTTATATTAGATTCCAACCTTTCTAATTGTTCGACTGATTTAATTTATACGCGCCAATCGCGATTATCAAATCAATTTTTTTCTTTAATTCCGCCATTTCTTTTTGCCGGGAACAAAGGTGGCAGTTTTACCGTCTTATTACATACATGGCAATGAATTGTATTTAGTTTACAGCGAGGAAATCTATTGGGCGACAAATTATCGGTATCTATAATTGTACCAGCATTAAACGAAGCGGGCATTATCCAAAATCAGCTTGAATATCTTCGTTCGCTTGATGATTCGGCGGAAATTATTGTTGTCGACGGTGGAAGCGCTGATAGTACCATAGAGCTGGCGCGCAAACATGCCCATTCAATCACCGCGGAAAGGGGCCGGGGCTCCCAGATGAACGCCGGAGCGCGGATTGCCAGTGGAGATATCCTGTGGTTTGTCCACGCCGACTGTAAACCTTCTAAAACTTCAATTCATTCTATCAGGAAAGCGCTTGAAGATAAAAGCGTAGTTGGAGGCGGTTTTTACTGGAAGCTGGATAATTTTCCAAGGTTAATGAAATACCTGCAATCGACTTCAAATTTGAAAAACCGGTTGAAAAAAACGCTATATGGTGATATGGGAATATTCGTACGCGAAGAAGTTTTCAAAAAAATCGGCGGGTTCAAGAATATACCTCTTATGGAGGATATGGATTTCTGCAAACGGTTAAAAAGGCAGGGCAAAGTGGTAATCCTGAAAGACCCGATGGAAACATCCAGTAGACGATGGCGCAAAGAAGGGATTATCAAAGTTTATGTAAGAAACAACCTCTTGAAACTCGCTTACAGGCTGGGAGTTTCTCCCGCATACCTGGCGAAATTTTACAAGTTTGGATAAGAAAATGAGACGATTTCAAGTAATACTCATAATTGCCTTTATTGCGTTGTTTAGCCCATGTATCAACGCCGGTGAATTCAGTCATGCCCATTATGACAGCCTGCTTAAAGAATATGTCAGCAATGGCCGGGTAGATTACAGCGGTATCAAAGAGAATCCACGGCTTTTGAATATTTATCTCGATAAACTTAAACACGTAAACAAACATGAATTTGTGAACTGGGAAGAAAATGAACGGCTGGCTTTCTGGATAAACGCCTATAACGCCATAACCATATTTGGGGTTATCGAGAATTACCCTATCGGCTATGGTTCCCTGGTCTCCAGGTTACGTTTTCCCAAAAGCAGTATCCGCCAGATTTCCGATTTCTGGAAGAAGAGTTGGTCGGAAGTGATGGGGGAAGATATTTCCCTCGATAAGATAGAGCATGAGATAATCCGTAAAAGATTCTATAAACCGGAGATTCATTTCGCTTTGGTTTGCGCCTCCATAGGATGTCCTCCACTGCAAAGCTACGCTTTCAATCCCGATTCCCTCGATTATCAGCTAAAAATAGCAACCAGGCAGTTTATTAATGAGAAAGGCGGGGTGCGGATTAACCGTGAGGTAAATACTGTAGAGCTTTCAGAGATTTTCAAATGGTACGCTGATGATTTTAAAACCGACGCGAATCCCCCTCAGCTTTCGGACTATAAAGATAAGGAACGGTGGTTGTTATACTATATAATAAATTACGCTGATGAAAATTTGTCATCCTATATAATTAATAACAAACCCAAAATAAAATATTATGATTACGATTGGACCTTAAATGACCAGGAAGAGTAAAAATGTATTAGTAATGTTCGCCAGGGACCCTGTGCCGGGAGAATGTAAAACCCGTTTAACCCCGCACTTGAATGAAGATCAGTCGGCGAATCTTTACAAGGCGTTCATTAGAGACCTGCTGGATAAACTAAAAGGAAGCGAATATTATGATTTCTACGTTTACCTTTATCATAGCAACATCGTTGATAGCTTTTGGGCTACTTTCGAAGTGGAATTACGTCCTCAACAGGGCGAAAATCTCGGAGAGAGAATGCTCAACGCCTTCGCAGAGCTATTTAACGAGGGATATGAAAAAGCGGTAATAATAGGCAGTGATGTGCCCACCATTGATATTGCCGATATAGGCGAAGCTTTTAAAGCTCTGGAAACCGATGGTATAGTTCTCGGTCCGGCGGAGGACGGCGGTTATTACCTGATAGGGCTTAAACATGCCTATCAACAGTTATTCGAGGATATCGATTGGGGCTCGTCGGGAGTCTATAGTTCTACTTTAAGCAGGATTAAGGAACTCAGCATAAATTTATACGAATTGAAACTCCGAAACGATGTCGATACAATCGATGACCTCCGCCGGCTGATTGATGATATCGGCAGGATGACCCGCGCGGCGCGAGAGAATATACCGGAGACCGTAAGAATTATAAATAAAATACCCTTCTTTGAAGGTGAACTTAATAAGAGCGGAGAAAAATGATGCGGTACTTGCTTATCTTTCTAAGCCTCGCGGTTAGTTTGATTCCGACACAAAACCATCGGGCCATGTGCGCGGATTTAACCGTGGATGAAATAATTGCAAAAACTAAAGCCAACTCGGAAGAAGAGAAGGAAAAATGGAAAGATATCGCATACCAGTTTACCGAGAAAATTGTTTCCGGTAAAATTGACAATGAAGGGAAGTATGAAGAGGTTGATACGGTTATTTCGGTCGTTACTATACGGGGCGAGGAAGAGATAGAACGCAGGATATCTTATGCCACCAGCGAGGATGCTAAAAAGCGGCAACAGAAAGACAAAAAAGATAAAGATAACAAGGAGAATTTCGGGGCAAAGTTGGAAATCGGGGATCCAGCATACAACTACCAGCTAATCGGGGAAACTGATACATCCTATATCATTTCGGTAAAACCCAGGACGGAAAAGCCTGATAAAGGACAGGTTGATGGTGTGTATCATATCGACAAGGAAGATTTCAGGGTGGAACACATGGATTTCGTAATCCCCCGCCCGGAAAAGCTGAAGGAAGCGCACATCACTTTAAATTTCCAAAAACTCGAAAACGGGGCCTACGTCCCCTCCACTTTCAACATGGTCGGCAGGGTGAAGGCGCTGTTGGGAATAGTGGATATCAGTTTCAAACTCGGCGGCGATTATTACGATTACCGTATTGTAGAGGACATTCCCTCAGAGGAAAAGCCTGCCGATTAACTCTTACCCGGTGCATTAGCGTAATACTCCTTATACATACTTTTTGTATCGGGGATTTTATCGTACCACCGTCTCTGAAAAAGATATTTAGAGGTTCGGGCGATCACGGATAAGGCGACTGGTATAAATCCTTTTCTCGCGTAACGGCGGGTTGAAACAGTCAACTTGCATGGAGTCCATACCGAATGCCCCCGGTCATTTATCCTGATTGCCAACTCGACATCCTCCATCAATGGCAAAGCCGGAAACTCTATCCTGCTTTTATGAAACCACTGTCCCGAGTCCCCAAAACTCAATCCCAATAAAGCAGTCTTGGCATTACTTAAAACAGCGAGGAGTTTCGATTTTATACTTCCCGGGTCATACTCCATGCGGCATGATCCTCCCGCGGAATCCTGATAGGCGTTGGCGGCGTTTACTATTCTCCTTCTTATATCCGAAGGTACTTCATTATCGGCGTGTACTATTAAGACAAGTTCGGTATCCAGTTTGCTAATCCCTTCCGCGATTTGATTTCCCCTGCCCCGGGTAGCGCTTTTAATAACCGTTGTTCCCCATTTCTCGGCAACTTCCACGCTATTATCATTACTTCCTCCATCTACAACCACGATTTTGCTTGGGTCTATGTCCGATTTTTCTATCGATTTAAACAGTTTACGCAAATGCGCTTCATCATTCAATGCGGGAATAACCACTCCCAGGGAATACTTCCTTGCGCCTGTTTTAAACCAACGTCCGCTCTTCTCTAACCAGAAGATAACCAGGAATGGCACATAGGTAGCAAACTGCCGCCACCATTCCCCTTCCCAAATACCCTCGTTAGTGAATTTTTCGAACACATCGAAATAGGGCATAAACAGTAGCGACAACGCTATCAACGGGCGGGATTTGGCAACGATACTCAAAGCAAGAAGAGGGATAATATACCAGTAATGAACTGTCGTACTCATCAAAGTGACCAAAAATAGAAATGGCAACATCGCATGTTCTATTTTTGTGCGGGTAAGATAAAGCGATGCCATAACTGCAAAGAGGATTACGGCAGTAATGACATGCGCCCCCGCCGTTCCCGCAAGCCAGCGCAGGATGGCGAATGTTAGGGAATAGTATTCGAACTCGCCGACGTAAATCCTCATATTTCCGAAACTGAAACCGCCCTTGAGGAAGAAGAATGGCAGGTAAGAGACAATGACAGTCAGTGCGCATAGCGGTAAGTGCTTCAGGGTACGCCTTTTGACCATGAATGGAAGCGCGAAAAAGGCGAGGAATTTAATCAGTCCGGCAAAGGTAACTATCAACATACCGGAGCCGGTTTTTCCTTTCGAATAAAGATATAATCCGCCTGCTAATATTACCACTTGCAACGGGTCAAGATGCCCATGACCTGCTATACCGATTATTACCAGCGGATTTAAGGCGTAGATGAGGATTCTATCAAGTGGAAGTCGTTCCAGTTTTAACCATACCAGCATTAGCGCGATTGATATAATTTCAATCAACAGCACAAACAGGCGGTAATCATAAACACTTCGGGTTGCCACGGAAACCGCCGTGAAAATATACTGCGTCAAAGGCGGGTAGATAGCGGGCATATCTTTATGATTGATTAAACAAAAGCTTTCATCGCGGAGCTCAATCAACCGCGGGTCATCGGGCGAGACAGAGTACGGGCTGTAACCTTCGAGCAAAACCCGTCCTTCCCAGATGTAACGGGGGATATCATCGGAGGGAGTCAGGTTCAGCGCGAATATCCGGGGCAGGAAAATCAGAAGGAAAAGTAGCCCCCACCATGCAAACTTTTTCCGCGGCAATCCCCTGTAAAGCAATCCGAGGTAGCCGGCCGAGGAAAGGATAAAACCGCTATAGAATAAGGGCAGGTTGGGACCAATATCAGGAGTCCTGGTGTAAAGAAATGCCCCCGAAATAAAGAATAATATCGATATGGGAGTTAAAAACCGCCTCATGCGTCCCGGGCTATACCCATGAAAGTCCTTATACCCACAGTAACAAATCCGAAGGCAAAAATCATCAGGAAGGGAAGAACGCCGTAGTTCTCGCCCATTATACTTGCCGAAATGGAACCGAATGAATACAGCCCGAGGCTGATCTCAAAAAGCCATAGTTTGGAACGGTTCAGTTTGTAGCCGGATTGGATACGGCTTCCTTTTTTAGGCGTACGGATGAATGAACTCGCTTTACCCACCACCGCCTCAAAGACGGCTATGCTGTTGGAGATGGCGATTCCGGTTCCATATATCACCAGGAAAGGAAGCCATAAAAGCGAAACATTTTTCCTCTCCTGGTTCCTAAGAGTGGCGATTGTGTACATTGTAGAAGGGCCCAAGGTCGCCGCTATCAATGGCAACGCGATTACCGCGAAGAAATATGGGGACATCTTAACCAGGTTGAACTGCAAAATGGGGTAGGCAAGGATAGCCAGGGTGAGCATCATCGGGTGGACTCCGTAATTGGTCAGGTGCAGTGCCGCCTCCATCTTTGTTAAAAGGCTGTAATCCCTCCTCCATATCTTCGGCAACATTAACACAGCCGTTTGAATCGAGCCTTTAGCCCAGCGGAACTGCTGGCTTTTGGCTCCGGCCATGGTAGCGGGGACTTCCGCGGGGACGACCACATCCTCCATAAAATACGGTTTCCATCCGGCGAGCTGAACCCGGTAGGATAAATCCAAATCCTCGGTCAATGTCCGGTCTGACCAGCCGCCCACATCTTCAATAGCCTCTTTTTTCCATATTCCGGCGGTGCCATTGAAATTCATGAAAAATCCGGCATGGGCGCGCGCGGGTTGCTCCACCAGAAAATGACCGTCGATACCCAGCGACTGGCACATGGTCAGGATGTTCTCATCACGGTTGATATGCCCCCACCTGGCCTGCACAAAAGCGATTTTATCATCTTCGAGAAATGGAGGCATTGCTTTCAATAGAAAATCAGGTTCGGGAACGAAATCCGCGTCAAAAACAGCGAGGTATTCTCCTTTGGCGGTTTTTGTCCCCTCAGCCAACGCGCCGGCTTTATATCCCTTCCGGTCGGCGCGGCGAAGTACATTTACATCAATGCCGGCCCGTGATAATTCCCCTGCTGTTTTATCAATGATTTCCCGGGTTTCATCATTGGAATCATCGAGAACCTGTATCTCCAGTTTATCCCGCGGGTATTGGAGCTTGGCGGCGGCATGGATCACTCTCGCGGCTACATTACGCTCATTGTATATAGGAAGCTGAATGGTCACGCGGGGAATTACATCGTAAGAAGCAAGGTCTTTACACGATCGTTTCCAGTCTTTCCATGACTTAATGCTATAATAAATCAACACGTAGGCATTGATACCGTAAATCAGCAACAATGTCGAAGCGAGAGCGTAGATAACTATTATAGGGAGAATATATATTGACATAACCTGCCGCGCATTAATTGAACAATAGTGTTGTATAACTATATCCATGTAATTAAACAAGGTTTATTACCTATTTATTGCCCGCCCATTTCACTGTCTTTCAAGTAATGTAATCGGGTTTGGTTATACTACGTTAATGGGAGGTCCCTTTTCAATCTCTTCCTTCCATTTCTCCTCCGACCAATCGCCATGCTGGAGATTACGGGTCGGACACACGGTTATGCAGATTCCGCACTGGATACAAGAACTGTTCTTATTGGAGAAATCCTGGTTGCGCTTGGCGAACTCCATAACCTGGATACCCATCTGGCAGTACTTGGAGCAAAGAGTGCACCGTATACAGTGCTGTCCCGATGATATTTTCACATCAGAATTATCCTTGGCGAATATGTAATATAATTTTGCCAGCGGACATCCGAACCTGCACCAGATACGGTTGCCCCAGAATGGATAAGAGGCTATCCCGATAACCCCGGCAATGGCGAAATCGATAACCAGCGCCTGGAACGACCACCATCCCGAATTTTTATCCAGCAACCCGAAAAGGACAACCGTGCCAACGCATAGGAGAATAAAATATGTCAACAGGTTCTCCCATGCCCTCGCCCTCCGGCCCCTCGGGGAAAGAACACGGTATTTATCGCCGAGGGTTTCGGCGAGTCCCCCGCAGGAGCATACATAAGAGCAATACTTTTTGCCCCATATCCTGGCTACAATCGGTATCCCTATTACCGAGATTAAAATGGACCACGCGAACCAGAAGATATGCGCGTTCATTGGAGCCCAGAAATTCCATACGTACAGTGGAGCCGGGTAGAAAAGCCCATACGCCCGCCAGCCATCATGTACAGGGTAAAGCGTTTGAAAAATTATCTCAGGGATAAGCCAGAACAGAATGACCTGAGATAGAATTAACGCAATGTACCTTTTTACCTGGTATGAATCATTACGATAACGATAGATAGCTTTTATACCAAAGCCGGTAATAACAATGCTGTAGAGGACACCAAACCACATGGATGGACGCCATGATGTCCATGAGTAAAGGGCGCTGTCAGGGGTGAAAATCCAGAATTTTTGAGCTTTCCATGCATAGATAAAAAACACCAGCGCGGTCATCCCCGCCAGAAATAACACCTTTTTGAAGCTCCAATCACCCAGTTTCCGTATACCCATCTTCTTTAAAAACCCATCGGGAGGGATAGCGCCAATGAGGCTAAAAACATGGTCGTTTTCTATAATCCGCTCTTCACCGTCCACATCAATTACTATCTCATAGGGGCGGATTTCCTTGGCATTGGAATTGGCAAAGATCTCCACCTTCCCCGAATCGACCAACTGCATGACTTTGTCTCTATTATCCTTCTGGGCTTTGGTGATTTCCCCGGAACGTATTACCAGGCAAACGTCGTTATGGGGCGCTAACGCTATTACCGCTTCCAAAGCCGAATCGCCCGCTCCCACCACCGCGATTTTCTCCCCGGTATATTCTTCGGGATCAACGAGAACATGATGTACCTTATCAAGCCCTTCGCCGGGAACTCTGAGCATCCGGGGATTACCCGAACGTCCCATGGCCAGTACTACCCTGTTGGCGCGATATTCGGATTTCAACGTTTCGACGATAAATCCATCGTTTTGCCTGCGTATCCCGGTAACCTTCATCTGGTCGCCGGTTTTGATATTCAAATCGGCGTCATCGATTATCTTTTCCCAATGCCCAAGGAGTTCTTCCTTCCGGGAATCCCGCACCCAGAGTTTCGATTTATTGGGCATATTTTTCGGCTCGGTGTAGATTTCCTTACCCTTGAAGAAGTTATTAATCGTGTTGCCCGGTTTTTTCTGTTCGAGCACAATATATTTCAATCCCTTCTCCTGGGCGGCAAGCCCCGCGGCTAACCCCGCCCCGCCTGCGCCTACGATTAAAAGGTGATATGTATCTTCATCAACCTCTTCAGCTTTAAGCTCATCGCCAATCTTCTCAATTAATTCCTGCCCCATATTAACCGCGTTTTTTAACAGCGGCACCCCGGTCAGGTCGCCGATTACATATAAATGGCTAACATTGGTCTCGTAATTTTCATTAACCTCGGGAGCCGCGAGAATCTCCTCGTCCGGACCGGAATAAAAAAGGTCCCCGAACATAGATTTACCGGTTGCCATACTTCCCCTTTTTATTCAAACTTTGTAAGAAACAAATCAAATTCAAAATTTACTCATATCTGAATGGCGGTAGAACTAATAAAAAATTGCTATATCGAAAATCATACTTTACCCGCCGCTATGCTAATTAATTAGATAAAAAATGTCAACTATAAAGGTGAGTTATACCGTGGGGGATGAATTTCCGGATAGCTTACTTACCAAATAGTTTATAACGGAAAACGCGGGTCATGAAAATGGTATTGCCTATGATATAGCGTCTCCATAGTCGTCTTGGTTCGATAAGCAGGCGAAAAAGCCACTCGAAACGCATCTTTAAAATCCATTCCGGCGCCCTGCGAGTATGCCCGGATTGGAAATCAAAAAATCCGCCCATGGGAATCATAACTTTCGCTCTCAAACTATCGAAATTACGCGCAATCCAGAAAACCTCTTCAGGTTTTCCGAAGCAGGCCATCACCAGGTCGGGTTCAGTTTTATTAATCTCCTCGATAATATCACCGCAGTTTTCAAGGTCGAAGTACCCGTGATGATAACCGGCGATTTTTAATCCATGATGCCATTTTTGAAAATTCTCCGCCGCCTTAGCCACAACTTCCTGTTTAGCGCCCAGCAGGTAAACCCTGTATCCTTTTTCGGCGCAACGCTGAAGTATTGCCCTTCCGAAAGGATTACCCCCTAAATCCGGAAACCCGATGCCTTTGAGGATTTTACCGGCAAGGTAAACACCGATACCATCCACGAAACGCATATGGTAACCGGCTACTGCATCGCGGTATTCTTCATTGGCAAAAGATAGATTAATGCAGGCGGCATTACGGATGATAACACGGTACTTACCTCCGGATGAAATCGCATCATCGATTAAATTCACTCCCTCTTCTATGGTGCATTTGCATAGCTTTGTGCCCAGGAGTTCAACTTCCCTATCCGAAACTTCATTTAACAAAGGATTATCATTCATATTCGATCAATTTTGATATTCTCGAAAATAAAAAATAAATGCCCTAATTATCAAAGGGCAAATATAAATTTCGTAAAATGGAAAATGCTTTATTGTCCAAAGCCGCCGAGGACCCTCAGGACTGTAACAAGAGAAAGTTTAATATCAGATTTCAAAGTAGCATTCTGGATATAATCAATATCGCGCTGGATAATTTCCCTGTCAGTAAGGTCGAATTTATTGGGGTCGACCTGCCATGGTCCAGTAAGGCCGGGTTTGGTGGAATACCTTATTTTCAACAGCCGTTCGAAATCACGATGACTTTTTCTGATATAATCAATCTGATATTTTTCATTGGGACGGGGGCCAATCAAGGACATATCGCCTTTTAAAACATTGAATAACTGAGGTAATTCATCGATGTAGTACTTACGGATTAAAGCGCCAAAGGGAGTGATTTTCTTGCAGTTAGTAACTTTGGTACGTTCGAAAACGTTGGTAAACTCTTTCTTTTCTTTGGGTTGCGACGGTTGACCATTGTCGTGGCTGTCAATCATGGTGCGAAACTTATAACATTCAAACGGGATCTCATTTTTGCCGAGGCGTATCTGTTTGTAAATAATGGGATACTTGGGATCCAGAATTTTGTTCAATATCGCCACCATTATCATTATGGGCGATAGAAGCAGAATTAATGTGCCCGAAAATAGAATTTCAAAAACCCTTTTAGTTTTCGAATCGCTCCACTTGGAAGCTTCTATTTTTTCCCTTTTTGTAAAAACCGTATGCCTTACCTCAGTATTATAAATGTTGCACCTCCTGTTTTAAAACCCGTCCAAAGATAAAATTCGAAAATTTACTATATCGATTTTTCAATTTCTTATATCCCATGCAATTTGCTTGCCGATTAGAATATTGCTTAATAACAACCTATAGTTCAATAAGTTAACTGAATATTGTTATATGACTAATATGGCTGTAACTTTTAGGATAGTGATTCAATGCTTCTAATGTGCAACCTAATTCACACTACCCTGAATAACAGATGTTCAGATGAAATCTGAACCGAGACTTGAATTTAAAGAACCTGCCCCAACCATAGCCATTCGAAGAAAAACGATCGCTATGGTTTAAAAAATTAAGCTACAGTATTATAAATAGCAGATGCTTTCTTGTCAAGAGGTAATTTGCATATAACATAATATTAATACTACCTCAAAATTTGTCTAACAATCATCTCAATCTCAGCCATTGAACAAAACATTTTTCATAATTTATGAAATCACCTTAACTTTTTCCGCCGATGTCATTTATCCAGGTTGCTGTAAATATATCAATATAGAACATGAATCAATAGTTCCATTTAATTATTTAAAGCTAATGACGGCTGTGAAAATTTAATCCGGCAGACCGCATCGGTCTGCCGGATGTACTTTATTTTTTACCGCGGTTTTGGTTGTTCGCGGCATAGTAAGACAGCTTACTTCAAGAGGGTCATTCTCTTGGTAGCGGAGAATTCTCCGGCGTTCATCCTGTAGAAATAAATTCCGCTGGAGTATTCGGAAGCATCCCAGGTTACATCATGGTAACCGGCTTCCATCTTGCCGTCAATCAAAGTAGCGACCTTCTGGCCGGAAAGGTTATAAATGTCGAGATTTACAACTGAAGCTTCCGGCAGGGCGATCACTATCTTGGCAGAAGCGTTGAACGGATTAGGATAAGCATCGTTCAAACCGTACTCTATTGGAAGTTCACCGGCACCGCCGCGTCCAGCCATTCCGATAACTTCGGTAGCGGCCATGGAATTATTAACGACGGTGGCGCTTACCACGTTTTCATCCTCGGCGGCATAAGCGTCAAGGTAACCTTCCGGAGACGGGAACGCTAAGGAGAAACTGTTAGCGGCGGAATAAACTACCGCATTGACCATCATGGCGCCGATATCACCGGTCCAGGAGGCATGCTGGTCGCCGAAGTAATTGTTCAGCGCCACACAGCGAACCACATCGCCATTCACGATAGTTCCGTTGTAACCGTTATCATAATGGCAGAGCAGTTGCGGATTATTACCGGCAAGGGGAACGTTGAAGTTGTAATATTCGCTTCCGCTGTTCACACCGATCATTATAGGATGGTTGGGGTCATCGATTACGATATTGGCATCGCCGTATCCGGTATTGCCGGCGCCCATAGGCGAGTAATCGGTCATGTATCTTCCGCCGAGAGCCCATCCGCCGTAATGGGCGAATTCACAGGTTACCACGCCGCCGCCGACTTCCACAAAGTCTGCAAGCACGTTGCCAAGCGCGGTCGCGTCCGCGAATTGGTAATTAGACCATACCAGAACTACATTGTATGCCAGAAGATCATTAAGGGAAGGCGTTGAGTTTTGTACATCGATAAAATCAACGCTTAATACGTTGGGATTATCAAGCAGTAAATCGCGGGCGCCATGCCAATTGTCAGTATAGTCGGCGCAGAGGATACATACTTCGGCGGGGGCTCCGCCTTCGGGCAGAACCGTAAAGTCAAACGAAGTGCGCGCCAGCTCATAGTTGGGATACATTCCGGCAATGGCAATATACTCATAGGTGCCTATAGGAGCGAATGTGGGAACGTACTGGGAAATTCCAGGCACGGTAATGGTCTGGCCGGGAGCGAGAGGTACGTGCTGGTAAAGCTGAAGAGGACCGTACATTCCAATACCGGGCACATCCAGCATAAGCCATACATCGCCGTATATCTGCATACTGGTCTGGTTGGTAAGCACGCCGGTATAGGTAAAGCTTTCACCCGGATGCAGGTAAATCGGATATTCATCCGGTATCATATCAATAGCGACCGGCGGAGGATTGAGCTGGAAGTTCTGGGTTACGGTGTCATCTTCGGTAACGGTAACGGTGGCGTAGCCAGGGCTGTAGTCTGGATATTCAGCCTGCAGGTTCCAGGCAGTGTCTGCCGGCACGAGCATTGAATAATAACCCGAGGAGTTGCACTGGGCAACGATCGGCGGCTGGCGGTTGGTAATTGTTACTGTAGCTTCCAACCCATCGCCGGAGAAAGCATCGGTAACCTGACCTTCGATAACGCCATAGCCCTGCAAATAGCTGAGCGCTACCATAACGGCTTCGTAAGCGTCAATCATTCCCCAACCATAGGTATTGTCCTCGCCGGAGGAACCCAAGTCGTAAGCAGTATCCATCAATATCTGCTTGACCATTTCGGTGGTAAGATTGGGATTAGCCTGCTTGATAAGGGCGACCACACCTGCTACATGGGGGGTAGCCATGGAAGTACCACTCAAAGTGGTGTAGCTTCCGCCGGGATAACAGGAGTTAACGTCCACGCCCGGGGCGCAAACTTCGGGCTTTATAGCCGGGTCACCGGAAGGGGTGCAGTAAGAGGGGCCGCGGGCTGAAAAGGAGGCTATGGGCCAGCCGGTGGTGTTTCCATCCACCGCTCCAATAGCGAAACTGTTATAATCATCAGTAGCCCTTACTCCCGGATTGCGCAACCCGAGGGTACCTTCATTTCCGGCCGCTAAGACTACAAGACACCCCATAGCTTCGAGATTGTCCAGGGCGTCCCAGTACCAGTCATCGCAATCGCCGCCGGGCATACTCCCCGGATAATGTCCCCAGGAATTGGAAGATACACAAGGAACATCCCACATAGTATTGGGATTACCGTCGGGATCGGCTGTCCACTGGAAAGCTACCAGATAACGTTGCATACGGGTAGGCAGGTCGCCGCCGCGGTCAACTACGCCGGCGGAAATCCATTCGGCATCTACTGCAACTCCAACCGTATCGCCGCCGCTATTATCCGCGCCGCATACCGTTCCCATCGTATGGGTTCCATGGTAACCATCATCGAACGGGAAATTAGTTCCGGTAAGGGGATCATGCCAGGCCCATTCGGGATTGTTCTGGTAGCGGGAGTCATGCCCTCTCCAGCGATCATACAATGCGGGATGGTTACCGTCCACGCCGGTATCCAAACTGCTGACCAGGGTACCGGAGCCGGTTATACCCATCGCCCATACATCGTTGGCGTTGATGGCGATTAATCCCTGCTCGACTGAAGTCAGATCTCCTCCGGAACCGGGCTTCGGTTCATCGACCGGAGCAATTAATTCCATCTCTGCATCATAGTAAATCCTGCCGACGGCAGTCATGGAGGCGATTTCCTGGATGGCGGAATATTTCGCGCTCATGCATATAATGTTTGAAATCCAGAGTTGGCTGTAATCAGAAACCAGCCCTTCCGATTTAAGCTGTTCAATTCTGCGAACAACCGGAATCTGGGTTCTGTCCGCGGTTTCCTGCAGAGCGGTCATGATTAAAGCATGACGTTCGGCAAGCGGGGTGTTGTTAGCGTCAAACTCATCATTCATCGCCCTGGTATCGACTCTTTGATCCATGACGATGATCACAGGAGTAAACTCCTCCTGCAGGTTGTTCTGGATAATATAATTATCCAAACCACTGGCAATATCTCCGGCGAAGGCAGACGCGCTAAAACCTGCCGCGAGGAGTAATGCCAAGAGCACTACGGTTAATTTTTGGGCCATAAAGCCTCCTTACTTGTGGGGGATTAGTGAAGGAAAATATTTGGGAAAAATATTTTTTGCATAATTTGAAGAACTTTGCAGGAATATTTTACTAAATTTTTGTGCTTATGTCAAGGCTGTATTGTAAGGATTTAGTTAGTTATTGATTTATAATCCAAAATAAATGTCAATTAAATTAGCATATTGCTCATTCCGAGTCCAGAAATACTAAACCTCTCCTTCGACAAGGATATTGGACCCACTTAATCCATTGCTGTATAGCAGCTTAAGCCTGTTAACATTTAGCTGGTTCCGGCATCCAGTTTGTGTAATATACCGCCGACAGGAGGAAAATTATGAAAAGAACAATATGTTTATTCTTTATGGTAATTCTAATCTGTTATTCATTAATGGGTTGCGGTAAAAACAAGGGAACCGAACCGGGAACAAACAATGATGATATTACAATCAATGAACCGGATACCACCCTTACAACCAGTGAAAATTCCTTTAAAAGAGGGGTATGGATACCGCGCCGTATTGAAATTTCCGATTACTGGCTGGATATAGTAAAACCGGAAGTTGTAAGGTTATTCGCTAACTGGCTTGATTTCGAGCGGGAGCGGGGGCAGTTGGACAGCATGGTGATAAAAAACAGGCTCAATGAAATTCCAGAACACATCGATATTATGCTCCATTTAACTATAAGCCGGGGATGGATGACCGGTCATCCGGAGATAAATTATTATACAAAGGGAAGCTGGCCCCCTGTGGATACCGCTGATTTTCGGACCGCCATGGAATTTATGGTCAGGCAAACCGCGAGCAGGGTAAAATACTACCAGTTGATCAATGAGCCAAACACATTCCCTATGAGGTACGAGGATTACGGCCACTGGAACGGCACTGTTGAAGAATTAAAGACGCTGACAGATATGTTTTATGATATCGTGAAGGAGTTGGATCCCAAAGCCCAGGTAATTTTATGCGGGTTGGCTCCTTCAGCCGATATAGCCGATTGGGGCGAACAATTAAAGGATTGTAAATTCGATATATGGGATGTTCACATTAACGGTCATTATGATCCGAGCATACCTATAAACGCGCTTTGGGATGTTGACCGGAGCAAGGAATTAGCGCTTAGCGAATGCACATGGCCCAAAGTGGAGAACTATGATAATTTCGAGGAATTCAACGCGGCTAAGGTTGAATATGTTTATCCTTTATACAGCTCAGTCGCTGAAATGGGAGCGAAATTCGCCATCTGGACCCAGGTAAAAATGCCGGAGGAGGTTTCTCATCCGGGACACTACTTAGCCCTTTTCGATCAGGATTGGAATCCATACGAAATTGCTTATGCTTTCGGGGCGCTGGCTGATTCCTCTTTTGATACCCCGGAATAAATTAATATATGGAACAAATATTCCGAAAATTCATATATTAGGGTTACAATCCCCCCATCCGGGGGATTGAAGCCCAAAAGATTTACCGCAAACAAGGGAAAATACTTGACCTTTGCGATTCTATCATTATTTTGCATGCAATATAGGATCAGGAGTTCTTGTTTATGAAAATACTAAAAATATTGTTATTCTCAGCTATAACCGGCCTTATTCTTTTCACGCCGGCTCAAAGTCAATTTACACCGGATACCGATTCTAATAAAGATGATAAGCAGTATTGGGGGCCGAAACGCAACGAAGACGGACGGCCGGTAGAATATGTACCCGCTCCCACGGGAACAAATCCGAAAAACATCAGGCGCAGACCGCCCCAACAAGCGGATGCTCCCCTGAACGATTCGAAAATAACCCTTGAATACACTATTTTCGATTTCGGCAATGTTCCGCAACATACCAATGTAACCCATCTTTTCAAGGTATCCAATACCGGAACCGACACCCTCACCATAATTAACATCAAACCTACGTGAGGATGCACGACGACGAAAAGACGCGGGATAGTTATTCCGCCAGGCGAACATGATTTTATCGACTTTACTTTTCATACCAAAAGGTATAAAAAGACGATAATGAAAAAGATGCGGATTACCTGCAACGATTCCACTAACCAGAATCCAATGATTTCAGTTAAGGCTATCGCGGGTATTCCCAACAGCGATTTCAAGGTGGAACCGGACATGTTCGATGTCAACGAAGTTCTCATAGGGGAAAAAGAGGTCCTTAAATCGACCATTACCAATATCGACACTACCGAATCGGAATTACAGATAGTCGACAATCCATTTCCCGATATAATCAAGGTTGATATCGATAAAAAAGTTCTAAAACCGGATGAGTCCACTGAAGTAGCGTTTACCGTAGATACCGAGGCTTTTGGATTGGGCAAGATGGGCAAATCGGTAACATTCCAGGCCAAGAATAAATACGGCTCCCGTTTCACCATCCCTATCGAAATAAAAGTGGTAAACAAGTTGAGCGAAGCCCGGGATTAAAAGTTTATGCAGATTTAACGAAAAAGGCTGTCATCGAGACAGCCTTTTTTGTTTGCCATTTAATAGCAAAGAATCCAGAGCTTGGTTTGCGAATTAAACTGCGCGGCAGGTTTCCTCAAATGAAGGGAATAGCAATTTGCGGTCGCGTTTTCTTAAAAAATATTTCG
Organism: Candidatus Zixiibacteriota bacterium; assembly: GCA_014730345.1. Lineage (GTDB taxonomy): Bacteria > Zixibacteria > MSB-5A5 > UM-FILTER-46-8 > UM-FILTER-46-8 > WJIJ01. The sequence continues at coordinate 5,789 of WJIJ01000086.1, read as the reverse complement.
TCACGTTCGAGGATACGACGCCTATTTTTTGTAAATCAACAATGTGCGGTCAGCCGGCCTCGCCTGACCTAAGGTGTCAAACGAAGACGTTTGACACCACGCCTGTATTCATGTCGACTAAGGGCCCGCCAAGGCGGATTGACCCGGCGGCACATATTTAATGTGTTTTCCTTTATTACGCTATACTTATGCTCTTGATGTTTACGAATTCCTTTATGCCGTAATGGGAAAGTTCCCGTCCATAACCGGATTTTTTAACCCCCCCGAAAGGCATTCTCGGGTCGGACTTAGTCATGCTGTTTACAAACACAGCCCCCGTTTCAATTTGCCGGGCAACCCGTTCAGCACGCTCTACATCACGCGACCAAACGCTTCCGCCGAGACCGAACTCGGAATCATTGGCTACCTTAATCGCCTCTTCCTCATCCTTAACCGGAATGATCGCGGATACGGGGCCGAAAGTTTCTTCCTTGCAGGCGGGCATCCCCGTTTTCACATCGGCCAGCACGGTTGGCATGTAGAACGCCCCGGGACCATCGACCTTCTTACCGCCGCATAACAGCCGCGCCCCCATCTTAATCGATTTCTGCACTTGTTCATCGAGTTCTTCAAGCAGGTCAAGGCGCGCCATGGGACCGACCTGGGTTTCCTCCAGCATGGGATCGCCAACCTTTAGTTTGGACATTATCTCGAACTGATTTTGCTCGAACTCTTTCACGAGAGGTTCAACTACGATAAAGCGTTTGGCGGCGATACAACTCTGCCCCTGGTTTATCATCCGCGCCTGCACGCTGGTGGTAACGCACGCTGGAAGGTCGGCATCGTCGAGGACGATATACGGATCAGAGCCTCCAAGCTCAAGGACGGTTTTCTTGAGAACGCCCCCGGCAACGGAGGCTACCTGCATGCCCGCCGGTTCACTTCCGGTTAATGTTACCGCTTTAATTAAATCATTTTTGATGACCGCTTCGACCTGTCCGGCGCGGATTAAAAGGGTGCGGAAGATATTTTCCGGGAAACCGGCCTCTTTAAATACCGACTCGATATCAAGCGCGCTTCCGGGGACATTGGACGCGTGTTTAAGAACTCCGGCGTTGCCGGCCATGAGCGCTGGGGCGGCGAAGCGGAAGACCTGCCAGAAGGGAAAGTTCCAGGGCATGACCGCTAAGACTACGCCGATAGGTTCAAAAGCCACGAAGCTTTTACTGGCATCGGTTTCAATTATCTCATCGGCTAAAAACTTTTCGGCGTTGTCGGCGTAGTAGTCACAGACCCATGCCGATTTTTCGACTTCGGCACGGGACTCGGTGATGGTCTTGCCCATTTCTTTGGTGATGGTTTCGGCATATATATTTACATTAGTACGCAGGGTTTCCGCCGCTTTTTTCATCAGTCCCCTGCGGTGGGAGAAAGATGTTTCCCGCCAGGCACGGTATTCGGCATCGGCCTGCTTCACTATTTCACTTACCTGTTCGTCAGTATGCTCTTTATAATCTTTAATCAACTCATCGGTTGCCGGATTAATCGCTTTCATATCACAACTCCTTCGCTATATTTGATTTTGTTCAAGCTTCCTGCTCAACTCGATATTCACGCTCGGTTGAATCGGTATTTCTATCAGGGATAATTCCTGCGAGGTAATAGCTTCCCGCAGGCTATTTTTCAACTGGTTAAGGTTACCGGGAGCATAGCCTTTGATGCCAAAACTTTCGGCGTACCTTTTCAGGTCAGGGTTGGTTAGCATGGTGCCGAATGATTTACCAGTGTGACCATGCTGTTTCCATGATATCAAACCGTAGTCGTTATCATTGAATACGATAATGGTGTACCCCACTCCGATTCGCTTAGCGGTCTCGATTTCCTGGGAATTCATAAGGAAACCGCCGTCGCCCATCATAGTAACCACCTGTTTTTCGGGATAAGCAAGTTTGGCGGCTATCCCTCCCGGAACAGCGATACCCATACTGGCCAGCCCATTGGAGATAATTACCGAATTCGGTTCATAGACGGGGTAGTTGCGCCCTATCCAAACCTTATGACTGCCCACATCCGAGATAAGAATATCGCCTGGATTCATGATTTCCCGGACGATATGGAGAACTCCGGGGACTGTGAATTCGCCGCCATCCTCGAGGCGGTATGATTCGAAATCTTCGAGGATTTTTTTGCGGATAGGAAGCATCCAACTATGGTCGAACTTTATATTCTCCTTTTTAACCGCCAGGTTCAGGTCCCACAACGCCCCGGAAACATCGGAGACAATTTCGACTTCCGGCTGGTAATATTCGTAAACCTCCGCTGGCAAGAAATCAATATGAACAATCTTCTGCTTCTTATCGGGATTCCATGTTTCGGGGGCGTATTCGGCGATATCGTAACCGATAGTGATGATTAAATCCGACATATCCAGCGCTCGCATGACATAATCGCGGGCCTGCAATCCTACCGCAAAAAGCGAATGTTCGTCACTGTCGGAAATTGCCCCCTTACCCATGAATGTGGAAACTACGGGTATATTAGTACGGGAAACGAACTGGCGCAGGTGTTTGGAGGCGAGTTTCCGTATAGCCCCGTTGCCGGCTAATATAAGCGGCTTCTCGGCCTTTTTAATCAGGTTGACCGCCAAATCCAATGCTTTGTAGTCCGGCGACGGCCGCCGCAGAACCCTGGGCTGAATGGGTTTCAGCGCGCAATCCATCTTGGCGATATCTTCCGGCAGTTCGAAATGTGTCGCCCCCGGTTTTTCCATCTCGGCCAGTTTAAATGCTTTGCGTATCACCTCGGTTACAATGTGAGGGTTCTGGATGCTGGCGTTCCACTTGGTAATCGGTTTGAACATGTTGACAATGTCCAGATTCTGGTGGCTTTCCTTGTGCATCCTGTCCGAACTGCCCTGCCCTGTTATAGCTACCAGCGGCGCTTTATCCAGATGAGCGTCGGCGACTCCGGTTATAAGGTTTGTCGCGCCGGGCCCCAGGGTAGCCAGGCATACTCCGGCTTTTCCGGTCAGCCTGCCGTATACATCAGCCATAAAAGAAGCCCCCTGTTCCATACGTACCGGTATGAATCTAATCTGTGGGGATGCTTCCAGAGAGAACATCAGGTCTTCGTTTTCCTCTCCGGGAAGCCCGAAAATATATTTCACGCCCTCAGTTTCAAGGCATTTAATAATTAAATCAGATACTTTCATAATCCCTCATTTAATTCATTATGACAGCAATCCTGTTATAAACCAATATATAGTATCACTGTTCCGGCATTACAATAAAAAAGGGCCGAGTTAACCCCAGCCCTTTACGCCCAATTTATATAAATATTACTTCAACAAGGTCATCTGTCGGGTGAAAGATTTATCATCGGCGGTCAGTTTGTAGAAGTAAATACCCGATGAAAATGGCGAACCATCCCAGTTCAATTTGTACTCTCCCGCCTGTTGATGGCCAGCAAAGAGGACATCTACTTTCTGTCCCATGATATTGTACACTGCAAGCGAAACATCGGCATCATTTGCCAATGAATAGCTGATGGCGGTACCGGCGTTGAACGGATTCGGATAGTTTTCATCCAGGCTGGTTTTAAGCGGAAACTGTTCACCGCCAGTTTCCCCGGACCAGCCGGACAGTACCCATGAATCCGCGCCGGAATCATCGCCGGAGATAACTGTAAATTCGAAACCCGAAGAATCAACCTTTACATCGGGATAAATCCCGCAGTAGGAGATGTACTTATAGGTTCCCATGGGGGCGAACGTGGGAACATATTGCTCGATATCATCCACTATAATATTCTGCGCGGAGTTCATTGAGATATCATCAATTAAATAGAGCGGTCCATACTCGGCGCCGTTGGGCAATTCCAGCATAATCCACAAATCACCGGTTTGCGATTGCTGTGTATTGTTCAACAACATACCGGTATAGTTGAAGGAACCGCCCTGGGGTACGGTAACCGGGGAAGAATCGGGAATCATATTGATAGTGGTTACATTACCTCCACGGACGCAACGTACATAGTTATAGATGCGCACTTCATCTCCCTGGGGGCCGTTGCCATGGGGCCAGTTAGAAGGATCGCCGGATTTAGGGTCGCTTCTCTGCGCGCCGGCGCCGTGAACATTCATGTAAACATAATTGCCGGAATTAGGCGGAATCTCCATCCACCCCCAGGCGCAGCCGAATGTCTGGTAGCAGGCGAAATCAGGGTATGGACCATCGAGGTGCGTGGTACCGCTCCAGTAGTAACCATAGTCAGGATCCTGCTGACTGCCTGTGTTGGTAATATCGAAAACGGGGTCGATAGCAGGTCCAACCAGTTCGGGATCGGTGGCATCGGGGGCGTGGGTGTAGTCAACTATGCTCTGAAGCTCCTTGGCATTGGGCAAACGCCAGTCATCATGCCCGGCAAGCTCCAAACCTTCCGCGTATGCCAGAGCATCCTCCCAGTTGCGCGGGGTGCCGTCATCAGTCTTTTGCCATATCAACCCGGTAGCGAGGTCGATAACTGTGCCGTTGCCGTTGTCAACGTAATTATTTTCGCCATAGTTGATATTTCCGCGGACATAGCGCACGAATTCGGTCATCGTTTGCCCGCCGGGTCCATTGTCCCGCGGATACCCCTTGATACGTCCGTCGGCGAAATTAACGCCGAATACTGTAGGTTCATTATTCATAGTAGTGCCCACGTATTGAGTACTTGACCAATACTGGGCATCGATTATACGCCATCCCTGTGTGGTATCTGGATAAGCGAAATCGAAATAATTCGTATCGATATAAGGTACGAGATTGTAGATACTTCCATTGAAATTAATTAACGAGTAAAGCTCTTTGATAGTCGGCAAACGCCAATCATCATAACCGGCGAGACTGAATGTATCCGCGCCGTTCAACGCTTCGAAAAACTCGAATTTTTGATCTAAGCAGGGGGTTTTCTGCCACATTAAACCGGTATTGACGTCGGTAACGGTGCCATCGCCGTTATCCCGGTAAGACGGCTGGAAACCGTCGTACTGGGCATCCTGTCCATAGAATGGTTCCCCGACTCCGGGTTCAACAATCCAGCTGTTTTCATCGTAGCAGTTGTCCTGCCCGGTGTCGACGATCGTGTAATCACCGGCATAAGCTGTTGCGCCGAAGCAGATTGCAAGTAGTAGTGCGCCAATCATAAGTGTTGTTTTGGATTTCATGATGGTCTCCTGTGGTTAGCAGATTCGTTTGTTTCTCGTTAATTTGACACAGGAGCCGGGGAAAAGTTTAGTTGTGATGTAGATTTTTAATTAACGAAGTTATAGAACCGGTAAGGAAAACCTTCCGGGAATCCACGGCAGACGCGCTTGTCCGCCGCCGCTTTTATATTCCCACCGCGAGCGGTTGGGCACCCCTGGATTGCCGCTCTTGATAGCCTCTGGCTATTTTGCGGGAATGACATTGAACGCGGGGGTGCAAGCCGCAACTTTTTAAAACTATCATGCTCATTTGCCGCGCTTCGCTCCGCAAATGAATATGCCAACCTTGAAAGAGAAGTATCGCGGGATTGAAAGGGATACGATTTATTCTCACCACAGATGTTTAAGTACTATAAAAAAACCGCCCGTTCCCACGGGCGGTTTAATTCAGTCATTCGGAAGGGCATGCATGCTAAAAGCGCATAAACCTTCCGATAACAGTTCATTTCTATTTCAGCAATGTCATTCGCTTCGTGAACGTTTCGTCACCTACGGATAACTTATAGAAATAGATGCCTGATGAATTCTGGGAGGCATCCCAATTTACATTATGTTCGCCGGCTTG
>WJIJ01000085.1 GCA_014730345.1 Candidatus Zixiibacteriota bacterium | reverse complement strand
GCAGGGGATTCATCGGTTGTTAAGATTTACTATGACGGCGCGGAGATCAAATCCGAATTCACCCGCAACCGTTTAAGAGGAAAAGTGAACAGTTTCTCTGATAGTGTAGTAGGGTTACGATTAGCGGATTTGGGGGCAACCCCGGAAATACTAACGCCTCTTCCAGTGGAGACCGAGAACGTGGCATCGGAACAGAAGATGTCCGGCTTCCTTCTGTCGATGTTTTTGCCGTATATGATAATTATCCTGACCATGGTCGGCGCTACTTATCCGGCAATTGACCTTACTGCCGGGGAAAAAGAAAGAGGCACATTGGAGACGATACTTGCTTCACCGGCATCGCGCACCGATATCGCCATAGGGAAATTTTTAACGGTATTTACTACATCCCTGGTAACGGCTATGCTCGCGGTTACCTCTTTAACCTTAACTGCCGCCGGCGGTTTGGGCGCCATGGCCAATTTTTCTTCGGAAGTTTCGTTCCAGGTGGAACCTTTGACCTTCCTCGTGCTTTTAATGTTGATGATTCCGGTGGCGTGCCTGTTTTCGTCGGTGTTGTTAACATTGTCTCTTTTCGCTAAAAGTTATAAGGAAGCGCAGAGCTATATTACACCCTTAATGTTCGTGATAATTCTGCCGGCGATGGTAACATTCACCCCCGGGATCGAATTGAATACTAAGCTCGCGTTAATTCCAGTCGTGAATGTTTCCCTGGTTGCTAAAGAAGCCCTGTTAGGGACATTCAACTGGGGATACATAGGCATCGTGTTCTTCTCCACGGCTGTACTGGCGGCGGTAGCGTTGTTTATCGCCAAGCGCCAATTCGACCGCGAAGAAGTACTTTTCAGGATATGATGATATGGACAAGACAGCGGTACTGCTTGAAGCGGCTGAGATCCTGAATTCGGATCTCAAAATAGAATCACTTATATCCAATATATTGAAACTAACCGCGAATTATCTCAATGCCCGGGCGGCATCTATTTTCCTCGTTGATGAAAACTCGCATAAGCTTAACCTTTTTTTAAAAGCCGAGGAAAGGGAGGATTTCTGGGAATCGAGCCTTGATTTCGGGAAGGGGATAGCGGGCTGGGTCGCTGAAAACGGAGAACCGGTTATAAGCCCTGATGCTAAAGCTGATCCGCGGTATCATTCGAGCGCCCGCGGCGGTATAGATTTCGAGGTCGGTCCTTTAATATGCGTGCCTATTAAACGCGGTGAAAATGTTGCGGGTGTATTGGAAGCGCTTAATCCGTCCGGTTCTCCCGAATTCGACAGGGATGACCTCGAGATAATAATGGCGCTGACCGCCGAGGTGTCGATCGCGCTTGAAAATGCCCGCCTTATCGAGAAGCTGGAGAAGAACAGCCGGGAAAAGGAGCTTTTATTCGAGATCAGCAAAAAGATAAATACATTCCTGCGCCTTGATGAAGTCCTCGATAGTATCCTCAGCAGTTTGGCGGAAGTAATCCAATTCGATGCCGCCGCCATATTTTTGGTCGATCCTGAAACCGGGGAGATAAAACCGGAGGTGGAAAAATCCCAAAATATCGAGTTTGCGGAGTTAATGCGCCGTAATTTTCATCAGCATGTAGGCGAGGGGCTTGTAGGCTGGGCGGCGCGTACCGGGCAGAGCGTGCTGGTTCCAGATGTGTCGGCGGATGAAAGATATATCAAGCTCAGGCAGAGTACTCGTTCGGAGATGGTGGTTCCCATTAAGAATAACGGTTACGTGGATGGAGTTTTGAATATCGAATCGGATAATTTCGATAACTATAATAAAGAAGACTTGAAGTTAGTGGAAGCGTTCGCGGGGCAGGCGGCTGTGGCTATCGAGAGGGCGCATCTGCTTGATGAAATATTGACAAAAAGGCGTATCGAGGAAGAGCTGAGGATAGCGCGGCGTATTCATTCTACTTTTCTCCCTTCGAAACAACCCCGAATCGCCGGATTCGATATATACGGGATAAACAGTTCCTACAGCGAGGTCGGCGGGGATTATTATGATTACATACCGATTGTTCAGGGACAGTATGGTATCGTTATAAGTGACGGTTCCGGGCATGGTATTCCCGCGGCGTTGTTGATGGCGGCGTTCAGGGCGAGCCTGAAAGCCGAAATCCGCAACAATTACGCGATAAGGCATATACTTTACAAGGTTAATAACCTTCTTTGCGAGAGCGTTGAATCCGGTAGTTTTGTTACCGCCGTATACGGGGTGCTGGATTCAACGAATTCGATATTAACCTATTCCAATGCCGGACATAATCCGCCAATTTGGATAAAAGGTACCGGAGAAGTGCAGGAGTTGACGGTCGGTGGATTCGCCCTCGGCGTGGTCGAGAATACCGAATATACTGAGAAGCCGGTGGTACTGAACTGCGGGGACATAATAGTTTTTTATACTGATGGAATCGCGGAAACCCGGAATGTGAATAAAGAAGAATTCGGGACTGATCGCGTTGTGGAAATTATCCAGGATAACCAAAATAGCTCGGCCAGTATGATCGCAAATTCAATTTTAAACGAATTAAAAGAATTCAGGGGAGATGCTCCCCAGGGCGATGATTATACAATCGTTATTATGAAAAAGTCTTAAGCCCCTGTAAGACTATTGCTTAGAACCCCGTTTTTTTATTGACAAATTCCGTTTACAGGTTATATTTCACTTAACTAAGGAGAGAACCTTTAGATATGGATTTTCTGAAAGGGCTTATTTTGCCCGTATCAAATGGATATTTCAACTCGTTTTGAGGGGGCGGGTAGGAATAGAAATATTTTGCTTTAACATTTCACGAAAGGAGCAACTATGAGGAAGTTGCATTTAATGCTGTTTTCCGCCCTGTTTACCGTGTTTTTATTAATGGCTTTCGTATCAGCCAACGCGGAAATTACCAAAAAACCTTACCAACAAGCTTCAAAAACTACACGGCAACCGGTTAATCCGCCCCAGCCTTTTGATTCGGGCGGCCCGGATGCTTACGGTTACGTTTGGATTGATTCTGAAGAGCCCGGCGGCCCGGTTTACGACTGGGTGGATATTACCGGCAACGGCACCCAGATAGTTATGGATGATGATGATAACCAGGGACCGTTTGGAATGGATTTCACCTTTAATTTCTATGGCACCGATTTCGATGCCTTCAGGATTTGCTCCAATGGATTTTTAAGTTTCACTGACAGCTCATCGCCATATTCAAATCTGCCTATTCCGGGCAGTTCCGCGCCATTGAATCTCGTTGCTGGATTCTGGGATGATCTGAATCCGAACCAGGGAGGCGCGATTTATTATTATACGAGCGCGGATTCAACAATCGTTTCCTACATTAATGTACCGCATTGGAGTTCAGGCGGCGTATATACATTTCAGATTATCCTCCATTCCTCCGGCCAGATAATTTATCAATACAATAGTATGGGCTCCCAGACCAATTCTGCCACCGTTGGTATCCAGAATAATGATGGTTCTATCGGTCTGCAGGTGGTTTATAATCAGAGCTATGTAGTAGATGAATTAGCGGTTAGATTTTCCATCGGCGGAGCCGGTTATATTGCCGGTACGGTTACCGATGAGGAAACCGGCGAAGCTATCGAAGGGGCGCTTGTCAGCGCCGGAGGGGCTTCCGATGAAACCAACCAGGACGGCGAGTATCTGATCGAAATTGCCAATGGGATTTACGATGTAACCTCCTCTGCCGAATTCTACAACGATATGACTATTGAGGATGTTGAAGTAACCGAAGGTGATACCACGACTGTTGATTTCGCCTTGTTACATGGTGAAATCGACGTTGACGATTCTCCGATTATTGTTTACGTACGTCCCGGCGAAACCCATGACCATGAATTGAACATTGGAAATACAGGAAATGGATTATTAACATTTTCAATTCGAACCCAGTTAAACGCGTTACTCGCGGGCAATGGAGGCCTGCCGTTCAATTCAGGCGGTGATGAATTCACCGAAACATCCGGGTTGGAAAATAATGGTGATTTCCCGGTCATTCTCGATTTCGGTGATCTCATCTGGGGACCTGTAGATATAGAAACCCCTACCGGAGACAACCTACTTCTCGGCTGTGAATTCGACGGTGAATATTACTGGGTTACCGGCGCGGCGGACCAGATCACGCCGAAGCTATATAAATTAGACACCGATTTACAGCTCGTGGATGTTTACGACCAGGCCGGTCATTCCTCCGGCTGGGGCTGGCGTGATATGGCTTTCGATGGCGAATATCTTTATGCTTCGGTCAATAACAATGTTGACCAGATAGATCCCGCAACAGGCGAGGTCACCGGCGTAACGATTCCCGGTCCCGAATTCCCCAACCGGGCGCTGGCGTATGACCCGGAAACCGATCATTTCTGGACCGCCAACTTTAGTTCTTTTATTTATGAATTCGACCGTGACGGGAATATTTATCAAACGCTGAATAACACTCTTCCCATATATGGATTAGCATGGGATGACCTCTCCGATGACGGTCCCTGGCTGTGGGTTCACCACCATGGCGCTTCGGGGCAGGAAATGATTGTCGACCAGTTTGACCCCCGGACGGGCGCATTCACCGGCGTAAGTTTCAGTACCGCTTCTCAGGCTGGAGACATTGCCGGCGGCGCGGCGCTGATTCCCGAGGGTAACCTTGCCGCTCTTTTAGTTCTCGGTCAGGGTGCCCCTGATTTCCTTTCGCTTTACGAAGTCGGCTCATATTCGACATGGATGACTGTCAACCCGACCTCCGGGGAGATTCAGCCCGGCGGAAATATGGCCGTTACCTTGCATTTTGATGCCACCGGCGATGAAATCCAGCCGGATACAACCTATGACGGTTTATTGATTATCAATAACAATTCCGCCGAGCCGACGGTTACGATACCGGTTACCATGGATACCCGCACTACAGGAGTAGAGGAAGACGGCGGCACATTGCCATCGGCGGTTTCGTTATCTCAGAATTATCCCAATCCATTCAACCCGGAAACTATTATCAACTATGCTCTGCCCTCGGCCGCGTATGTTAAACTTGAAGTGTTCAATGTTGCCGGTCAGCGAGTGTCAACTTTAATAGACGGAATGCAGAGCGCGGGTTATCAGGAAGTGCTATGGGACGGCACCGACGGCGATAATAACAGGCTATCGTCAGGAATTTATCTCTACAAACTTAGTGTGAATGAAAAGACCATGGTGAAAAAGATGTCCCTGCTCAAATAAACGGAAAAGGGTAAGCTGTTGAAAGGCGTTCTCTTAGAGGACGCCTTTTTTGTTGACTTATTCGGCCTTTTTATTATATTGCAAGCAGTTGGGTAAGTTTTATATCTACTTTCCATGGAAATTGGACAGGAGGTAGATTTTATATTTTATAAATGGAGTGAGATAATATATCGGGGGTTATTAAATACGCAAGAGTTTAAACTTTTAAAGGAAGTGATCTTATGAAATTCTCAAAAGCGTTCTTAGCAGTATCGTTAGTTGCGATACTCGGTTTAATGCTTACTGTTCCCGGCAGTGCCCTTGGCTCCAAACAGTTCAAGCCAAACGGCGCTCCTATTGAGCAGGAACCGCATTTTCCCCCGCAACCCTTCGACCAGGGCGGTCCCGATGAGTTCGGTTACCGTTGGATTGATTCCGATGAACCGGGCGGCCCGGTATACAGCTGGGTTGATATTACCGGTAATGGCACCCAGCTCTTCATGTCGGATGATGACAACGAAGGGCCTTTTGCAATGGGATTCACGTTCAATTTTTATGGAAATGATTTCAATACTTTCAACATCTGTTCCAATGGCTGGGCGAGTTTCACCAGTACTTCTACAGCATATTACAATTCATCGATACCCAGCTCATCGGCGCCTTTAAACCTGCTCGCGGGATTCTGGGATGATTTGAATCCGAGTAATGGAGGCGAGATATGGTATTACACATCATCGGATTCCGCGGTAATTTCATGGATAAACGTACCCCATTACGGCTCCGGCGGACCATATACATTTCAGATTATAATTCTCCAAAATGGCGATATCGTTTACCAGTACCAGAATATGCAAAACCCGACTTCAGAAGCCACCATCGGTATCCAGAACGGCGATGGTTCGATAGGTTTGCAGGTTGCCTACAACCAGTCTTACGTACATAATGAAATGGCGGTTATGTTCACCATTGAACCGGAATACGACCATGATATCAAGGCGACTTCGGTTGATTCTCCTTCCGGTTTTATGGCTGTGGGGGATAGTTACCCTACCCAGGCTTCGTTTAAGAACAACGGCGCCAATACTGAATCTTTCGATGTTGGTATGACCATCAGCCGCGGCGGCAATACAGTATTCGATGACACCCGTTCGGTCAGCAATCTTGAACCGGGTGATATTACCCAGGTAACATTCGATAACTTCACCCCGACTCAGGCCGGTGATTATATTGTGTCAGCTTTTTCAATGCTCTCCGGCGATGAGAATAGCTCCAACGATACCATCAGGGTTACGGTACCGGCATTCGCCAACGCCTTTTATGAGGATTTCGAAGCGGACAATGGTATGTTTGAGGGTAATGTCGATTGGGAATGGGGTACTCCTACATCCGGTCCCAATGGCGCCCACTCCGGAACCAAACTATGGGCGACTGTATTGAATGGCAGCTACAATTCTAATACGACGTCCAATTTAACTTCCCCCGCTTTCCAAATTGGCGCATCCGCTCAATTAAAGTTTTACCACTGGTATGATATTGAAAGCTCATACGACGGCGGCAATGTCAAAATCTCCACAGATGGGGGCAACAGCTGGCAGTTAATTAGCCCCGAAGGCGGTTACCCGGGTACCTCTAATTCCAGCAATCCGCTTTACCCGGATCCGATTTACACAGGGCATGGACAGGGATATTGGGAGGAAGCGACATTCGACTTATCTGCTTACAGCGGTAATACCGTCCAGTTCCGGTTTGATTTCGGCGCCGATGGCAGCGTTACTTATCCCGGATGGTATATCGACGACCTTCTCTTACTCGGCGGCGGGATGACCGGCAATGGTTTTATCGCTGGCGTGGTCAGCGATGCTTCTACTACTCAGCCTATAGAAGGAGCGGTGGTAACAGCCGGCGGATTGACCGATACCACCAATGTTGACGGGGAGTATTTATTCGAGCTGTTTCCCACAATCTATGATGTTACCGCCCGCGCGCAATATTACCAGACAATGACCATCGAGGATGTTGTGGTTGTTGAGGATGAAACCACCTATGTTGATTTTGAGCTTCTCGCTCCCGAAATC
>WJIJ01000009.1 GCA_014730345.1 Candidatus Zixiibacteriota bacterium | reverse complement strand
TCCAGCATCCTGTCCAATGATTTACGCGCTTTGCTGATAATATGTTCCGGCAATGTAATCTCGTATCTTGTTTTTTTCAGGGCGCTTAAGGTGTCTTCAAGGGTGATCGTGTTCATGTGCGGGCACCGCACACTGCAAAGCCGGAGCATATCTTTCTCCGGATTCTCAGCGGCGATATTATCTCCCATGGCGCATTCGGTCAATAACAGGTAACGGGGAGCATTGGAATTTTTGACATAATCAATCATTTTTTTGGTGCTTCCCGAGTAATCGGCTGACCGCACTACTTCAGGAGAGCACTCCGGATGGGCCAGTATCAATGTGTCCGGGAACTGTTCGCGGACATTTTCGATATCCTCCACGGTGAACTGTTCATGCACTTCGCACCTTCCCCGCCAGCCGTAAAGAACGCGTTTCATGTTTTCGGGGTCGTCTTCATCGCTTTTGCCCGGAAGCGACGGGAAAATAATCGGGTGTCCGGTTTCCGCGGCTACGTTTTTCGCCAGGTATTCATCCGGTATGAAAATCACCCGGTCGTGCCCCTGCTCGGCGAGGTACTCAATAACCCGGGAGGCATTGGACGATGTACAGCAGATATCGGTTTCCGCTTTCACCGAGGCGTAGGTGTTTACATAACTTACGACCGGCACCCCGGGGAAGCGTTTCTTGAGCTCGCGGACATCATCGGCGGTAATACTGGCCGCCAGCGAACATCCCGCTTTCTGCGCTGGAAGCAGGACGGTCTTGGAAGGGTTAAGTATTTTGGCGGTTTCGGCCATGAAGCGTACGCCGCAGAATATGATTATATCGGCATCGGTCTCAACGGAAATCCGGGCAAGTTCCAGTGAATCGCCGGTAAAATCGGAAACGCTGTGATATAACGCCGGCTCCATATAATTATGGGCCAGAATGACCGCGTTCTTTTCTTTTTTCAGACTGTTAATTTTATACGCAAGCTCCGCCTTGTACTCCAACTCAAATTCGGGAACTACGCCGGACAGGCGCTTTTTCATGAGTTGATATGTTTCTTTCGCGTTACGGGCGTTTTTGATATCGTAATCCATTACATTGTTTTGAACTGACATTTATATCACCTGCAATCCTTACCATAATCCGAGTAGGTCTTTTCCTTTCTCCGTAGCCATTTCCACCGGGTTCCACATCGGTTCCCATACCAGCTCCACAGAAGCGTGCTCCACTCCATCACAACTTTCTACCGTCTGTTCGATTTCGGAGATGAGCTGGGGGCCATAGGGACAGCCTATGGATGTCAGGGTCATGACCACGTGTACACAGTTATCATCGCGGGGGATGACATCATATATCAAACCGAGGTCCACAACCCCGACATTTAATTCCGGGTCCTGCACCGCGGCGATTTTATCCATTATTTCTTCTTTAGTTACCATAATTTTATTCCGCATTCTGTTACTATCTCTCAATGTCTGGAAACATAGTTATATGTCCCCGGCAGATGAGGACATCTGCCGCGCACGACCGTAATTTTATTCCGTAGTTGAAAAGGCCCTTTCCTTGTTATCCGCTACGGTATCAATGCTATCGATGAGGGTTGTCCATGAAAGCAACGCGCATTTAATCCGCACCGGGAATTTTTTCACCCCTTCGAGAGCATCGAGGTCGCCCATTTCGATTTCAATATCATCCGGTATCGGTTCTCCCTTGAGCATTTTTTTGACCACTTCGGCTATCTTCTTGACCTCATCGATACTCTTGCCCTTGATAACTTCGGCCAGCATGGAGCCGGATGAAACCGAGATAGCGCACCCCACGCAACCGACATGAACATCCTCGATTATTCCATCTTTTATCTGCAAATCCATCTCCAGCTCATCGCCGCACGAAGGGTTTTTGCCTTCGCTGTGAATATCGGATTTATCCAGTTTTTTCTTTCCGCGGGGATTTCGGTAATGGTCCATGATCACGTCGCGGTAAAGCTCATCAAGCATATCAGACATTGCTAAAATACCTCCGAATCTCAACTAAACTTGCTATGAATTCATCAATTTCTTCCCTGGTATTGTAAATATAAAAGCTGGCGCGGGTGGTGGAACTTACTCCCAGACGTTTCATCAGCGGTTGGGCGCAATGATGCCCGGCGCGGACGGCAATCCCCCTGGTGTCCAGCATCGTTGCCATATCATGGGAATGAATGTCGTCGACGATAAAAGATATGGCTCCGCCCCGATGAGCGCTGTCAGTGGGTCCGAAAATCTTGACAAAACCGAGGTCTAACATTTTACCGAGAGCATATTCGGTTAACTCCCTTTCGTGCTCCCTGACGGCATCCATACCGACATTGTTAAGGTATTCAAGGGCAGGTTTGAATGCTATCACATCAGCTATATTAGGAGTTCCCGCTTCGAATTTATGAGGTAAATCATTCCAGTCGGCGTAGTCGTAACGTACTTCGTTTATCATCTCGCCGCCGGTGTTAAACGGCTCCATCCTGTCGAGGATTTCCCGCTTTCCATAAAGGAATCCTACGCCTGTGGGGCCGAGCATTTTATGGGCGGAAAAAGCGTAGAAGTCGGCATCGAGGCTTTTCACATCAACAGGCATGTGAGGGGCGCTCTGGGCGCCGTCAACTAATGTTATCGCGCCCCGCTTATGGGCTTTTTCTATAATTTCCCCGGCAGGGTTTATAGTACCCAGCACGTTGGACATCTGCATGAAGGCGACCAGTTTAGTGTTCGGGGTTATTATATTGCCGAGGTCGTCTAAATCGAGACATCCATTGTCATCGATGGGGATATACGCAAGCTCCGCGCCGGTTTCTTTGGCCAGGACGATCCAGGGAACCAGGTTGGCGTGATGTTCCATCTCGGTTAAAACTATACGGTCACCCTTACGAATATTTTTGCGTCCCCAGGAATATGCCACGAGGTTTATAGCCTCGGTGGCGTTGCGCGTATAGATTATTTCCGCCGGTTCTTCCGCTCCTATAAAACCGGCGGTCAGCGACCGGGTTTCCTCGAATGCCGAAGTCGCTTCCTCGGCCAGTGTATGCAATCCGCGATGGACGTTGGCGTTAGTGTTGGAATAGTAATCTACCAGCGCTTCAATCACCGCGCGCGGTTTCTGGGTGGTAGCCGCGTTATCGAGGTACACCAGTTTCTTGCCGTGAACTTCACGGTTTAACACCGGGAAATCCTTCCGGATTTTGTTTATGTCGAGTACGCCTTTTTCAGCGGACTTTTTAATGATAGTATTTTCAACCATGCCCATAGTTACTCCTCAGTCGCTTAAAGCGACGAATATATCATCATTGTCAACATGTACATCGTAGGTTTCGATATCGGCTACGGCGGGCATCATGGTGGCCTCGCCGGTGGTGATATCGAAACGGGCGCCATGGCGGGGACATTCGATTTCCCCATCATAGATTTCGCCATCGCCGAGGATACCGCCGTCGTGGGTGCAGAGATTATCGAAAGCGTAGAATTTGCCATCGTATCGGGCGATGACTATATCCCTGTCGTTTACCACGAATGTTTTCGCCTTCCCCTCGGGGACATCGTGTAATGAACAAACATTTATCATCTGGTCCTGCATCTTTACCCCTCCAACTTTCTGGATACGGCCTGCCGTACAGTATCCCTTAATGTTTCCGGCATGAGCTTAAAGGTCGGTTCCATGAAGCCGTAGACGATCATACGCACCGCCTGTTCATATTCAACGCCCCTGCTCTTGAGGTAGAAAATCATCTCCGGGTCAATGGGGCCCATGGTGGCGCCATGTGAACAGCGAACCTGATCAGTTAAAATTTCCAGCTCGGGAATCGACTCGGCTTTAGGTCCCTTATTCAAGAGCAGGTTGCGGTTCTCCTGGTATGCCTCGCAGTTCTCGGCATCTTTTTCAATACGAATCAGCCCGGTGTATGCCGAGTTGGCTTTATCCTTGAGAACCACCTTATGGTCGAGGTTGGAATAAGTGTCCCCGAACTTGTGGTGATGCACGGTGTGCATATCGAAATTCTGTTTCCCGTTACCGAAAGCGAGCCCGAATAAACGGCTTTCCGCGCCCTTTCCGTTGAGGATGGTGCCGACATCGTATTTGGATATCCCGCTTCCCAGCGAGGCGAATACAGAGTAGCTGGTGGCATCGCGGCCTACCTGGTTGCGCTGGGTAAAGTAAGAAGCTGAATTGTCCGGGAAATCCTGAACATGGACATAGCGGAGGTGCGAGCAATCTCCCACAAAAGTTTCGATCACCCCGTTATTAGCCAGTTTACTGCTGTGGGGATTCCCACTGTTGGCGTCGATAATTGTCGCTTCTGAGTTCGCCCCTATTATAATTAAAAGGCGGCTTACCGACACGCTTTCCCACTGGTAACGGTTAAGGTAGACAGGTTTTTCCAATACGGTGTTATTAGGTATGTAAAGGAAAATTCCCCGGTTCCATAGGGCGGAATTAAGGGCTTCGAACTTGCCGAAACCATAGCCGATCAGACCGCCTAAAGCTCCTTTAACTTCCGGTATTCCCTTTGCGACAGCTTCCCGCAGATCGCGGAGGATAATCCCTTTGCTTTCCAAAGCCGGATTAACGGCGGTACGGATGTTCATGTCGCCGTCATAACGGCTTATTGCAGTATAATGGTCCGGGAGCGGTATACGGTTTCGTTTTTCTTCCGGTCGCTCCGCCGCTGGTCCTGATAAGCTCATTTCAGCTTCGGGAAGAAGGAAATTCTCCGGTTTACTGTACCGCCACAGGTGGGTCACCCTGTCCGGCAGGGGAGATTTAACATAACTATCCCATGCTTCCCGGCGGTGTTCGTAAAGCCAGTCCGCTTCGTCGCTATGTTTCTCTCTAAACTTTTTATCGTAATTCTTTATAGTCGCGGTCTTCATATTTGAATCCTTCTCAATAACATTATCATGATTATCCAACCGAACCTTCCATCTCCAGTTCAATAAGGCGGTTTAACTCAACCGCGTATTCCATGGGCAATTCCTTGGTAAACGGTTCGATAAACCCGTTTACAATAAGCAGGCGGGCTTCATCCTCGGTTAATCCCCTGCTGGTTAAATAGAACAACTGCTCCTCGGCCACCTTGCTTACCCGGGCTTCATGCTCAATGCGTACGTTATCGGCATCGATTTCCATAGTCGGGTAGGTGTCGGAGCGGGATTCTTCATCGATTAAAAGCGCGTCGCATTCGACCGAAACCTTGCTCTTTTCAGCCTTGGGGTGGACCTTGACAAGTCCCCGGTATGACGCCCTTCCGCCGGCCTTGGATATAGATTTCGATGTTATCCGGGAGCTGGTGTTGGGAGCGGCGTGGATAACCTTGGCGCCCGCGTCCTGGTGCTGACCGTTTCCGGCAAAGGCGACCGATAAAATCTCGCCCTTGGCTCCCTCGCCTACGAGGTAGATACAGGGATATTTCATGGTCAGCTTAGAGCCGATATTGCCGTCCACCCATTCCACGGTGGCGTTTTTGTGAGCTACCGAACGTTTGGTTACCAGGTTATATATATTATGAGCCCAATTCTGGATGGTGGTATAGCGGATATACGAACCTTCCAGGGCGATTAACTCAACTACCGCCGAATGCAGGGAGTTCGTCGAGTAAACCGGCGCGGTGCATCCTTCGATATAGTGCACGCGGCTACCCTTGTCGGCGATAATCAGCGTACGTTCGAACTGCCCCATGTTCTCCGCGTTTATGCGGAAATACGCCTGCAGGGGTATTTTCACATCTACGCCTTCGGGTACATATATAAACGATCCGCCCGACCATACCGCCGAGTTCAGCGACGCGAATTTATTGTCCGCGGGAGGGATAACCGTGCCGAAGTATTTTTTAACGATTTCCGGACGCTCGCGTACTCCACTGTCCATATCCATGAAGACCACGCCCTGGTCTTCAAGCTCTTTTTTCACCGAGTGGTAGACAACTTCCGATTCATACTGGGCGGATACTCCCGCAAGAAATTTCTTCTCCGCTTCGGGTATCCCCAGGCGGTCGAACGTGTTCTTTATGTATTCCGGAACTTCGTCCCAGCTGTTGCCCTGCAGTTCGGTGGGTTTTATGTAATAGTATATATCATCGAAATCGATCGAGTTTAACAGCTCGGTGTTTCCCCATTTGGGCATCGGTTTGGAAAGGAATATATCCAGCGCCTTATGCCGGAAAGCTCTCATCCACTCCGGTTCCTTCTTCATCCGGGACATCATTTCCACGACTTCGTGGTTGATGCCCTTCGCGCCTTTGTGAAAATACTCTTCGGGATCCTTGAACCCGTACTTTTCGGCGTAATCATTACCGATCTGTTTTATATCAAACCTTTTATCTATAGCCTTTTCCATGCTATGCCTCAACTTTCTCCATAGTTTCCGATTTAACCCAGTCGTATCCCTCTTCTTCGAGCTGGATAGCCAGTTCAGGTCCGCCGGAACGGATGATATTGCCGTCCATCATGACATGCACGTAATCAGGATTGACATAATTCAGGATTCTCTGGTAGTGGGTGACCATGAGTATGGAATTATCCCCTGTCAGGGTGCTGTTGATTCCGTGGGATACGATTTTCAGCGCGTCGATATCCAGCCCGGAGTCGGTTTCATCGAGGATGGCCATCGACGGTTTGAGCATAGCCATCTGAAGTATCTCCAGGCGCTTTTTTTCGCCGCCGGAGAAACCGTCGTTAACATATCTCGTGGCGAACGAAGGATCGACCTGCAATAATTCGAATTTTCCTTTGAGTATCTTTCGGAAATCGCGCATCTCAATACTATCTTCTCCGAAACGGGCTTTGACCGCGGAGCGCAGGAAGTTGGCCACGGTTACTCCGGGTATTGCCAGAGGGTATTGAAAAGCGAGAAACAATCCGGAACGGGCGCGCTCGGTGGCATCCATATCCAGAAGGTTTACGCCGTTAAGATATGCCTCGCCGGCGGTGATCCCGTAAGCCGGATGACCCGCTAAAGCGTTGGCCAGCGAGGACTTGCCGGAGCCGTTGGGTCCCATTATGGCGTGTTTTTCTCCGCTTTTGACCTCCAGGGAAATACCCTTGACCACTTCTTTCCCCTCTACCTCAACATGAATGTTGTTAAATTTCAACAATGTATTTTCATTCAGCATTTTAACCTCTTTATTTTAGTTTTCATTTTTGCCGATCAATTCCGGTTTTCCGTTTAAAGGTTTAAAAATCGAACCCTTGTCGATTCTGCCCTCGGCTAAATCCGCAAGTGAAACCCGATCGGTAACTTCGCGAAAGTACTCGCCAAACGCCTGCCATATCCCCTTGATTTCGCAATCATCGGAATGCACGCAGAATTCGCCGTTCCCGGTATGCCGCAAACAATGGGATGAGCTTCCTACCGGTTCGCCTAAGGCTTCGAATATATCCCGCAGGCTGATTTCCCCTGCGGGGCGCGATAGGACATAGCCGCCGTTCCTGCCCCGCACCGACTCGACCAGCTCCGCGTTCTTCAAAACCATCAAAAGTTTGCCGGCGTAAGGGATGGTTATATTTTCGTTTGCGCTAACTTCCGGCAAGGTAACAGGTTTGCTGTTTTTTTTGCGCGCCAAAAGCAACATGCATCTTAAACCGTATTCCTCTAAAGCTGTGATCTTCAATGTTTACTCCCGTTATCAAGTTTCTTTTAATACTATACTAAAGTGTATGGTATAATGTTCCCGACTTTTATGGTCAACTTTTGTGCAGATTTTACTTCGGCGGCTTTAATCGAATTTGGCTTTAAAAACTGCATATCAAGGAGTTATCAATACGTATCCCATATACGTAATATCCGTTATACCTTAAATTATTGCATGGAAATGCCGAATATTTTAGTAGGTATTGATATGAGGCGGTATCAGGAGAAATTTTGTGCCGCCGGGGGATTTAAAGAGGCTGATTAATACCGGGTGGAAACGAATTTGACGGTTTCAGTAATACCCCAAAATTAGATATGGCAATTTTTAAAATTCTGATTACAGCGTTTTGGCTGGCGATAATCAAGATTTATCCGGCGTTTTATCAAAACACCTTCTCATCTTCGGGGATAAAATATGAAGTTTATTGAGCAAATCAAACATGGCAATAATCTCAGGGCAATCATTTTAATCCCTCTGGGTCTTTTGGTCTTTTCAATAATAGGGGCGTCAGTATTCATAATTAACAAACAAATAGAAGAACATACCCAAATGCGCCTGAAGAAGCGGTATGGTTCAATTAAGAATATTCTTGCTGAAATCCAGAAAGATGAAACTTCAAAGCTGAGATTAACCGGTGAAAGCATAATCCGGGAGTCCGGGTTGGGCGTTATTATTCCTGAAGCCGATTCCAAATCGATAAGTAAAATTCTAAAGCCGTACGTTTTGAAATATTTTAATGATGGTTTTGTCAGTCATTTACTGGTCTTCGATGATAAAGGCGGGTTCGTAACCGGTCTTGAATATGAGGGCGGTAAGTCGACCGCGGCCCACGTTGAAAAGGGATTTGATTTTGATTTAAGCCGTCTTAATGGAATAGATATTTCGGGTCTTGATCTGCTTTCCTGTGGAGAAGTCAGTATCGCGTCTGTGGTACCAATAGAGCAAAACGGTCAGGTTAAAGGTTACCTTGAGATAGCGGGGTCATACCCAAGGTTCCTGAAAAGATTGAACACCCTGATGCAATCGGAAATGGCAGTGTTCTTTGAACACGATGGTCAAAGCAAGCGTTTGGGGTTTCATACTTTCGAAACTGGAGAACCGGGAATAACAGATGAATTGAACTCGCTATCGACCTCCGGAAATGAACAGTTCGAATTCGCCGAGAGATCCTTCAGGGTTCAAAAAATCTCTTTATACGATGTAAGGAAGGGTAATATCGGTGAATTGCTGTTACTGAATGATATCACCCCGGAAAACCGGGCGCTGGAGCATTCGATTAACAGCATCATAATCGTGGGTTCCGCGCTGGCATTAGTTTTATTGTGGTTCCTGTACAAGTTCCTCGGGATTATCCAGAAAAGGTTGAGGAAGGCGAAGCTTGCGCTTGAAGAGGAATGGCGGGCGAGAGTCCGGGACAAAGAAGATTATGTTAAGGAATTGGAGGTTGGTCGCGAGGAACTGCTCCGCATGGAACAAACGCTGAAGGACAGGGTCGTTGAGCTGGCCGAGGCGAGGGGCAATGCCCTGAATATGAAGGACAGGGCTGAAGACGCCCGGGCGGAAGCCGAAGAAGCGGCCCGGAAAATCAGGGAGCTTTCGAATCGTAACGAGATTATTCTGGAGACAATACCGGATATCATAATCGGCGTTGACCCCCGTAAACGGATAGACTGGGCGAACTCAACCGCGCTGAAAGTTCTTGGCGGAGACATAATTAACGGCCAGTGCCGGTCTATACCGGTTAAAATTGTAGAGAAACTATTGTCGGGAAACATTACCGAGGCGATCGAGGAGACCTGGGTTGAATGCACCGATGACCGTAAGAGGTTGATTGAATGGCGTTGCCAGGCAATGAAGGACGAGAAAACCGATAACATAGAAGTTATAGCCGCCGGACGGGATATAACCGAACGTCATGACGCGGCCAAAACCCTTCGCGAGAGCCGCCGGAAATACCGGGATCTGTACGAGGGCGCGCAGGCGGGATTGTTCCGCACACGGATCTCCGATGGAAAGATTCTCGATTGCAACCGCCAGTTCGCGGAAATGTTCGGATATGAGGATATGGGTGAATTTTTGGATAAATTTGCCACATCCGAAAATTACGTGGATGCCGGTACGCGGGATAAAATGCTGGAAATTATCGAATCTTCGGGCGAGCTGAAAGATTTCGAAGCCCGTTTCCGCCGCAGGGACGGTTCTATTCTCTACGGGCGTTATTCGGGCAGAATATATCCTGAAAAAGGATATATCGAAGGAGTATTTATCGATATTACCGAAGCGAAGAAATATGAATCGGAATTGGCGGCGTCAGAACAACGCTATCGTTCTTTAATCAGAAGTATCGATGGGGCGGCATCGTTTATTTTCGACAGGGAGCTTAGATTCGTTCTCGCCGAAGGGACTGAAATAGAGAAGAGCGGTTATCTGACGGAAAATTTCGAGGGCAAAGCGCTCAGGGAAACATTGCCCAAAGAACTCTGTGATACTCTTGAACCGCATTATAAGGCGGCATTGGATGGACGCAAATCGGGAGGGGAGTTCGAGTTCGGCGACCAGCGTTACAACTTCCAGGTTACCCCCAGCAAAGATGAGGATGGCAATGTAACCGGCGGGCTGGTATTCGTGCGCAATATAACCTTTGAATACAGGAACCAGCAAGATGTAAAAAGGCTGGTTTCCATTGTTGAATCCAGCGATGATGCCATCATCGGCAAGGACTTAAACGGCAGGATACTTACCTGGAACCCGGGGGCTGAAAGACTTTATGGTTATTCCGCGGATGAAATTATCGGGAAGAATATCTCGCTTTTATTGCCCGAAAGTTCATCGGATGAAACGGGAGTGATGCTTGATAGGGTAAGCAGGGGAGAGAAATTCCATAACTATGAAACCAGACGGCGGCGTAAGGATGGAAAGATAATCGATGTATCCCTCACAGTATCCCCTATCAAGAACGAGGATGGCCGGGTGATAGGGGCTTCGACAATTGCCCGGGATATTACCGAGAGAATAAGAGCGGAAAAGGCGCTGGCCGAGGTTTCCGGGAAGAGGAAAGAACTTGAAGATATCGTCCGGCACAGTCCGGTAATCGCGTTTCTCTGGCGGGCGGACGAGAATTGGAGTGTTGAATATGTTTCCGAGAATATCGACCAGTTCGGTTACAGCGCTGAAGATTTTACATCCGGCAGGGTGCAGTTTGCTTCTTTGGTTCATCCGGAAGATTTACATAGAGTAGCTGAAGAAGTAAAGGAATTTTCAGCGGAAGAAGGCAGGGAAAGCTTCAGGCAGGAATACCGTGTAGTTCACAGGGATGGTTTCGTGCGCTGGATAGAAGACCGTACCTGGATTCGCCGCGATAAACATGGTAATATTACCCATTACCAGGGTTTAATATGGGATATTAATGAATGGAAAGTCGCCCAGGAGGGATTGGCGAAGAGCGAGACGAAATACCGTTCGTTGTTCGAGCACATGTTAAACGGATATGCGTATTGCCGGATTATAACTGACGAGAATAATAATCCTGTCGACCTGGAGTATATCAACATTAATGACGCGTTCTGCGCCATTACCGGAATCAAGAGGGATACTGTCGTAGGCAGGAAACTAACCGAGGTCTTCCCGGGGATTAAGGATACGGAATATCATTTCCTCGACATCTACGGCCGGGTAGCGCTCGGGGGTGTAAGCGAGAAGTTCGAGGTTTATTTCGAACCGTTGAATAAATGGTTATCGATTTCGATCTTTTCGCCTCAATCCGGCTATTTTATCGCGGTGTTCGAGGATATCACCGGCCGCAAGAATGCCGAAATGAAGTTGCGTCAGATGTCCAAGGTATTTATGGACGCGGCGGATCCGATTATAATCGAAAGCCTCGATGGCGTTATCTTGAATCTCAATAAAGAGGTAGAGAGAATTTATGGCTGGACGAGAGAAGAGATTATCAATCAACCGATTGATGTACTTGTCCCCGATGATTTCGCCGAACCTTCCAAAGAACTCCTTGAGCGTTGCAAGAAACATGAGGAGATTAAAAATATAGAGGGGACACGAATTACCAAATCAGGGGAGAGGTTAAATGTTCTTCTAACCCTGTCGCTTCTATCCAGCGAGGACGGCAAACCCACCGCGGTGGCATCGATAGCCAAGGACATTACAGAACTTAAGCGTGTCGAGATGCAGTATAAGACCATGCTTGAAGCATCAATAGATGGATTCTGCGTTTTCAACATTGAGGGACGTTTCGTAGACGCGAACAAGGCATTCCTCGATATGATTGGCTGTAATTTAGAAGAGCTGTCCACCAAAACAGTCGCTGATATCGACGGTAAGTTTGATGCTGAAGGAATAAAACAATGCGTGGATGAAATAATTGAAAAAGGATTCCTGCGTATCGAAACCTTACTAAAACATTCGAATGGTTCGACAACCGAAGTGGAACTCAGCGCGAACTTCATACCAATTTCGGGTGGAAAAGTATACGTATTTGTCAGGGACATCAGCGAACGCCTGAGGGCGGAAGCAATTATAAAGGAACGCGAAGAGCAATACCGTCTTTTGGCGGACAATATTCAGGATTTGATATGCATCCATGAAGTTGACGGGATATATAAATATGTATCGCCCTCGGTTAAAGAACTGCTCGGCTACGAGCCGGATGAATTAATCGGTATTTCTCCATACGATTTGTTCCACCCTGACGATGCCATTAGAATCCGTAATGAGTCTCATACACAATCATTAAATAGACAGGATACTAAAATTACATACAGGATACGCCGGAAGGATGGAAAGTATATCTGGTTTGAATCTTTCACCAGGCCATTATTGGATGAAGCAGGAGGTCTTATAGGACTGCAGACCTGTTCGCGCGATGTTACTGACAGGATTACCGCGGAGCACGACCTTAAAAACAGCGAGGAGCGTTTACGGGAATTATTTAACAATATGCGCAGTGGTGTGGCGATGCTTGAGGCCGTTGACGGCGGCGAAGATTTCCTGATTACCGATGTGAATAAGGCATCGCTTGATATAGAAGGCTTATCGCGTGATGAACTGGTTGGCAGACGTTTCAAGGAGACATTCCCCAGCAGTGTCAAATTAGGTTTCTACGATATCCTTAAGCGTGTATGGGAAACCGGGAAGTCCGAGGAATTCCCCAGCGTCTTCTATCATGATGATCGCATAGCCAATTGGCGGGATAGCTATGTATACCGGTTGAGCAGTGGCGAAATTGTTGTTATTTATGATGATGTAACCGGGCAAAAACAATCCGAAGAGGATATCCGCAGATACCAGGAAGAACTCGAACTGAGAAATGAAATCGCCAATACATTTTTAGCATATTCCGGTGACGATGATGTTTTCGCGGAAGTGATGGAAATCTGCCTGAAGAAGCTGAAGAGTTTACATGGAGTTTTCGGTTACATTAACAAAGCCGGAGACCTCGTATCGCCATCGTTAACGCGGGATGTTTGGAACAAGTGCGAAGTTCCCGATAAAAGCCTTGTTTTCCCCAGAGAAAGCTGGGCGGGAATATGGGGCAACGCACTGGTTGAAGGAAAAACCCTTATTTCCAACGAACAATTGAATGTGCCCGGGGGGCATATTCCCATGAACAGGGTTATCGCGGTGCCGATTTTGCATCACGGCGAAGTTATCGGTTTGATAATGGTGGCTAACAAGGATAGTGATTACAACAACTCTGACCGTAAGATGCTGGAGACTATTGCCGCGTTTATATCGCCGATACTCGACGCCAAGCTGCGGAAACTGGAGGAAGAGGAAATTCGCAGGCGGGCTGAGGATGAATTAAAAGCCAGCGAAGAGCGTTTGGCGGCGGTAATCACCAAGAGCCCCATACCAACGGTTGTCTTCTCAAACGAGGGACAGCTAACGTCTTACAATGAAGCCGCCGAAAAACTCGTCGGTTATGAATACGAGGAAATCCGGAATGTTGAGAAATGGCTGGAGGCTCTTTATCCCAATGATCAATACAGGAACGCGGTCTATGAGGAAATCTCCAGGTTAAGGCGCCATGGTAGCGCGGGACGGACGGAGTTTACCGTGGCAACTAAAAATGGCCAGAGGCGATATGTTGATTTCAAGATTTCGGTGTTCAGCGAAGGGCATATAGTCCAGATGGCGGATATCACCGAACGCCGGCACGCGGAAGAAGCATTGAAAATCAGGTTGATGTACGAACAAGCCCTCCAGGATTTATCACAGGCCCTGTTGTATGAAGATGATATAAGCAAAGCTATCCATAACGCTTTTGAGGCGCTGCTAAAAGCCTCGGAAGCATCCAGGATATACCTGTTCGAGAATTTCGAGGATGTTTCCGATGGTATGTGCATGCGCCAGGTCTATGAAATTTGCGCCGATGGAATTTCGCCGGAAATTGATAATCCCGGGCTTCAACATGTCCCCTACAATCCGGGTTTTACCCGCTGGTGGAATAACCTCAATAATAATAAGCCTGTTTCCGGAATAGTGAGGGATTTCCCTGAACCTGAACAGGAGATACTGAAATCCCAGCATATATTATCGATACTGGTTCTTCCGCTTTGGGTAGGCGGTAAGTTCTATGGATACATAGGTTTTGATGATACTACCCGCGAGCGTGAATGGGGAGAGGAGAACATAAAGCTTTTAACCACCGCGGCGGAGATGATTGGCTCATACATCTCTCGGAAACAATTCGAGGAAAAGTTGAAGCGGTTCCGTACGGCTCTCGATAATTCCGCCGACAGCATCTTTATCATTAATTTCGAGACGATGCATTTTGAAGATGTAAACAAAGTTGCCTGCGAGAGTCTCGATTACAGCCGTGAAGAACTGTTGACCAAAGGACCGGCCGATATAAAACCGGAATTCTCCATCGGCGAATTGAGGAAAGAATTCGAAAGAATTATGGCATCCCCCGACGGTTTCGGCAAGTTGGAAACTATGCACAGGAGGCGGGATGGAGTTGATTTCCCGGTAGAAGTTTTCATCAGGTCCATAAAATCTGATAACAGAACTATGCTGGTGGCTATAGCGAGGGATATTACCGAGAGGAAACGGGCGGAAGCAGAACTCCGGGAATATGCCCAGAAGCTGGCGGTTCATTTCAAATATACGCCCCTCGGAGTGATTGAGTGGGACACTGAAATGAGGGTTACTGACTGGAATCCGGCGGCGGAGAAAATATTCGGTTATTCCAGGGAAGAGATGCTTGGGCAACATCCATCAGGCAAAATACTTCCCGCGGAAATTGAGGATGAATTGAGCCAGCTCTGGCAGAGAATTCTCTCGGGCGAGGGCGGATTACATAATATTAACGAAAATACGACCAAGGACGGCCGGATTTGTATTTGTGAGTGGTACAATACGGTATTAACTGATACCGAGGGCAATACGCTCGGGGTTGCTTCCCTTGTGGAAGATGTAACCGAGAAACGCCATAATGAAGAATCCCTGCGCGGACAGTTGAGATTTTTGGAAACGCTGGTCAATACCATACCCGACCCATTGTTCTTTAAGGACAAAAGGGGAGTTTATCTCGGTTGCAACCAGGCATTTTCGAGGATTATCCTGGGTCTTGAGCCGGACAGGGTGGTCGGCAGGACAGTCTTTGACCTTCCCAATGAAATCCCCGCGGAACTCGCGAAGAAGTATCATAGCGCGGATATGGAATTACTTGACAACCCAGGCGTGCAGGTATACGAAGCCGAGGTTAAGTGCGCGGATGATATAGTCCGCGATTTCCGGTTTTCAAAGGCGACATATTCCGATTCTGAGGGTAAGCCGGCGGGTATTATCGGGGTAATGCTCGACCTGACAGAGTCCAAAAAGGCGGAACAGGCTATCAGGGAGAGCGAAAAGAAATACCGTTCGGTTTTCGAGTCTTTCATGGACCTCTATTTTCAGGTGGACACAAACGGAGAGATAATTACCGTTTCACCGTCGTGCAAGCATTTGATGGGATACGACCCGGATGAATTAATCGGTAAGGCAACCAGTGAGATTTATTATTATCCCGAAGAGCGAGAAGAACTTTTGAAGGGCTTATATAAGAGCGGGTTGATTACCGACCGCGAGATTTACATGAAGAATAAAGATGGGAAACCCGTCCCCTGTTCCTTGAACGCCAAATTGGTTGCGGATGAGAAAGGAGATCCGGTAAGGATTGAAGGCACGATCCGGGATATAACAGAGCGTAAAAAGGCGGAAGAGGAAATAAGCAAATTTAAGACTATCTCCGACCGGGCGAGTTATGGAACCGGTATTGCCAGTCCCGATGGAACGCTGATTTATGTTAATGAACATTTCGCGAAGATGCACGGCTATGATACCGAGGAGTTAATCGGCAAGCCTCTTGATATTTTCCATACCGAAGAGCAACTGAAGGAAGTACGGGAGATCAATAAGGGCATGCTCGAAACCGGAAGCTTTAACTCGAGGGAGATATGGCATGTTACCCGTGATGGACGGGAGTTCCCGACGCTGATGAATGGGGTGGTTATATTTGATGAGAACGGCAATCCACAATTTATAGCGGCTACGGCCATTGATATTACCGAACGAATGTTAGTTGAGGAAGCGCTGAGAATAAGCGAAGAGCGTCTGGCTCTGGCTACCAGGGGCACCGGAATCGGTGTATGGGATTACAATGTCGAAGAAGACCGGTTGGAATGGGATGAGCGGATGTTTTCACTGTTTGGAGTTGACCGGGAATCCTTCAACCATACCTTTGAAGACTGGAAAAATTGCGTATTGCCGGAAGCGCTCCCGAAGGCTCTGGATGATTTCCAGAGCGCGCTTAGCGGTGAGACCGAGTTCCGTATCGAGTTCCCGATTCTCAGGTCCGATGGCGAAAAACGCTGGCTGGCGGGGGCGGCCGCGATAACCCGCGATGAAGATGGTAAACCCGTCCGGGTGGTAGGGGTGAATTTTGACATCACCGAGCGTAAAATAGCGGAAACAAAACTGAAAGAGGCTTACCGGTTCCAGGAGATGATTCTGGAGACGGTGGCGACGGCGGTGTTTACTGTTGATAATCAATGCAACATAACCAGCGTTAACGAGGAATTCAGCGAACTCGTGGGATACGCGCCCGAAGAGATAGTGGGCAAGCCCTGTACAATTCTGCAGGGCGACCGTTGCATGAATAATTGCAGTCTGCTCGATGAAAGTATTCCCAAGCCAATCCAGAAAAAGGAGTGCGTCGTTACCACCAGGAACGGGCGCAGGTTGACTATCTTGAAAAACGCCAATAGTATCACAGATGATAATGGCGATGTGATCGGCGGTATCGAATCGTTTATTGATATTACCAAGTTGATAGAGGCTAAAGAAGCCACCGAGCAAGCTAATATTGAGCTTGAAAATATAAACGCCCAACTCGAGGACGCGATTAAGCAGGCGAACGATATGGCGCTTCGGGCGGAGTCGGCAAGTATCGCCAAAAGCGAATTTTTAGCCAATATGAGCCACGAGATACGAACGCCGATGAACGGTGTTATCGGCATGACCGAGTTAGCGCTGGGGACCGAACTGACCAGCGAACAAAGGGGTTACCTTGATCTGGTTAAAAGCTCGGCCGATAACCTTCTGACTATTATCAATGATATCCTCGATTTTTCCAAGGTTGAGGCCGGACAGCTTGAACTTGAAAACGTGGATTTCTCCCTGCGTGAATGTATTGAACAGGCGATGGATACCCTGGCATTCAGGGCATACGATAAAGGAGTGGAGCTTGTGAATTATATAGCTCCGCTTGTTCCGGATAATCTGGTCGGGGACCCCACCCGTCTGCGACAGATAATTATCAACCTCGTAGGCAACGCCATCAAATTTACCGATGAGGGCGAGGTAGTATTCAGGGCGGAAATGGAATCCCAGTCAGAGCAGGGGCTTTTGTTCCATTTCTCTATTTCCGACACAGGCATAGGCATACCGGAAGAGCGCCAGAAATCGATTTTCGAAAGTTTTACCCAGGCTGACGGTTCAACGACGCGCAAATACGGCGGCACTGGATTGGGTACGACCATCTCCAAACAACTTGTTGAGATGATGCAGGGGAGTATCTGGGTGGAGAGCCCAACGAACCCGAATCCGGATGTGGGCGGTCCAGGCTCCACATTCCATTTTACCGCATATTTTGATTTGCAGAAGGAATCAAGGACTTTAGTATCCGCTAAGGAAGAATCTACTGTCGAACTCGATGGATTGAAGGTATTGGTGGTCGATGATAACGATACCAACAGGAAGCTTTTGAGTGCGATATTCGAGAACTGGAGCTTCAATCCCCATACCGCCAATAATGGACAAGAGGCGCTGGATATGTTAATCCATGCTCAAAAAGCGGGAGAACCCTTCCGATTGGCCATCATTGATTCTTTGATGCCGGTTATGAATGGCATGAACACGGTCGAGAACATAAGAGCAAATCCCGCTGTTTCCGGAACGAAGATAATAATTCTAACCTCGGCAGGTTTGGGCGAAGAACGCAAGAAATATCGCAGGTTGGGTGTGGACGGTTATTTAACCAAGCCGATCAAGCAGTCGGTTCTTTTCAATGCCATATCCGAAGCTATGGGCGAAAAGACTACCGAAAAGATTAGGCAAGTTGAGTCTGAAGTTGATACAAAAGAGGATAACGAACATGTTATAAAACGTCACATCCTGCTGGCCGAAGACAACCCCGTAAACCAGAAACTGGCGGTTAGGTTGCTTGAAAAACGCGGTCATACCGTAGTCGTGGTGGAGGATGG
This sequence comes from Candidatus Zixiibacteriota bacterium, assembly GCA_014730345.1. Classification (GTDB taxonomy): domain Bacteria; phylum Zixibacteria; class MSB-5A5; order UM-FILTER-46-8; family UM-FILTER-46-8; genus WJIJ01. The sequence goes on along the minus strand of WJIJ01000009.1, from coordinate 27,281 downwards.
TTTAAAAGCATTGTCCGCCTTGCGTAATGAGAAGTTTGATCTGGTTTTGATGGATGTACAAATGCCCGAGATGGATGGCTTGGAAGCGTCTATTGAGATAAGGAAAATGGAGTCGGAGCAGGGCGGGCATATCCCGATTGTAGCAATGACAGCTCATGCCATGAAGGGCGACCGGGAGAAATGTATAAATGCTGGAATGGATTCCTATGTTTCCAAACCCATTAAACCCGCCGAGCTGTACAAAATAATCGACAATATAGAGGATTTAACGCCTCAAGCTGTTGATCCGGATGATGATATAAATAAATACCCCTCGTTTGACATGGAAAAAGCCCTTGAGGGGGTCGACGGCGATAACGAATTACTTGCTGAATTAGCAAGGGATTTCACTGAAAACTGCCGATATTATATGCAAGTCCTGAAAGAAGCTGTGGATAATGGCGATTCTGTTAAAATCGCGGAAATCGCCCATTCCATTAAAGGTTCGGTGGGTAATTTCGGCTCTCAGGATGCCTATGAGCATGCCAGCGAACTGGAGCAATTGGGCCGAGAGAATAAGCTTGAGGAAATAAAGCCGGTTTACAGGAAGCTGGAAGCGTCTGTTTCGCACTTGATTCCGGCATTGAGCATACTGGGGAAAGAAAACGCAAGTGAGAATTCTGATAGCAGAAGACGATAACGTATCCAGGAAGATTCTAAAGGCGAATCTCGAGAAGTGGGGTTACGATGTTGTGGTAACCACCAATGGCGATGATGCATTGAAGGAGCTATCGGCCGATTCAGCTCCTAATCTGGCTATTCTCGATTGGATGATGCCGGGTATGGATGGGGTCGAAGTATGCCGCCATATAAGGGAAAGAAAGCCCCACGGATTTTTATACCTGATTATGTTAACCGCTAAAGGTGAAAAGGATGATATTGTAAGGGGACTTGAATCGGGGGCGGATGACTATGTAATAAAACCATTTGATAAAGCGGAGCTTCACGCCCGGGTTAAGGTGGGGGAAAGGATGGTGAAGCTGGAGTTGTCCCTCGAAGAAAAAATAACAGAGCTCAATGAAGCTATCGCCAATGTTCACCAATTGCAGGGAATTATCCCGATTTGCGCCTGGTGCAAAAAAATCCGCGATGACGGCCAATACTGGCATGCTTTGGAAGAATACCTGTCCGAAAATTCCGAAGCGCAATTCAGTCACTCGATATGTCCTGACTGCCGCGAAAAACAATTCGGCGAATTTTTCAATGAGAATGAGAAAGAATTGGAAAATAGTAGTGAAGAATCATCTGCCGATGCTAAGCCTGAATCCAGATCGGATTAGTAAGACAGATATGGCCCTTATCGGTGGTTAACTCCCCCCTGATGTATCCATGGAAATGTTCGGTGAACTCCCCTTCGAGATTGAAATCCGACAACAGGATTCGCCTTTTATCCTTGAATTCGGTTCGTTCATAGAAAATATCTTCATTGCTGACCCCATTAACGCCGCTGTAGACAACAAACCTTTCGAAATCGCCGAATTCCTCACTGCTGATCAGTGACGCGTAAAGTTCAAAATTGGATTCCGCGAAGTTTGGAATGGAATTTCCGGGGATAATCCGGTTTCCCATGCTGTTTTGAAAGTAGAGGTTCAGGAAAGGCCCATCGGATATAACGCAGTTTCCTCCCAGCAGGGCATTGATTAAATTTTCTTTGTTTAAAGGCTGCTCGCCCAAAAAGACGATGGTTCGGGAAATTCCAAAAATCTGGTGATCGCTCTCGCGCATGCTCAGAAAAGGGGTTTTTATCTGCCGGAGCCGGTTGAAATTGCCATGAGCATCGGAACCGGCTACGATAAATTTCTTTTTCCCCTCCAGAAGGATTTTGATCCACTGCTTTAGACCGTCGCGGAACGATTCCGTACGCCGCCCATTGAGAACCTGGAAATGCCTGAGGTTGGGATTGTTTAAATCCTGGTAGCGCCACGGTCCCCGGTTAAGCAGTAACTTCTCCAGGAAAGCAGGACACTCCCCGGGATGGGCGGCGATTGCGAATCCGCCCTGAGCGATTATCTCCTGGATAACATCATTGGCGGTTTGATTAGGTCGGTTATGGAACCAGCTCTCGCCCGAATCGCCGAATCCGGGGATAAACTTCTGGATATCCAGCCCTATCAGGTGGATGTTGTGGTTCTCTTCACTGCCGCAGGAAACTTCTTCGCCAAGCAAAAAGACGATATCGGATTCGCCGTTAACCCGTTTTACCTTCTCGGCGAGGTTTTTCCACCGTTTTAGATCAGGGTCGGGGGCGTAGCATTTACCGGGTTCATCGTCGATATCATACGAGTGGTCGGTTACAGCTACCCAGTCGATACCTATGGACGCGGCGTTTCTGGCGTAAAGAGGTATGGGCGCTCCGAATTCCACGAAATCATCGGTGGCGTCCGAATGCGTATGAATATCCCCCGTGTACCAACCCGGCTCCCGGGGCCAGGGTTCTTTGGAATTGAACACGCGCAGTGGTTTGTGGCTGGTCCCGGTATGGTTATCGCTGGAGGCTTCGAGAAGTTCATTGGTGAGGGAATATTTAACCTTCAACTCCAGGTCAAATTCCCTTTTGGGGATAATGTCATTTTTAATGGGGATAACCTTGTGGTAAAGATAATCACGCACCTCGAAGCTTTCGCTTATTAATTTAAGCACCCTTTTGATTTCCTCGTCCTCCGAAATAGGGCTGGCTTCGATAGAGTGGATAGTTACCGGGTATTTATCGGCATCCTTGATTATCAAACTGACTGGCAGTTCCTTCCCCGGTTCAAGTCGGCGGGGGCAGTCGAGGATTATCTCCGGCTCAGCTTTATGAAGTAAACTCGGCAGACCCCGGAAACGGTAATGTATCTCCGCGTAGGCTAATACGGGCAATAGCATCAGTAAAATATTTATGTTATCAGCATCGATAAACATAGGACACTAAACCCTAATTGGAGTTTTGGCTTTCCTGGAAATTATCTGGAAACTCGTCTATAGAGGCGACAACATTGAATGGAGAAAGGTTATAATCTATTTTTATGGGAAGCCGCCTTTCATCGCTGGAGATATAGATTTTCAAATCGGTATCCTCGCTGACGATGTTCAATGTGAGAACATCGCTGGGCAATGGTTTAGCTTCCGGGGTAACCCGTTGGAATTCGACATCGACTTTGAAACATTCGATATCCCGCCCCTGGTGATTTAATTCTACCGTGTCCAATACATTGCTCCTGACCATCCATATAGCTTTCTCGGCATTTATATAGAAGGAGTCCCTGAAACCCACTTCCAACGGCAGGGTGCGCAACCTGAAAAGACCAGAAAAGAAATTCTCCAGCTCCCCGGGATGGTCGATGGCGGTATTGCCCTCGTAGTAAATGCGGTTAAAGCGGTGGTCAAAGGTTTGCTCGGTTTCCTTTTTGATAGATTTTTCTTCTATCTTCCTTTTGTAGACCACGGGCATTCCCACGGTGTCCAGGTAAGTCCAGTAGAAATTGTCCACCCGGTAGAACATTGACCAGAACTTGGTGGTACGTGCTTCGATGGAAATACGATAAGCGCCGGAGTCAGAATCTATGGGGCCGTTTTGGATATTAACCCGCACGACCGGAAAGCCGAGAAACCGTACCGAGTATTTCGAATGTTCGTCCTGGCTGTAGTCGAAACAGTAACCTTCCATGTGCATTAAGAATAAAAACAGTAGTATTAAAAATAGCTTTTTCAAATCGCGCGTCCTTTCCATGAACCTCTAAATATCAAAGAGGCAGTTCCTACAATCGTAATTACAAGGGCATGGTAAACCGATGCTAAGGGAGTAAATTTAATTAAATTTCGGCTCCTGAATAACCCGGCTCCTTTTGCTATTATCCAGAATTCAAAGATCCATTTAAACATCCATCCGGCAATAAGAATATACAACCAGTAAGGATCGGAAACTGAAAGAAATGGCACAACAGCAACCATCAGCCAGCCGTAATAAAGTAAAAGGGCTGAGAAAAGCATAATGTTCCAGTTAAAGCTTCTGGCTATTCCCAGTCTTCTAATTCTGCGCATAATAACTTCGCCCAATCCGCCCGATTCTGTTGTGTAAACAAAACTGTCGGGGTTGAAATTGTATACGGCTCTGGCGCCGTTTTTAACCGCGGTCTGCAGGAACAGGGTGTCATCGCCGGATAAAGAATCAGCGAACTTCTCCAAGCCGCCCAGGCGGTTATACAGCGATTTCCTGTAACCCCAGTTAGCCGCCGCGCAGGTAACCGCTTCTCCCCAACCTATTGCGCCGGAGGCGATTATCCGATTGGCAAGGGCTTCGAGGGCTAAAACCGCCTTAAAAAGTGAATTATATCTATAACCCACGAAACCTGCTGTAATCGAGTTCTGGTCCTGAAATTGGCTTGCCATGCTACGCACCCATCTTCTTCCCATCCTGCAATCTGCGTCTGTAAATAGTACTATTTCTGTATCGGCATTTTTCACCCCGAAATCAACAACCCGCTTTTTTGCTGATAAATTCGTTGAAGCCAGGTACTCATCATCTTCGGCGAGGCGGAAAAGGCGAAATCTCTCATCTCCGCCGATTAATTCCATAGCCTTCCGATAGGTATCATCGCTTGAAAAATCATCAATTATGGTAAAAAAACATTTCCCTTCTGGATAATCCTGTGTTTTAAGGTCTTCAATTATTCCGGCAATATTAGATGATTCATCGCGGGCGGGAATAATTACGGTAACCTCCGGGAGGAGATTATCATCTTCAACGGTTGCCATGTTTGACTTCCGGGCCTTGTTCATGCCGATGTACAAATAAATTATTCCTATTGCGTACAACAGGTTAAGAACAACAAATGACGCGAGAATAAATAACATTACACTACTCAAAACCCCATTTAATAAAACATAAACGTTTAATTAGCAACAGATATTCATATATTGGTATAAATTGCGGGTAATGTGTTAGAAGCTGTTGGGCCGCGTTCTTTTGCCCATCAACAGCCGCATCAGCACGAATAATCCCACTCCGGCGGCAAATCCGCCGATATGGGCGAAATATGCCACGCCTCCCCCTGACTGCGCGCCCAGGGTAGGCAAGCCGTAAAGGAGCTGAAGCATGATCCAGAAGCCGAGGAAAACCAATGCGGGCAAATGCACCATACGGACGAAAAATCCGAACCATATAAGGGTCAGCACCCTTGCCCGGGGAAAGCGTATAAGGTACGCCCCGAGTACCCCGGAAATCGCCCCGGAAGCGCCCACGGTGGGGATTTTGGAGGATGGGTCGGTCATAATGTGGGCGGCCGTCGCCAGGAGGCCGCATCCAAGGTAGAAAGCAATGAAACCTATATGTCCCAGCTGGTCTTCGATGTTATTGCCGAATATCCACAGGTAAAGCATATTGCCGATGAGATGCATCCAACCGCCATGCAGGAACATCGATGTGAAGAGGGTTAGATATGCCGGAGTATAAATCTCCGGGGGGGCTTCATGGGGGTTGGTTATCAGATAGGGCACAGCCCCGAAATTATATATAAACAGGTTTAAGCCTTCACCGAGTGAAAACTGGTAGAAAAAGATAAGTACGTTTGCCGCGATAAATGTAATAGTGACAAAAGGGAAGATTGATATTGGGTTGTCATCCTTTAAAGGTATCATCGGTTCTGCTTACATCACGTGAAAATAGCTTTGGAGGGAACTCTCGTTTCCGCACTGGTCGCTGACTTTTAACATGATAGTATGTTTACCTTTATCCAGCCTGAAGGGCGCTTTAAATTCGATTAAATCCCGGTCGGAATCGTATTCTGCAGGCATCCATTTGCCATCCAGATAAAATTTCAAGTCATCCTCTGAACCCAGCCCGGAAAAGTTATCCTCCATTTTTATTTGTATAGTTACCCCGTTGCCGCTCTTTAGCTTCCAACCCATCCGGGGACGTAAGAGTTCCAATTCAGGGGCTATGCTGTCCACGACAACGGCAAATCTGCCGGTAGCGCCAATTTTGCATCCCACAGATGAAGAGTCGGAGTTGAAATCATTTCCGGCAAACACGTATTCTCCGTCGATATCCTGCCACCCTATACAGTAATAGTTCTTACCTGATGATGCCGGGGCTAACTCTACGGACATGGCCGCGTTATCCTTAAAAAAAGTAAACCGGGGATACAATTCGAATTGACGGATGATATGGTAGCCGGAGACTAACGGCGCTTCGCTTATTTCCCGAGCCCAAAACTTCTCGGGGTAATAGAGTTTTTGCGGTGTCAGGTCCACATGAATACCGCCGTCCAGAAAGGTCATTCCATTATCTGTTGGCTTGGCTCCAGATACGAATTCCGGCGATGGTCTGCGGAGGTTAACCGGGGGTTTTTCTACAACATCTATGGTAAAACTCAGCTCGCTGGAGTTGCCATTGCTATCGGTCAGGACGATGTCAACATAATGTTTACCGGTGGACACCTTATTGAATCCGGAGGTTCTGCCGGGTATGGAGCTGAAGTAACCATCGCCCACGCATAGTTTTACAGTAGGTTGATTGTCGCCCGGAACCAGGTAAAGGCGGTAGAATGAGTAGCGGTCCTTGTCAATTCTTTTTGGGTCCGGGTGCGCGCCTAAAGAGCGGTACCATAACTCATAGTCCCGAACATAGTCGGACTGCTTAAAGCTGTCGAATTCGAGGGTATCGGCGCGGTACCGGTAAATCAACTGGCTGTCGAAATAGAAGCTTATCTGGAATACGCCCATATTGCCGTTGTAATGATTTATACGGTCATAGGCGTTTAGCTCGAAAGCGAACTTACCGGCGACAGTGATCGGTTGTTCGATCTCATATTCGCCTGTGGAATTATTATAACCGCAATCATAAATTTCTTTCGATAAAACCGAACCGGGGTCGGTACGCTCCCCGAATTGGACAAGGGCAATTGAGATTATTTCCGGGTTTCTGGTATCATCTATTAAGATGTTCTGTGTTAAGGGATTAACGGGTTTGTTATCAGGCGAACGCACCTCGTAGTGAAGATGCGGCGCCCCTGCGCCGGATTGCCCGGTATGCCCGATAAATTCACCCTTTTTTACCGGGAATTCACCGGGTTTGAAAAATAGATTGGTTTTGTAGCTTTGATTTTTTAATTGTTCGTTGAATACCCTTTTTGATACTGGTGGGGCGAAATCCTGCAAATGTCCGTGTACGAAATAATGCCCGGATTTAGTTTTCAGGTATAAAGCTTTGCCGTAGCCGTTGAAAGTGGTCATAACCCGCCAGATATAGCCGTCATCGGCGGCATAGAGGCGCCTTCCCGGCTTGCCCCCGGTCCTCATGTCGACTCCCGCGTGAAAATGCCCTGGGCGGTAATCGCCGAACAGTGAGGAGAGATAAATTTCTCCTTTAATTGGAGGGCTAAATTGATAGTTCTCACCAGCCGAAGTTAAAGATAATGGGATAAACAGCGCGGAAAATATGTAAAAAATAAGCTTGATATTCATGGCAGATCCACGTTTTTAAGGAACAATTACACGATTGCTTATTATATGTATTAATCGGCTGTTGGTCAAAAATATTATTGCCAAAAGGAACTACCGTTTTTATACTGTAAGTTTGTTGAAATATGTACAATTCGGAGGAAAATAAGATATGGCATTAATGAATAAAATGCGCGAGATAACAAAATCGGTGCTTTGGATAGTAATAGTGGCGTTTATTGGGACTATTGTATTCGCATGGGGTATGGGCAGTTTTCAGGATGCCAGCCCGGTAAGGCGGGGGGTGATCGGTATGGTAAACGATCACGAAATATCCGCGAATTATTTCATGCAACTTTATGAGGAAGAATATTCCAAAGCGATCGAGGAATCCCCGGACGGCGAAGTCAGCGAGGAACGCGCCAAAGAACTGCGGGATGAGGTATGGAATAAGCTGGTTTATGAATTGTTAATGGCCGACCTGAGGGAGAAGCTTGGTATCGCCGTTTCCGACAAAGAGCTTGTCGAATTTATGCAACGCTATCCTTTGCCGGAGCTTCGCCAGAACCCGGCATTGCAGACCGACGGCGAATTCGATTATAACAAGTATATGTCGGCGTTGATGGATCCCAGTATCAACTGGCTCCCGATTGAGAATTATGCCCGGAACCAACTGGCATCGCTCAAGATGCAGAGGATGTCGATAATGCCGTATTATACAACCGAGGATGATATCCGTCGGGCATTCGCTGATGATCATATTACTCTTAATCTCGAATACCTGGCCATACCCAGCCCCGAGGATCTGCAGGGATATGAGCCGACCGAGGAAGAGATCCAGCAGTATTACGATGAAAACGCGACGGATCTTGCCATGGTAAAGCGCCCCGAGCAGAAGGTAGTGCTTACATACGCGCAGTTCTGGAAACCGTTGAATGAGTCATACCGCGATTCGGTTATTAACGAGCTGAAAGATCTGCGGGCGCGGGTTGTAGGCGGGGAGGATTTTGCCAAGCTGGCTGATGAGTACAACCAGGATGAAACCAGCGGCGAGGGCGGTTCTCTGCCATGGACCAAGGAGGGCGAATTCGTAAAGGAATTCAATGAAGCGATTAAGGGATTAGGGGAAGGAGATTTAAGTGAGCCCTTCCGGACCCCGTTCGGCTACCACCTGGTGCGGGTAGATGAGATTCGCGAATTCGATGACAAACAAACCGGTACCAAAAAGAAAAATATAAAGGCCCGTCATATAATGTACGGGCTTGATGAATCCGATGAGGAGAGAACCCTGCTGATGGCCGGATTGACAGAGCTCAGGGATGTTGAAGACGAAGAAGAGTTTATCCGCAAGGCAAGGGAGTTCGGAGGAGAGGTTACCGTTAAGGATTCTATAAACCGCACCAGCCGTTTTGAATTTGCAGGGCAGGCGGCTTCGGACCTTTCCCGGTTTTCCTTCACAAACGATCCCGGCACAGTCTCCGAACCATTGGAAAACAGCCGGGGGTACCTGGTGGCATACATATCGGATGTTATAAAACCGGATGTGCCCAGCCTGGAGCAGGTCCGGGGAGATATCGTTAATATCCTGAAGGGTATGCGGGGCGTTGATTTCGCCGAGGAGGAAGGGCGTGAATTCCTTGAGCAGTTAAAGAGCCCTGATCAATTCCGTCCTCTTGCCAGGAGCAAGGGTTACAAGATATACAGGGAGCCCGAGTTCAAGAAAACCAAGTTCGTGCGCCAGGCGGCGGGTGACACGCCAAGGTTCGCCGCGGCGGCATTCAGCTTAACCACGGAAAACCCGATTTCCGAGCCGGTCCGGGGCCGGGGCGGCGTCTATGTTATTCATCTGTTGGAAAGAAGCGAGTTTGACGAGGACCTCTACCAGGCCCAGCGCGACTCTATCTTCCAGAAAATCGCCACCGAGAAGCAGAACAAGTTATTCCAGAACTGGTACCAAAAGCTTTACGAAAACGCCAAGATAGAGGATTACCGTTCGGAATTCTATACTGAAACTTAACCGGATTTATTTAAGCAGTTTAAGCCGCGGTTCTACCCGCGGCTTTTTTCGTATGATTTCTCGGGGAGGGTTTCCAAAATCCGTCGGTAGCTTTCGTAGCGCACTTCGGAAATCACATCGCTTTTAACCGCGTTTTTAACCGCGCATTGAGGTTCGGATAAGTGCAGGCAGTCGCGAAACTTGCATTCGTTGATGTAGGGGCGGAATTCCTCGAAGTACAGCTCAAGCTCGGATTTATCCACCTTCCATAACCCCAGTTCTTTTAAGCCGGGAGTGTCGACAACGAAACTGTTATCGTCGATGGGGTACATGGTAACCCGGGTGGTAGTATGCCTGCCTTTGCCGGTTGACCTGGAGATATCTTTGGTAGCCACCCCCAAACCTGGTTTTATCTGGTTTAGCAGGGAGGATTTTCCGACTCCGGAATGTCCGGTGAAAACTGAAACTGTGCCGGAGAGTTCCTTTTTCAGTTCGACAATACCTTCACCGGTAAGCGCGCAAGCGGCGATGAATGTATATCCTATCGATTCATAGACAGACCGCCAGAAATCGAGATTGAAATTCTCCAGGAGATCGAGTTTGTTGAGTACGATAACCGGTTTTAAATTTCCCTTGAGAGCGGAAACCAGCATCCTGTCGATAAGGCGGGGTTTGAACGGAGGCTCGTCTATACTGCTGACAATAACGCACTGCTCGAGATTGGCTATAAGAACCTGTTCTTTGGTATTGTCGGTGCCGACCGCGGCTCGGGAGATTTTGGTCCTTCGGGGAAATATCCTGTTAATCATGAATCCGTTGGGAGTTTCGAGTATCTCAACATCATCTCCGACAACCGGGTATTTTTCCTCGACTTCGGCGATACGGAATTTCCCCCGGTGAAAGCAGTCGAGTATCTCTTCGCCGGAGAGCGCTTTGAAACTCGATCCCAGCGCTTCGATGATTTTGCCCTTTCGGGTATTTGGTTCAATCATAACAGGTTAATATTTTACACACGAATTGATTTGGTTGACACAAAGAAAGCCAAAGTATATAATACAAATATAGTATTTAATAGTGATTTGTCAAGAAACCTCGCTAATCAACTCCAATCCTGATAGGAAGGTCAACGTGGACAAAAGGGAAAAGCTAAAAGAGATAATAAAACAGGACGCCCTTAAATTTGGGGATTTCGTTCTCGCGTCAGGAAAACGCTCCAATTACTACTTGAACGGCAAGATGGTTACTCTTTCATCGAAGGGATTGATCCTGGCCGGGGAGTTGATATACGATATCTGCAGAGAGCTTGAAATTGACGCGGTGGGCGGCCCGACACTGGGAGCAGATCCGATTATCGGGGCTGTTTTAGCCGTTGCCGGGCTGAAGGGCAAACACCTCGACGGCTTTATCGTCCGCAAAGAAACCAAAGACCACGGAACAAAATCGCTTATTGAGGGTCCGCTTGAAGAGGGCGACCGGGTTTTAATGGTTGAGGATGTGGTTACCACCGCCGGCACATGGATAAAAGCGGCTAACGCGGTCAAAGAGCATGGGGCTGATATAGTGACCATGGTCTGCCTGGTTGACCGCGAATCGGGGGCCGCCGAAAACCTTCGAAGGGAAGGCTACGATTTCAAACCCCTATTTTTCAAATCCGACTTTGGCGTTTAGAACAAATATAATAAATTTATCCTTTCTGCCGTCGGCGGATACGGCATCATCTTTATCGGAGTAGGTCTTGAAACAGTTATTGAACGCTGTTATCAGCGAAGACTCCATCAAACCGGAACGGCGGATATATTATATGATATCCGCATGGTTTGTTGCCAGCAGGATTGTCGTCTATTCGCTGGGAATAAGATTCGATGACAGCGGTTTGGGGCGATTGTGGCAGGTAGCTGATTTGACACTGCTCAAAGAGCGATTGTGGGAGACGGTTTTCTACATGCACGGCCAGCCACCTTTGTATAATCTGTACATCGGCGCCTGCCTTAAATTCCTGGAAAGCTGTTCGCATTATATCTTCTGGTTCACTCACCTGGCTACCGGTCTTTTAAGCTGTCTCATGATGGTGTTTCTTCTGCGGAAGTTATGTGTTGCCCCACTGCTTGCTTTGATTGCAACCGGTATCTATATAATTATGCCGCCGGTGATACTGTATGAAAACTGGATGTTTTATACGTATCCGTTGTCTTTTTTCATTCTCCTGTCAACGATGTTATTCTATAAATTCGTGGAGACAGGGGAAGGCAACAAGGGGAAGTTATTTTTTCTTTCGCTGGCGGTTATCGCGCTGACGCGGAGTATGTTTCATCTGGCCTGGATAATATTTATCATTGCCGGCATAACATTTCTCAAACCGGAATTACGCAAGCGGGTTTTGATAGGTTCGGTAATTCCATTTATTCTCGTCTTGTTCTGGTACACCAAAAACGAGGCGGAGTTTAACTATTTCGGGGCGTCATCGTGGTTCGGCTTCAGCCTGGCTAAAATGACCACCAACCGGCTTCCCGGTTCTTTGAAAGATGAGCTAATTGACGAGGGAAAGCTTTCGCCTTTAGCCGGGCATATCTCTTTTTCGGAAGCGGTAATATACCGCCGTTACCTCAGCGTACCCGGTACCGGTATCCCGGTGTTGGACCGCGACTATAAATCGAGCGGTTATCCTAACTATAATGCTCTTCTCTACAAATACGCGGCGGAGAAATATAAGGAGGATGCCATATATGTATTGAAAAATTATCCGCAGGTTTACCTGGGGTCCGTGGGGGTGGCGTTTTTTAAATATTTCATGCCCGCTTCGGAATATTCATTTTTAGAGCGCAACCGGGATCACATTCCTCTTTATGGCGGCCTTTACAGGAATATTATCTGCGGTAATTACCTGAGTTTGCTGGTGGATGATAAAAATCCTGACGGTTTTAAGGAAAAAGTGTTTGATAAAGTTCATTTTAATTTGATTGCCTGGAAAATATTCTTTTTTATATATGCCTTGATATTGCTCAGCCGTTTGATAAAAAAAGAGGGTTTGTCCAACCGGGTATTAACTACCGCTTTTATACTGTTTAACGTGGCATACGTGGCGGTAGTGGGCAACTTTTCCGATATGCCGGAAAATAATAGATTTCGGTTCTTGACATCGCCGATATTTCTTGTTATTACGGGAGTCGGCATTAATGAAATTTTGCGCGGATGGGCGAAAAGGGAAAGATAAACATAAAACTGGCGATAATATAAGATATTGAAGAAAAACAAAGGAATGTTTTGAATATAATAGTAATTGGATTAGGGCAGGTAGGTAAATACATAGCCGATGTCCTTTTCAAGGAAAAGCATAATATAACGCTAATCGACAGCGACGCCGGTGTCCTCGACGAAGTGGGCGACACTATTGACGCGTTGACCTTGGTTGGAAACGGCGCGTCGGCGCAGAACCTGGCATTGGCCGAAGTCAGCAGTTCCGATTTGGTAATCGCGGTATCTTCCAAAGATGAGGTTAATCTGCTGGGGGCGGCCGCATCCAAACAGCTTGGGGCGAAAAGGGCTATAGCGCGGGTTTCCGGGTTCGACATCTGGCAGAGTTCCCAGCCGGTTTCTACGGGGCTGTTGGATATCGACCTGATAATCAATATAAAGATGATAGCGGCATTGGAGATAGTGCGGCTGATCCGCAGTATGGAAGCTATCCTGGTGGAGGTATTCGCCAATAACGAAGTGGAGGCGGCTCAATTTCGTGTAGACGAGTCCAGCGAAATTATAAATACGCCGCTTAAAGACCTGGATCTTCCCGGGGAGTGCATTGTCGCTTCGATAGTCCGCGATGAGAAATTAATCATTCCCGGCGGGGAAGATATAATAACCGCCGATGACGAGGTTTTCGTGATCGGCAGTATAAATGATATACCGCGGGTAGGCGAACTTCTTGGCGGAAAGGGAAGCGTTAAACAGGCCGAGAGGGTTGTGATAGTGGGGGGGGGAGAGATAGGATACTGGGTAGCAAAAGCGCTTATCGGCAGAGGCGTCGATGTTATGATAATCGAGAAAGACCGGGAGCGTTGTGTTTACCTGTCGGAAACCCTGGATAAAGCCACGATTATAAACGGGGATGGCACCAGCGCGGAGTTGCTCAGCGAAGAGCATATTGAGAATTATGACGCTTTCATAACGCTGTCTAACGATGATGAACTTAATCTGATGTCGGCCCTGCTGGCCAAAGCCGTGGGAGCGGGGAAGACCATAGCGCTTGTGCATAAGCCCGATTACGGACAGCTTTATGAGCAGATAGGAATAGACGCGACCATCAGCCCGAGGATACTTGCCGCCAAACATATATTGAAATATACCCGCGAAGGAGCGCTCAGGCAGGTTAGTCCCATAATGGGCGGGCAGGGGGAAATTATTGAAATTGCCGCCGAGGAAGGTTCGAACATAACCCGTAAACCTCTCGATAAGGTAGGATTTCCCAAGGGAGCGGTTATCGGGGCGGTATCGGGAAGCGATGGAGTTTACATCCCCCGGGGCGGGGATACGATCAAGGAGGGTTCTTCGGCGGTTATCTTTATGCTTCCCAAGGTACGAAAAAGGGTGTTGAAGTTGTTCCAGTCCGGTTAAATTGGTTCGGGGTATATTTTGAATTTTCGGATTGTTTCCCGTTTCCTGGGAATACTATTTTTTATTTTATCCCTCTCGATGTTCACATCGCTTATCCCGGCGTTGTTTTATGGCGAAAACGAGACGGTAATTAATTTCTCTATCAGTACCTTAATCGGCCTCCTGCTTGGAATAGCGTTTTTCGTCTGGGGTAAAAAAGCCGGGGTTACTATCAACCGCAGGGACGCTCTCGCGGTGGTTGCTATCGGCTGGATAGGTTTCGGCGTCGTGGGAGCTATTCCGTTCATGCTGGAAGAGGTCCTGACCAATCCTATTGATGCCTTCTTCGAAACAGTCAGCGGTTTTACCACCACCGGATCCACGGTGATAACCGACCTCGACAAAGTATCATACGGGCTGTTGTACTGGCGTTCGTTGACCCAGTGGCTGGGGGGTATGGGTATTATCGTCCTGTTTATCGCTGTCCTTCCCCAGTTGGGAATCGGCGTGCGCCAGATGTTCCGTTCAGAAGTCCCCGGTCCCATTACCGAAGGGCTCAAGCCGAAGCTCAAGGAGACGGCATCGATATTGTGGAAGATATATCTGGGGATAACCCTTGCGGAGATATTGCTTTTATGGGCGGCGGGGATGAGTATATTCGATGCCGTATGCCATAGTTTGACCACTATGGCCACCGGCGGCTATTCCACCCGCGATGAAAGTATCGCCTATTACAGCAATCCGCTAATACAGATAATTATAATCGTATTCATGCTCGCGGCGGGAGTGAACTTCGGGCTTTACTACCAGGTGGCTAAGGGAAAATGGAAAATGCCATTTAAGAATTCCGAATTCAGGGTTTATATTGGTCTGTTATTGGCGGCAGGATTGGTTCTGAGCGTAAGTATAATGCATCTGCATACCAATTTCTTCGACGCGGTCAGACATGGCTTCTTCCAGAGCGTATCCATTGGAACTACCACCGGTTACGCGACCGATGATTTTGATATTTATCCGCCTTTTGCGAAAGTGTTGCTGGTGGTATTGATGTTTATAGGAGGTTCGGCGGGTTCCACCGGCGGCGGGATGAAGGTGTCCCGTATAATGGTACTTGTGAAGGCGGCTTATCATGAGGTTTACCATACATTCCGCCCGCAGGTAGTTGTATCGCTGAAAGTCGGCAAGAATGTAATATCGGAATCGGTAGTGAAATCAATATCAGCCTTTTTTATAATTTTTATTTTAATATTTGTACTGGGGACGCTGTTTTTGACAGCGTTGGGTCTGGATATGGTAACGGCATTCTCGGCGACTATCGCCGCGCTGGGTAATATCGGTCCCGGATTGGCCAAGGTGGGAGCAACCCAGCATTACGCTCACGTACCTTACGCCGGTAAACTTTTTCTCGCTATAGCGATGATACTTGGCAGGTTGGAGTTATTTACCATTCTGGTGCTTTTCTCGCCCAAATTCTGGAAAAGTTAGAGATACATTAAATTCCCATATTATAATAGTATCTTTTAAGGAACAAGCCTATACTCCGATACCGTTAATAAGAGCAAATAAATGTAAAAGCAGGGATTATGATAGATTTTATGCCTGCGCGAGAATTTAACCTGACAAGGAGTTTGTCATGGACCAGTATATGGAACAGTTGATGCCTTTGTTGAGCGATATCGCGAAAATCGCCAATGGTGAAGGAGACGGAAACAGCCGTATTAATGTCGAAGAAGCGATAAAACAGATAGACCAAAGCGGCGGTCAGCTATGGGAGCCCGTGCACCAGATATGGGATGGAGAAAGGGACGCGGATAAACTTACCGCGGATCTGGATGAAGCCAGCACCAGGTTGGTGATGTATATACTTCGCTTGATTGAAGTAATCCCGAAGATTAACGAGACAATGGCCGAATTGCCGGATAATATACGCGAAGCTGTGGAATCCGGCGACAATCAAAAGGTAATGTCCGAGCTGAATAATCTTCCCGAGGGGGAACGGGCGGAGATTATCGAAAAATTCCGGGCGATTGGATTAGGCCAGAGATAGTTTTTATGCGCTGTAAAATTGCGGGAATATAAATTTTCGGATTTCATTCTTATACCAACTCCCTGTATATCTTTCGGCGATGTTGAGCTGAGATACTCTGACGATTTCTTCGAACCGGCCGAAGGCGAAAACGCGATTATCGAAAAAACGTGGGAAAGATTGCTTGCCGAGGACAGCGGCCGGATTTTATATGATGGTCCCATGGTGAGGTTAAACTCATTTTACTATGATGGCGGCAAGTTCGTTATGGACATGCAGAGAACCTCTTATAAATATCTTTGCGGGACGAACCTGCGTAAACCGAGGGCCGAAGACCGTTATTGCGCCGACGGGATAGGTATCTGCGGCGCGATAAAAACCGCCGATGATAAATTATTAATAGGCAAACGCTCCCGCAAGGTATTCGAGTATCCGGGCTATTATCATGTTGTTGGAGGGAATATGGAACCGGAAAGGCATAACAACGAAGAGGGAATTCCAGATCCCTTTGTCGCTTACATGATGGAAGTCGCCGAGGAAACCGGGATAAGTATCACCGGGAATGATATTAAAATGACCGGATACTGCCGTAATCTCGACAATCATAAGCCGGAGATGTTGTTTTACGTAAATTTAGAGGTTGCGTCGCGTGAGATTGTTATGGACGAGGAGCATACGGAACTGCTCTACCTGGAAGATTCGGAAAAGGCGATTTGCGAGTTCTTGTCCGGAAACTGGAGTAACACAGTACCGGCGGGTAAAGCGGCATTAGCGGCATACGGCATGAACAGTTTTGGCTCGGAGCGGTTAAATGAAGTAATCGAAAAGTTTTCCTCCAACAATGGGGGCGAAAGTTAAAAAAGTGTTCACTTTTCGGGGATTTATGCTTAGATTAAAGCTTTGGTTAGTAAGCAGAAAAACAGAAGGGTAGTTATGAAGTCGTTACAAGAGTTTGAGATACCGGTAGATAAACTTCGATGGAAATGCAAACAGGACAGTAAAGATCTATGCGCCACCGATGACATAGAGCCATGCGGTGAGATAATCGGCCAGGAAAGGGCGATCGAAGCAATCAAGCTTGGCCTGCAGATAGAACAGCCCGGATATAATGTTTTCGTGGTGGGCTACACGGGAACGGGCCGAACCACGACAATCAAACGGATGATTAAGGAATTGGGGCTTCAGGACGGGAAATTACCCGCTGATTTATGCTACGTACAGAATTTCGGCAACCCGGACCAACCGCGGGTTCTGCAGTTCCCCGCGGGCGAAGGCGCTAAGTTCCGTGACGAGATGAAAAATATGGTGGAACAATTGCGGGAGCAGATACCGGCGATGATGGAATCAGACGAGCTTCGCAACCGCCGTAAAAGTATTATCGAGGAATATGAGGAAAGACAGAAAAGCCTTATTCGTGATTTCGAGAAGAGGGTCAAAGACCGCGATTTTGCCATGACCCAGGTGCAGATGGGGCAGATGATGCGGCCGGATGTCAACCCGGTTATCAGCGGCAATCCCACGCCGCTTTCCGAACTCGAGGCAAAAACCGAGGCCGGAGAATTTCCAAAAGAACGGTATGATGAAATTAAAGCTACCTATGATGAACTCGCCGAGGAAATGGTCCAGCTTTTCAAGCAGACCCGGCAGAATCAGAAAGAATTGAACGAAAAGCTCGAAAGACTTCATAAGGACGCTATCAGCCCTATGGTTTACGAGAGTATTTCTATAATAAATTCGGAGTTTAAGGCCGACGGGCTCGAGTATTACTTAACTGAAATACATGAGGACATAATCAAAAACCTTGGTAATTTTCAAAGGGGCGAGGATGAACAGGCCCAGCAGAAGATGCCATTCCCTCAGCGCAAACGAGACCCGTTCCATGATTACCAGGTCAACCTGGTAGTAGATAACAGCAGGACCAAGAACAGGCCGTTGATTATAGAAACTAATCCTAATTTCAGGAACCTCTTCGGCTCGATAGAAAGGGTTGTCGACCAGCAGGGGTTCTGGCGCACTGATTTCACCCGTATCAAAGCGGGGGCGATGCATCATGCCAACGGTGGCTACCTGATACTCGATGCCATGGATGCCCTGGTCGAGCCGGGCGTATGGACCGGATTAAAACGAACCCTTCGTTCCCAGAAGCTGGAAATAGCCGCCTCGGATCCCATGTCAATGTTCAGCCAGGTAACATTGAAACCGGAGCCGGTGGAGCTTGATTTGCAGGTTATTATGATTGGCATGCCCGATATTTATTATATGCTGTTTCATCTCGACCCTGATTTCAGCAAGATTTTTAAGGTAAAAGCCGATTTCGACACGGTAATAGAACGAAATGAAGATTCGATGAAAAAGTATAACGCTTTCGCGCGCAAGATAGTCGATGAACATAAATTACTGCCCTTTGATCAGTCGGGCATAGGGGCGCTAATCGAGTATGGAATCAGGATAGGCGGCCGCCAGAACAAACTTTCCACGCGCTTTAATGTTATCGCCGATGTAATGCGCGAGTCGAGTTATTGGGCACAACAGGACCAGAGTGACAGAGTTCGCGCGGAACATGTCTCCAGGGCAATAGACCAGTGGGTTAAGAGAGTTTCCCTGCCCGAAGATAAGTTAACGGAGATGATAGAGCAGGGGACCATCCTGATAGCTACTGATAAAGCGGTAACCGGTCAGATAAACGGCTTATCTGTTTACAGCATGGGTGAATACAGCTTCGGTAAACCAACCCGCATTACCGCGCGTACATCGGTGGGAACCAAGGGTATCATAAATATTGAGAAAGAAGCGCAATTATCCGGTTCATCGCACAGCAAGGGCGTTTTAATTATAAACGGCTACCTCCAGGGTAAATTCGCCCAGAACAGGCCTCTTTCCATGAACGCCAGCCTTTGTTTCGAACAGTCATACGGCGGCGTCGACGGCGACAGCGCTTCATCCACAGAAATATACGCTATTCTGTCATCTCTGGCGGAAGTGCCTATACGGCAGGATATTGCGGTAACCGGAAGCGTAAACCAGAATGGAGAGATCCAGGCTATCGGCGGCGTAAACCAGAAGATCGAAGGTTTTTTCGATATCTGTAAAGCGCGGGGATTAACCGGCGACCAGGGAGTGATGATTCCCAAAAGCAATGTGCCGGATTTGATGCTCCATCAGAGGGTGGTTGACGCGGTTAATGATGGTAAATTCCGTATATATGCCGTGGAAACAATCGAGGAAGGAATTGAAATACTGACCGGTAAAGAAGCGGGTGAGCAGGCAGGGGATGGCACATACCCGGACGGCACTATTTTCCACGCGGTTGAGAAAAAATTGGACAGTTACGCGGAAGCGTTCCGGAAATATTCAGGCGGCGGAAAGGATAATAATAAGTAGTTAAACCGGTTATGGTTTCATATATGTTTTAATAAACCTTTACCGCTGTTTAAAATTTAATATCTTTTCAATACTTTTCAAGCGATTAGTTTCATCGCCGAATAATACAAAAACAACCATATTAATGCTATATCAGGGGGGATCATGGCAACAGGAACTCAACGACAGCTGTTCGCTCAATGCAGTATGTGCGAGTATGAATGGGAAGACCGGGACAGTTTTCTGTATGATAACAGCTTGTCTTTAAACGGATACCAGGCGGATTTGGATAACCTTGAAAATGGGTGGTTTCTTTTTACGCATATAACAGATGAATGCGGGTCAACTATCGCAGTAAAGGCGGGGTTGTTTTTCGACCTTTATGGCGGGACGGTCTACGAGGAGAAGAAAACAGGCACAAAGGAGTGTCCCGGGTACTGTTTAAATGAATCAATTCTGCGTCCTTGTCCATCTAAGTGTAAGTGCGGATTTGTAAGAGAGATATTAACGATAATTGATGATATGAAGAAAAACAACCAGGTTGAGGTTTAATTGCCGGTTTTGGAAACTAAAATTGTTTTAATGCGTATCTTTAATCTTCACCGGAAACATTGTTATCACCGGTGGGAACAAATGGGCAATAAGGTCCTGTTGTACCATGCATTGTGAAGAATAAACGGAGAAATAATGGGAACTAAATCGACAGCATTAGTTATAGTATTATTAGCAGGTTTGATTGCTTTCGGTGTTATAACCGAGTACTCAACCGGAGAAGTGGATATGCGTAGAGGAATAAAAGCGCCGGAAATAGATTCGAAAAGCTGGTTCAATACGGAACCTTTGAAGCTTAAAAAACTCAAAGGTAAATTGGTCCTTGTCGATTTCTGGGATTATACCTGTGTCAATTGCCTCAGGACTCTTCCTTATCTTAAGCTGTGGCACGAACGCTATGCCGACAAGGGATTGGTTATAATCGGTGTTCATGCTCCAGAGTATGAATTCGCCCGGAAGGAAAACAATGCCGCAGAAGCGGTACGGGCGCTTGGAATTGAGTATCCCGTGGTTTTGGATAACGAATACGAGACCTGGGAAAAATATGCCAACCGCTATCTGCCCCAGAAGTATCTTATTGACAGCTATGGCTATATCAACCATGAGCAAATAGGCGAGGGCGGCTATCGCAAAATGGAAGAGCGTATCCAGCAATTGCTCAGGGAAATTGATTACAATATGGAGCTTCCCCCGGTGGCGGGCGCGCTTAGGGAGATAGACCAGCCGGGAGCGATATGTTATGAATCTACCCCGGAATTATACCTCGGTTACCGCAAGGCGCGGATTGGTTCTATGCCGGAACTGGTATTTGGTAAAAGCGAAGAGTACACGGCTCCAGAACAGTTCGAGGAAGGTTTTGTTTTTCTGAACGGATTATGGAATGTCCAGGATGAATATGTAAAACATGCGCGGAAAACCGATGTCCATGATGATTATATAGGCTTGAAATACCGTGCGTCCGAAGTTAACATGGTCGTAAGCCCCGGAGAGGAAAACGGATATAACCGTTATAAAGCTTATGTTACTCTCGATGGAGATTATCTGACTCCTGACGAGGCGGGCGATGATATTGAATACGGGCACGACGGAGAGACTTATATCATAGTGGATACTCCCCGGCTCTATAATCTGGTAAACAGCAGTCGTTACGGAGAAAATGTATTAAAGGTGCATTTCAAAAACGAAGGGTTGGAGGTTTATTCATTTACCTTTGGTTCCTGCGTAATTCCGGAGATGACATCGGCGGTCAATTAAGTTACCGGAACAATACCCGTACAATCTGGTTTTATTTATAAAGGCGGCGGGCTTTTATCCGGCCGCCTTTTGTATTTTTATCCGATTGGTAGTTTACTACCAATTGGTTTAGCGGGCGCTTAATATTAAGCTGGGACTATATATGATGAAAAAGCTTTCGGAAAAAGAGTTAGAATCACTTCCTCCGGATGGAGGCGAAAAATATAACCGTTTGATTTTTGAAAAAAGCCCTTACCTGCTTCAGCACGCGGAAAACCCGGTTGATTGGTATCCGTGGGGACAGATGGCATTCGATAAAGCGCGCGAAGAAGATAAACCGATTTTTCTCTCAATCGGCTATTCGACCTGCCATTGGTGTCATGTGATGGAGAAGGAATCATTTGAAGATGATGACGTTGCATTGTTTTTAAACCGGAATTTCATAAGCATTAAAATCGACCGCGAAGAAAGACCCGATATAGACAATGTCTATATGAATGTCTGCCAGATGCTGACCGGAAGCGGCGGCTGGCCATTGACTGTATTTCTAACCCCCCGCCTTGAACCATTCTACGCGGGCACATATTTCCCAAAGAATAGTGTTTACGGGCGTCCGGGAATGCTGGAACTGCTTCCTGCAATTATGAAGGGGTGGAGGGAAAACCGTTCCCAGATAGAAAGCACGGTGGGTCAGATAATGGATGCGTTGAAAAAGGCGGAAAGGGGTTCTTACGGCGGTGAATTGAGTGAAAAGGTACTCACAGAGGCATTCGACCAGTTCAAAGGGCGTTTCGATGAACGCTATGGCGGTTTCGGCAACGCGCCCAAGTTTCCATCGCCTCATAATCTTGGATTTTTATTGCGTTACTGGAAACGTTCCGGTGAACAACGCGCCCGGGAGATGGCGCTGAAGACATTGCGGATGATGCGTTTGGGGGGGATGTATGACCATATAGGATACGGTTTCCACCGCTATTCCACCGACAGGCAGTGGCTCGTTCCCCATTTCGAGAAGATGCTCTATGACCAGGCGTTGCTGGCGATAGCTTATATCGAAGCTTTTCAGGCGACCGGAGACGATTTTTACTCCGGTACGGCGGGGGAGATACTCGCCTATGTCGCCCGGGATATGACTTCGCCGGAGGGAGGTTTCTATTCAGCCGAGGATGCCGACAGCGAAGGAGTTGAGGGCAAATTTTACCTGTGGCCGGTCGAGGAGATCAAATCCGTGCTCAACGAAGAGGAAGCCGCCTGGTTTTTAGAAAAATTTAATATTTCGCTGGAAGGCAACTACGTTGACCCGGTGGAGGGCGGCAGTAATGGCCTTAATATACCTTACTTGAAACAACCGTTGGAGGCCGGCGGCCCGAGGTTGACTTCAATACGGGATAAACTTTTCACCGAAAGGGAGAAAAGGGTGCATCCGCATAAGGACGATAAGGTCTTAACCGACTGGAACGGCTTGATGATAGCCGCGTTCGCTTTGGCTTCCCGAGTGTTCAATGATGGGAGTTATGCCAGAACGGCAGAAAAAGCGGCAGGCTTTATACTTGAAAGTATGCTTACCGATGAAGGTGAGTTGCTTCACAGGTATCGCGACGGACAAGCCGCTATCGCCGGCCACCTCGATGATTACAGTTTTCTTGCCTATGCCCTTGTTGAGCTTTACCAGGTAACACACGAGGTATGCTATCTTAAAACCGCGATTGAGATTACTGATAAAATGCTCAAATTGTTCTGGGATGACAGGGATGGGGGGTTTTATCTCGCCGGCGGGAGTTCAGATGATTTGATTTTTCGCAATAAGGAGATCTACGATGGCGCTATTCCTTCGGGTAATTCGATGGCGGCGTTGAATATGATAAGGATTTCCCGTTTGACCGGCAATGTAGAATACGAGAATAAGGCAAGAGAGATTCTATCGGCGTTTTCCGGGCGTATATCTGGTTCGCCGACAGCATTTACCCAGATGTTATCTGCTTTTGATTTCGCGGATGGCGAAAGTTTGGAGGTAATCATTGCCGGGACCGGTGTGGATGGTTCGGTTGAAGAGGCGAAGCATGAAATAAGCAAACGTTTCATCCCCAGCATGGCCATTGTTTTGGTACCGGGGAAGGGCGCTTCCGAAATAAAAGAGGTAATTCCATATATCGGGAACTATAAGCCGCTGGACGGAAAGACGGCAATTTATATATGCCACAACCGGGTATGCGAAAGACCCACAAGCGATATCTCCGAAGCGCTCAGGATTATCGAAGAAGGTTGAAGGCTTTTATGAATTTTGTGTCTACAAGATATATAAAACTCCCGCCAGAATTTACAGAATCTTAACATAATCCTAATCTTCTCATATCATTTATGCATTAAATACCATATCCTTGAGTAATTTCTTTTCTTCTTATTTTATGCGGAGCCCCTGTCCAAGGCGGGGTTTTGCGGTATGTTCTTTTACATAATATAGAATAACTGAAAGAAAGATATATCTGTAGATATTAGTCGGGTATTCCCGGGAATCGGTTCCGGGGATTTTAGCAGTATAAAACGCGGGCGCTAAAAAGATTTCGAGGAGGCAACTCTCTAAGCGCGGGAAAACAGTTTAGGGAAAATAAACCTCAAATAGAACAATCAACTAAAACAAAGGAGTAACTTATGCACAAATATGGCATTGCTTTGATTGCCGTATTCGCAGTTCTTTTCGCGGTCTCCACCGCGAGCGCAGACCTGGTCATCAACGAGATCATGTACAATCCTCCGTTCTACGGCGGAGATCCTGATTCGACCATGGATGACAATTATTTTGAATACGTCGAGATTCATAATACCGATGCCAGCCCGGTAGTTCTCGATGGTTACTATCTCCGCAACCTGTACTACGGCGTGGATGATACCCTGTATCAATTCACCGGCGGCGCCACTATCGCCGCTAACGGATACGTTGTAGTAGCCCGTTGCGCTGACTCGATGACTTCTTCATCTCACTACAACCTCAGCTCCTCCATCGTCTTTGGCGACCCGGGCGGTAACTGGTACCAGCAGCAGTTGGGTAACAGCGGCGGTATCGTGGTTCTCTTTGACAACGCCGATGTGGTAGTTGACAGCGTAGAGTATGATGACAATACTCCCTGGCCGTCTCTCTCCGATGGTGATGGTCCTTCCGCGGAGCTTCTCAATCCAGCTTTCGACAACAACGTTGGCGAAAACTGGTGGCATTCTTACGATGACAACCTTCTCAGTCCGGGAACTCCCGGAGCCGTAAATTCCACTCCGGAATTGGTCATCAATGAGATCATGTACAACCCGGACCATGGCAATGATGATTACTACGAATATCTTGAGATCTACAACATTGAGCCTACCATGGTTAATCTCAACAATGTCGTAGTATCCAACGCTATTGACTATACTTTCGGAGCCGGCACCTATATCGTATCCGGCGGTTACACCGTTCTCTGCCAGAATGTCGATTCGGTAACCACTTTCTACGCTATCGATACTTCCCTGGTCTATGAATTCTCCGGGCAGTTGAATAACAGCGGCGAATCTATCGTGATTACCTCCGCCAATGGATTCGAAATCGACTCCGTTTATTATTGGGACGGCGATTACGATTGGCCGGTTGAACCGGACGGGAATGGTCCTTCGGCTGAATTGCTCAGCCCGGATCTGGATAACAACCTCGGCACCAACTGGGCCGCTTCGGTCACCCCGGACAGCCTCGGTACCCCGAAGGCTCAGAACTCTGTTTACTCCAGCGGCAACCAGCCTCCGACCATTGCTAACCTGATGAACACCCCGGCTACTCCGGGTGTTGGACAGTCCGCTTTGATCTCGGCAACAATTACCGATCTGGCTTTGACCGCTTCGGTAGTATCCGCTGACCTGTACTATGACAACGGCAGTGGTTATACTTCCATGGCTATGAGCAATGTTGCTGATTCCTTCTATGCCACCATACCCGGACAGACCGAAGGCACTACCGTAAATTATTACGTAAGCGCCATGGACAACGAAGGCGACAGCACCATCTCCGACACTCTCAGCTATTACACCACCGATGCCACTTTTGATATCGTTATCAACGAAATCATGTACAACTTCTGGGATGATTACCTCCCGGATAATGAAGATACCCTCTTTGAATACATCGAGCTGTACAACAACAGCAACGATTCAGTTGATTTGAGCGACTGGTACTTCCGCGAAGGAATTGAATTTACCTTCCCGACCGACGCTTACATCCTGCCGAACGACTTTGTACTGGTAGCGGTTCTTCCGGATACCGTAGTCGACTATTATGGTCTGGATGCCGACAGGGTTTATGGTCCGTTTGAAAACAGCACCGCCCTGAGCAATGGCGGCGAAGACCTCGTTCTGGCTACCTTTTATGGCGCGGCGGTCGACTCTGTTGAATACGATGATGAATCGCCCTGGCCCTCCACTCCGGACGGCGACGGTCCTTCTCTCGAATGTATCGACTTCGCCCTCGATAACAATGTTGCCTCCAACTGGGCCGCTTCTGTTGCCCCGGACAGCTTCGGTACCCCGCTGGCTACAAACTCCAATTACATTGGCAACGTACTCGATGTGGAACTTACAATTCTGACCCCGTACGTACAGTCCAACGGCGGTTACCTTGGCTTCAGCGCCACCGTAACCAATGCCACCGGCGCTACCGTACCGAATGTATACGGCGAAATTCATCCGACCATCGGTGACTGCGTAAGCGGCACCCAGTTCGATTTCAATATGTACAAGGTCATGACCACCAACCTGGCTGACGGCGAAAGCTTCACCGGCTACTACTACATGACCATGGGCAACTACAGCAACCTGCCCAACCAGGTCGCCCTGGCTATCGAAGTCGGAACCGCTCCGAACACCTACCAGAGCGAAGACTGCGGCGAATTCATCTTCTTGCATGAATGGGCCCGCAATGGCGCTCCGAGCTGGACCGATATGGAATGGTTCGAACGCGAAGATATGAATCTGCCGACGGTAACCGCTCTCGGTCAGAACTATCCGAATCCGTTCAACGCCACCAGCGCTATCCCGTTTGAGCTGGCTGAAAACGGAAACGTAAGCCTGAAGGTTTATAACCTTGCCGGTCAGTTAGTTGAAACCCTGTTAGACGGACAGATGCAGGCCGGTTCCCATGTGATAAACTGGGATGCTTCTTCGGTTGCTTCCGGTGTATACTTCTATAAACTGGAAGCCGGCAACTATTCTTCCACCAGGAAGATGAACCTGCTGAAGTAAGTATATCAAATTACGCGTACCGCCAGATCCCTGGAGGTCGCGGCAAAACTCTGGATAGTGCCCGGCAGGTGTCCCCATCTGCCGGGTAATATTTTGCGGTCGCGCGCGGGGACTCGACCGCGCTGTTGAATCAGAAAATGTGGCGTCATGCCCCTCTGCGCGACGCCCGTTATTATTTTTAACAGGGAAATAGGTCGAGTGCCCACTTGCCGCGGGGGCGAGCATGGAAGGACGAGTCCGGCACATTTCTATGCGAATCTAAACATAGACCGCGAACTGGCAGGTTTCATCTCCCTGCAGTACCGACTGGGTTATTTCTATGCGTACCGGGCGCTGGAGTATGCTTTCCCAGATGTTTTTGCACCACCCCGCCCCGCAGTAACAATATGTCAGCGAAATTCCATCGGTGAGGGCCCGGACATTATCGCAATGGCAGAAATAATAGCGTTTTTCTTCGGAAGTACTCGCGTTGGCATGCTCTTCGGGAAAACGGGGAGCTTTGGTGATAAGGATACGGTTGCCGTCGCGTTCGGGTTTGACGAGGAACACTTTGCCGTGCATAGCTTCCAGGAGCGTATCGATATTTTTCGATTGCTCATATACGGCGCGGAGTTCGTGGAGGCTGTCTTCGTAGCACCGGCATGAGCACTGGGAAAGTATCTGCAGTTTGGTTTCTTCGTCATGGATGTAATTATCCATGCGTTTCATCAGCAATACCATCCACTGCGCTTTTTCGACTTCATCCATATCGTCGAGGCTTTTGCACCCGGTCATAATATCGAGGGTGGTTTGCTCGTCGGTATACATGGCGAT
>WJIJ01000084.1 GCA_014730345.1 Candidatus Zixiibacteriota bacterium | reverse complement strand
TTCGCTGGTTATCAAGATTGAACCGGAAGCAATCGAGGACGGGATCCGTCAGTTTATCGAGGAAGGCGCCGAAAGGCGTGAACAAGCTGAAGAAGCCGGATGGCCGCTTTGTTCCATGGAGAAGTTAACGCTGGATTATGAACAATTCAGCTCGCATTTGGATGAGCGGGCGTCCATTACCGTCTACCCGTTTAAAATCTCCGGAACCGAATATATCGATTTTGAATCCCACAGTCCGGCGATATCGGGGCTGAAACCCAGCGTAATGCGCAACCGCATCGATGAATTCCTCAACAAGGGATTAGCGGTGCATATAGCCTGCGACAACCTTAACCAGAGGGACCGTGTCGAGGAACTCCTCGGCGACAGCAGGCCTGACCTTTCTTTCGGGGTGGCGCGTATCGAGAACGGTTTCGTGTTTCCTCCCGGGGAGATTGCCGTACTCACCGATCATGAACTTTTCGGGCACCGCCTTCGCAGACGCCCCCGAAGGTTCAAAGAAGGAGTATCTCTTCCCGATTACCGCAGTTTGAATCCCAATGATTATGTTGTGCATATTGATTTCGGCATCGGGCGTTACATAGGTTTAAGAACGATTACTGTCGAAGGCCGTCGGCGCGACTGCCTTTATATCGAATACAAGGACGATGACCATATATATGTGCCCATTGAGCAGTTCAACCGGGTCCAGAAATATTCAGGGGGCGAGGGTAAAGCCCGCCTCTCGAAACTCGGCTCCAGCGCGTGGGAAAAGACGGTTAAACGGGCGCGCCGGGCGGTTAT
The DNA here is from genome assembly GCA_014730345.1 of Candidatus Zixiibacteriota bacterium. Lineage (GTDB taxonomy): Bacteria > Zixibacteria > MSB-5A5 > UM-FILTER-46-8 > UM-FILTER-46-8 > WJIJ01. The sequence continues at coordinate 22,274 of WJIJ01000084.1, read as the reverse complement.
GGAAATGGCCGAGGAACTTATCCAGATATACGCCCGCCGCAAGATAGCCCCGGGGTATCCTTACCCGCCGGATACCGACTGGATGAAACAACTGGAAGCGTCATTCCCCTACGAGGAAACCCCGGACCAGATAACCGCCCTCGCCGATATCAAGGCGGACATGCACAGCAAATCACCCATGGACCGGCTGATTTGCGGAGATGTCGGATACGGGAAAACCGAACTTGCTATACGGGCGGCTTTCAAAGCAGTTGATTCCGGAAAGCAGGTTGCGATTATTGTACCCACCACCGTACTTGCCCAACAGCATTTTGAAACGTTCAGCCAGAGGGTGCAGGACTATCCTATAAGCGTGGAGATGCTATCGCGTTTCGTGGAGCGGGCCAAGCAGAAGAAAATTGTTCAGGCTATAAACGAAGGCAGGGTGGATATCGTCATCGGCACCCATCGGCTTCTTGGAAAAGATATACAGTTCAAGGATATTGGATTGTTGATAGTTGACGAGGAACAGCGATTCGGGGTAACTCATAAGGAAAAATTAAAGAAGTGGCGGACGGTTGTGGATGTAATGACCCTGACGGCCACCCCCATTCCCCGAACACTGCAATTCTCGCTTTTGGGAGCGCGGGATATGTCCTTGATCAACACTCCTCCCAAAGACCGCCGTCCCATTATCACCGAAATCAGCCCGTTCAAGGATAAGATTATCATCGATGCCGTCCAGAGGGAGATTGACCGGGGCGGGCAGGTCTATTTCGTGCATAACCGCGTACAATCTATCGAGGCTATCGCCAGGTATTTGAGAAAACTATTGCCGGCGGTGAGTTTTACTGTTGCCCACGGCCAGATGAAGGAACGCCAGCTTGAGAATATCATGTATAAATTCTCTCGCGGCGAATTCCAGGTGCTGGTATCTACTACTATAATCGAATCGGGGTTGGACATTCCATCGGTGAACACCATTATCATCAACCGTGCCGATAAACTCGGGCTGGCGCAGTTGTACCAGCTTCGCGGACGCGTGGGACGTTCCGACCGGCAGGCATACGCGCATTTCCTTATCCCGCCTTACCGGTCATTGAGCATCGACGCCAAAAAACGCCTTAAAGCTATGGAGGAATTCACTGCCCTCGGTTCCGGTTTCCACCTTGCCATGCGCGACCTCGAAATCCGCGGCGCGGGCAATCTGCTGGGAAGGCAACAGCATGGGTTTATCGAGGAGGTTGGTTTCGACCTTTACTGCCGTTTGCTCGATGAAGCGGTTGCCGAATTAAAAGGCGAGGAATTTACCGAGCAGGTGGATACCAAGTTGACCCTCGATTGCGACCTGTACATCCCGGAATCATACATCCCCGAGAAGGACCTGCGTGTGGACCTGTACCGCAGGCTCGCCGATGCCGACAAGTATGGGGTTATTGATTCGATACGGGATGAAATCTCCGACCGTTTTGGAAGGCCTTCGAAAACAGTTGAGAATCTTATCCAGATGTCCAGGATAAGGCTGTCCGCGAGGAAAATCGGATTGTCGAAACTGACCCTCAAGGGTGAGAAAATTACCGCCGAGTTCCCCAGGGATAAATCGCCGGACCGGAGTACGGTAACCGGTTTTGTGGGAAATATAGAGCAGAGGATAGAGTTTTTCCCATCGGACACGTTCGGAATGCACATCTTTTTCGATGGAGAGCGGGAACAGAAGGGTTTGAAAGCCGTATCCGATACAATGAGACGAATGGCGGAAAGCGCGGGCGAAAAAAGAACCGACAGGATTAACGAAAATAGGTAACAAGTCTGTTGCGTCATCGTGAAATCGGTTTTATATTCCCATGCCAATATATGTTAATTTCAACAGAAGTGATAAAATGAGAAGATATTCCCTGTTTCCGGCAGTTTCAATCGCCATTATGCTTTTAACAGGCGCGATTACCATGTTAACCGGTTGTTCTTCCGGTGGAAAAGATGACATTGTCCTGGCTACGGTAGGCGATAGTACCATAACCTATGCCCTGGTACATGAAGCATATACCCAGAACAATCGCAACGCCAACCTCCCGCCCGACGCGGAATACGAGAGAAAGAAGTTAATACTGGATAATATGATTGAAATCCAGATGATGGCAAACGCCGCGGAAGAGGCGGGATTGGCTGAAGATTCCGCGTTCGCCGAACGGCTGGAAATCGAGAAGCGGAATGCCGCCGCCGCGATTATGCATGAAGACCGTATCGACTCTAAACGCTTTTACAGCGAAGAGGAAATTCCCGTCTTGCTCGAAGATGCCAAAAATGAGATAGATTTAACGGTTTTGCAGGTCTATCATCCCGCGGACTCGGCGGAAAACGCTTACAGAAGATTAATGAATGGCGCGACCGTCGATGAGTTGATAGACGAATACTCATACTTCGGGCAGTTGAAAAACAACCGCGGCGCGATGGGATTCCGTCCGGTTACCTTCTATACCTCGGCGATGAGGAAAGTTGTTGATACCCTCAGCATCGGCGAATTTTCCAAACCCTTTTACGCGAATGATTCATACTGGATTGTGAAGGTGAACGCCCGTAAAGAACTCAAGAAATCCGAAGATAGCCCCAATTACGACGAAATTGTCGCCAACGCCCAGGATTCGCGTTTCGCTGATTTAATGGATGATATGTACGAGGATATATTTGAGCAATATCCCGTACAGATAGATACCGGAATGATTAAAACGTACGAGAAAAGAATAAACATGCTGGGCAAGGCCAAGGGGCATTATCTTGATTTTGAAATGGAGTATTTCACCGATGAAGAATTTGCCGATACTATCGCCGCCTATGAAGGCGGGGCATTGACCTTCAGGGAGTTTATCGAGGGCTTTAAATGGGTCCCTCCCCCCAATTTTCCGAAGGAGGGGGATATGGACAGTTATAAGAGATTTATCCAGAAATGTCTGTTAAGGGAATTGCCCGGATTTGAAGCCGTTAGACAGGGATACGATGAGGATCCAAGGTACGATGTGTTATGGCGGCTCAATTATATGAAACTGATGGCCGATCGCGCTATTGCCCGGATTGCTTTTGAGGGTATAGAAGTTACCGATGAAGAAGTCCGTACCGAGTATGATGAAAATAACGACAAATACTATGAACTGGGTAGCGCGGATGTCGATGAAATTTTCGTTCAATCCGAGGAAACCGCGAAGGAAGTTCTCCGCAAACTTAAAGCCGGGGCGAGTTTTTCTCGAATGGTTCAGGAATATTCGCAAAGGACCTATTCGAAACAGCGCGGCGGTAATATCGGGGAAGTCAATCTACGCAGGATGCCCTATTATTACAATGCCGTGAAAGAAAACGGGATTGGGAAATATTTGGGGCCTATACCGGTAATGAATGCCGGTTTCGGAATTATCAAAGCGCGCAGTTATAAAAAGGCAAAACCCAAACCATTCGATATGGTCGAGAGGGATATCAAACGGCAACTGCTCGATTCAAAGCGAAGGGCGGCAAGGGACAGCTTCATGGTTGAGCTGGAGGAAAAATACGTTGTCGACAAAGACTATAAGAAGCTTCAGGAGTTGGTTGGATTTAATCCACAGCCATAATATTTTATTTACCGGAGCAAGCTAATGAAAAAGAAAATTCAGTTATTGTTTATACCCCTGATGATAATCGCTGTTTTCGGTCTTTCCTACGGCGAGGTTCTCGACAGGATCGTGGCGGTGGTTCATGACCAGATAATCCTGCAGAGCGAACTGCTTTCACAGTTCCAGCTTCTCTCCGCGCAGGGGGCATTCAAGGGCTACACGAGTTTTGAGAAACAGCAGGCTAAAGAAGACCTCCTTAAGCAGATGATAGAGGAAAAATTGATACTGCTTATAGCCCAGGCGGACACATCGATTTCGGTTTCAAAAGCGGAGATACGAGACGCCCTCGAGCGGCACATTGAAGCCGTGAAATCGAGATTTCCATCGGAAGAATCGTTTATCAACCAGCTTGCCCAGGAAGGATTGAGTTTGAAGGACCTGCGCGAACGTTATCGCGATGAGGTTAAAAACCAACTGCTGAAGGAAAGGCTCCTCAACAAGCAGTTAAGTTCCACCACGGTCAATAACCAGGAAGTTAAAGATTTCTTCGAGGAATACCGGGACAGCCTTCCGGAACGTCCCGCAAGCATCAAGCTTGCCCATATACTGTTCTATGTACATCCCAGCGAGTATACCCTGGATACCCAGAGGGCAAAAGCGGAAAGCTTGCTCACCAGGATAAAAGGCGGGGAGAGTTTCTCGGATATGGCCATGGTTTACTCCGACGACCCCACCTCCCGCAAAGGCGGCGACCTCGGCTTTTTCGGCCGCGGCGACATGGTTCCCGAATTCGAGAGGGCGGCATTTTCGCTTTCACCGGGAGAATTGTCGCCGGTGATAAAAACCGATTTTGGTTTTCATTTAATAAAATGTGAGGAGCGCGAGGGAGAGCGGATTCGCTGCCGCCATATCCTTTTCGCTACCCGACCGTCCGCGGCGGATTCAACCAGGGTGATGGCAAAAGCCGATAGTGTTTACGCCCTTATACAAAACGGGATGTCCTTCGAAGAAGCGGCAAAACAATTTTCAGAGGATACCGAGTCCAACGTGTTCGGCGGAGAACTCGGATGGTATGTTCAGGAAGAGATGAACGAGGAGTTCAAGCAAGCGGCTCTCAACGCCGAGGTCGGCGAAGTCGTCCCTCCTCTGGTCAGCTCCTCCGGGATTCATATATTAAAAATCCTCGACAAACAACCCGAACGCCCGGTAAGTCTGGAGCTTGACTGGGAAGATTTGCAGGAGTTCGCCCGCAGGGAAAAGGCCAACAAGCAACTCGAAGAGTTGATCGAACAGGCGTGGAACCGCTACCATGTCGATATCAGGGAAATCTCCGGATGAGGCTTGATCTATACCTCTCAACAACAGGCCTTGTAAAACGCCGCACACTCGCCAGGCAATTGTGCGACGGGGGTAAAATCAAACTCAACGATAAATCCGCGAAAGCCGGAAAGGAAATCAAGGTAGGCGATTTGATTGGGATGTCGCTTTCCTCGGGATTCCGCCTGGTGGAAGTCACCGACCTTCCTGCTAAGAGTATACCCAAAAAAGAAGGCGGAAATTACTATATAATTAAGGAATTCATCCCCAAAGAACGGGATAATCCTCACGATATATAAGGATTTCCCATGGATTGACCGATAGTTAATAAGGATGATTACGCGCATTTTAGTCTTGTATTTTGTGGAAAATTTAGTATTTTGAGCCATAAAGATAAATCGGATATGACCCCCGAAATGCTTAAGGATAATGCGGCAAAACCCGCTTGGGAACCGGCATTTAAAAAAAGATTCGAAGGTTTGTATCTGGAAAACGAGCCGATGTCGAAACATACCTCCATAAGGATTGGAGGTCCGGCGCGGTTTTTAGTAAACGCCGCATCAGTGGATGATTTAATAGACGCCGTTAAGTTTGCCAGCCAGAATGGCATAGACTATTTCTTGCTTGGCGGCGGTTCGAATATACTTGTCGGCGACTATGGATTTCACGGAATCGTGATTAAGAATATGTGTGTTAATTATATAATTGACGATAATATAATATCCGCGGAAACCGGGATGACGCTCGATGACCTCGTGGATGTCTCTCATCACAACTCCCTTTCCGGCTTGGAGTTTGCCGCCGGTATATGGGGCACGGTGGGAGGCGCCGTATGCGGAAACGCGGGCGCGTTCGGAGGAAGTGTCTCCGATGTTTTCCACAAGGCCGTGCTTTTAGATGAGGACAACAAAGTTGTTACCGCGGACAAGGAAAAACTCAAGTTCAGGTACCGTCATTCGGCGCTGAAAGACAACAGGGAGCTGGCATTGTCGGCCTCGTTTAAACTGGTGAAAGGCGACAAGGATGAAATCGGCGCTAAGATCAGCCGGCATCGGGAGATACGCCGGGAAAAACATCCTCTGGATTATTATTCCGCCGGTTCTTTTTTTAAGAATCTTAAAAATCCCCGCGATGCGGGAATGAATGTCGCCGCCGGATGGTACCTTGATCAGGTTGGCGCGCGAGAGCGTCGTATCGGCGATGCCGGCGTATTCGAAAAGCACGCCAACATATTCGTCAATTACGGCGAAGCGACTGCCGCGGACATGGTTAAATTAGGGGCCGGTCTGAAGGCGGAAGTTAAGGAAAAGTTCTCCGTTGATCTTCGCATGGAGGTTCGCCCCGTTGGTGATTTCGGGGAACACAGGGAACTATTAGAGACTATAATCGATTAAAATAGAGGAGGAAGCCTATCGGGACACTGTAAAAAAAATAAAATAGACATTAGCCAATAGCTTAATTAATGTCCCTTAAGGCTTTTTTGAAAAGTTTATCCCCTTATTCCGCTATTTCAGTAATTCTGATTAGTATCTTGTTCTTTATGTCTGACGGAATTGTATTCGGTCAGGAACTTGATTTTTCCCTCGATCAATCCCAGAGGCGTTATCTGCATTTCTTTTACGAGAAACCCCAGATGGGTTTGTCTATTACCAAGCGCCGCCAGCCCCTGCTTTCCACAAAATTCAAGATTGACCGCAAGGTCGAGGTCGGTCCTGAGGGGAAATGGATCAAAATCGAATACACCGAGGGCGGTTACGAACTTTATGAGCCGTTGTATGTCCGCCGGGAAATATATGTTCCTTACCAGACTGCTCTGCTGAATTTCAACGCGTGGAAAGAGCATCTTTACGAATCCCAGCTTAAGGAAGAGGAAGATAAAGAGGGCGGTCTGCTTGAATATGAAATTCCTATCAAGTTCCCGAAAGTAGTGCGGAGTATCATCGGCGAAGGTGGTCCCGGCCTGAAAGTTACCGGCTACCGGCGGATCACCTTTACAGGTAAATCCCAATGGGATTCGGGAGTACAATCAACGGCGGCCTACAAACAATCCAAATTCCCGACCCTCAATATGGAACAGGAATCCAAGTTTGATATAACCGGTACAATCGGCGACAAGATTACCGTCAGCGTAAAGCAGGACTCCAAGGCGCTTTCTGACCTTGAGAATAGAATCCATCTCAAATATACTGGATATGAAGATGAAATAGTAAAATCCATTGAAGCAGGAAACACCAACCTGTCGCTTCCCAACACCCAGTTCGTCGGTTACTCCCAGAACGTGCAGGGATTATTCGGTATCAAGGCGGAAGCGCAGGTCGGCAATCTCGACTTGACCGTTATTACTTCGCAGGAAAAAGGCTCCACGGAGAAAACTACATTTACCGCGGGTGCCCAGCAGGAAGCTATCATTGTCCGCGATTATGAATACCTTAAGAGGACATATTTCTGGCTTGACGCCTCCGGTGAATTAATCGCCCCTACTGATTCTGTTGTTGATTTGAAACTTTACAGGAGGTCTTCCAACCAGGCCGAATCCAACGCGCTGGTGGTGGTCAACCCTAACCGTGCCGGTGGACCGTTGCCTACCGAAGAGGAAACCAGGCGCGGCGAGTTCGAGTTCAACCAGTTCGAACTTATCGAAACCGATGAATATGAGCTGTGGCCCGGAGGTACCGACCCCGGCAACCGCCCATATATCAGGTTGGACCGGGCATTGGGATACGACCAGATACTGGGCGCGTGGATGGATATCCAGAAAGATAACGGTCAGAGGGATACTATAGGAATCTTCAACTACCAACCCCTGACCGACCCTGATACAAGCTTTGTGCTTAAACTAATCTGGAAGGAAACCGGAGCTGATTCATCGTTTTCGACATGGGAAAATGAAGTAAGAAGCGTATACAGTCTTAAAACATCGAGGATAGACCGGGATGGATTCGAGTTGACCATTTACCGCGGCGTCCGCGGCGGTGAGGAACCGGCGGTGGATTCCTCGGAATACAAGGGTACGCCCTTCATTCAGCTTCTGGGTCTCGACCAGAACGATACCCAGGGCAATCCAACGCCGGATAACCTGGTCGACCAGAACAGGATTAATTTCACCCTCGGGCACCTGTTTTTCCCTTACGCGGAACCCTTTAATATCGATGAACTCGATCCCGCCGACAAAGTACCGGAAATTTATGACAGCGATAATGATCAGGAACGGCAGGAAGCATCCCAGTACTACTTCCATATAATGACAACCAACCGCTCCACATCTTTCTCGCTGAACCATACCAATATTATTCCCGGCTCGGAGACGGTGCGACTTAACGGCAGAACCCTGCAGAAGGGCAAGGATTACAATATCATGTATGAACTGGGGCAGGTTACATTCCTTACCGATGAAGCCAGCGACCCCAATGCCAATATTACCATCGACTATGAGTATTCGCCGTTCTTCCTGGCAGAGAAGAAATCACTCTTTGGAACTCGGTTGGTTTACAACTTGGGCGAGCAGAACTGGATAGGAACAACCGCCCTTTATAAGAGCGAAACTACAGCCGACCAGAAACCGAGGGTTGGCCGGGAGCCATCGCGGAATTTCGTGTGGGATACAGATGTTTCCCTTTCTTTCGAACCGGCTTTCATGACCGAAGCGGTGGACGGGCTTCCTTTGATTGAAACCGAGGCGGACTCGAGGGTAAATTTCCAGGCGGAATTCGCCCAGTCGATACCCAATCCCAATACGAAGGGGAAGGCGTATATTGATGATTTCGAATCGAGCCGTGAGTATTTCGACCTCTCGATTTTCAGGGGTCCATGGACCTTGAGTTCCCGTCCGGAAGCGATAGACGAACCCGATTCGATAACATATTCGCCGAGAAGAGCTCATTTGCTCTGGTATAATCCCTATGACCAGATCCCGATTACCCTCGTATGGCCCAACCGGCAGGTGCGGGAGTCGGAAAACCGCACGAATATTCTGCAAATAGAGTATACCCCGGACGAAATGGACAGCTCCGAGTCATGGGCAGGTTTGATGCGTACTCTTCCTCTCGGATTGCAGGACCAAACAAGGACAAAGTTCATCGAATTATGGATGAGGAAAATCGGCGACACCGATGTGCGTATGGGTATCGACCTCGGGGTAATAAGTGAGGACATCAATGGCAACGGACGGCTGGAAACCGAGGACCAGCCGAAAAATGGAATCCGCGATGGAATCCTCGATGATGACGAAGATACCGGACTCGATGGAGTATTCAATTCCCTGGAAAATGATGATAACCGGTTTATCAAGTCCGGTTATAATGCCACTCCCGGAGACCCTCACGGAGATAACTGGAACTATTCCGACCGTTATGATTACAGCCGGATTAACGGTACAGAGGGTAACGCCGAAGACCCCGACCGCGGACGCAAACCCGATACCGAAGATATCAATGATAATAATACCCTCGACCAGGTAAACAGCTATTTTGGATTTACCTTTGATCTCGATGACCCCGAATATATAGCGGACTCCACTGTAACGGTTATGGATGACGGCGAGAGGATTGTGTGGCGGCAGTACCGTATACCGTTGCAGGATCCGCTTGCCTACGACAGCGTGGGAAGCCCCAAATGGAACCGTATCGAATATACCCGTTTCTGGATAACCGGAGCTGACCAGCCGGTTACTTTGCAGATCGCGCAGTTCCAGTTGGTGGGCAACAAGTGGCTCGAAAGCGGTGTGAGTACTGACGACCCGATAAATAATCCCGTCGAGATTACGGAAACATTCAATGTCAGCGTCATAAACAACCAGGAGAACTCCGGTTATGTGGCCCCGCCGGATGTGTCTATTGAAAGAGACCCGGCTACCGACCTGGAACGCAAAGAGCAGTCGCTGGTCCTTAGCTTCGAAAACTTAAAAGCCGGCCACAGCGGTTCCGCCTACCGCCAGTTGTATTCAGCTGAAGATTATACCAATTATGAGACCATGAAAATGTGGATCTACGGCCACCCGGATATAGCCGATAAGGGCTTGAAATTCTTCTTCAGGATGGGCCCGGATACTATAAATAATTACTACGAGTATCATACGGAACTTGCGCCCGGTTGGGCGGAGTCAAATGAGATGACCATAAGCTTCGCGGAATTGACCCAGTTAAAAAACGCGATGCTGACTAACAATGAAGGCACCGGGGTAAGGGATACGACCGAGGGTAAATACAGGATTCACGGCGACCCGTCATTGACGAGGGTTCTCTGGTTCGTTGTCGGTGTGGAAGCCCCCGATTCGGCGTCCGAATCTTATACCGGACAGGTGTGGCTCAACGAACTCCGCGTTACCGAACCCCGCGATGATACCGACTGGGCCGGCCGCGTTTCCTTAAATACCAAGTGGGCGGACTTCGTGGATTTGACCGCCTCCTATGAACGGGTGGGCGCCGATTTCCATAACCTGCTTCAGAAACGGGGTTCGGGAGCGACATCCACATCAAAACAATTCCGCGGTTCTGTATCATTGCATAAACTCCTCCCGCCGTCGTGGGGTATGAACCTGCCGGTTTCGGCGTCATGGTCCAATACCCTCCAATTGCCAAGGTTGAAACCGGGTTCGGATATTATCCTGCCCGAGGAATTGAAGCAGGAACAGCGCACCGAACGTACCAGCAAGACGTTCAATGTCCGCCAATCTATGAACATGAAAACTGACAACTGGTTTGTAAACGCTACATTGAACAGGCTGTCGGGGTCATATTCCGCGTCCAGCGAACGCTCCCGTTCGCCGGCTACCCCGCAATCGTCGCTTGACCAGTGGAACTTGAAGGGCACTTATGACCTGTCCATGCGCACAGGTCCCAAGGTTCCGGTTTTCAAGTGGACCGAAAATGTAATATTGCTGAAAGCGTTGTCCGGTTCCGACTTTTATCCATTGCCGACAACACTTACCTTCAGTGGTAATGTTAATTCGGTCAAACGTAATTCGCTTTCGATTTCGGGCAACAGAACTAATACATACACCCGCGACTTTACATTCACTTCCGATGTCGCCTACAATCCGTTCTCCTCAATGAATTATGGTTTCAACCTTACTTCTTTGAGGGATATACGGGATGAATCCGGGTTTGATCTGAAAAAATTCGACTTCGGTACTGAACTCGACTACAAGCAGAGATTCAACGGCAACTGGCGCCCCAAGTTGATTAACTTCCTGGATACCAAGTTCTCTTACGATGCCAACTACCATCACAATTCTGATCCCAATCAGCAGGCCGACTCTACTCTTTCGGTTGATAACGGCAATAATGTCGGCGTGGAAACATCATTGAACTGGCAGAAGCTGTTCGGCAGGGGGAAGGGAACGAATCAACCGCGCAGGCCTCCTAATCAGCCGCGCGGGGGAGCCGGAGAAGGAGAAGGTGATGGTGATGAGGGCGGCGGAAGACTCGGAGGCGGCGACGAAGAAGAAGAATCAGGCGGGCCCATGCTGGGAAGCCCGGTATGGCTGTGGCACCGGTTCGTGGGGCTTTTCCGGAGTCTCGATCCCCTGCGGGGCAACTTCTCCCGCTCCAAGAATTTCGCCAGGTCAGGTTTAACCGGCGACCCATCATATATGTATAAATTCGGTTTTACCGAAGATCCAGGTGTGGAAACAAAGCAGGTTGAAAATGTAGGCCAGCGCGATTCCAAAACAATTACCGACAGCTACAGCCTGCGCTCGGGGATTTCGCCTATTAAGATGCTGAATATCGACGGCGGTTACACCAAGCGAATCGTTACCAAGCGCACATCCACCGAACCTAACCGGGCCACATCGGTTACCTTCCCGGATATAGATGTCAACTTCACAGGGCTGGAGCGTATCGGCTTCTTAAAGAAGATAGCGTCGTCATCTTCAATTTCATCGGGATACTCCGAAAAAGAGGACCTGTCCGAAAACCCCGATACCGGCGAGAAGATTAAAAAGGATATTACCAAGTCTTATGACCCGTTGTTCAACTGGTCGCTTAATTGGAAAAATGGTATACGCACATCTATCCGGATGAACACCTCAAAATCCACTTCTGAAGACCTGCGCGAAAGCGGAACCAGTAATAACAAGAGGCGTTCCAGCAATCAGTCTATTACTGTAAGTTTCAACTATTCTTTCAAAGCGCCGAAAGGTATAAAACTACCGTTCTTAAGCAGGATTAAGTTTGACTCGAATATGAATATCGGTCTTAATATCTCCAAGAGTACCGATAAATCGGAAACATCCAAGCAAGGGCTTCCCTATAATGTCGATTCTCATAAAGAGAATTTCAATTTTAACATCAACGGAAGTTACTCATTCTCCTCCACAATCTCCGGGGGTTTGAAGATAGGTTGGACCGACTCCAAGGACCTCAAATTACAGAAAACCCACCATACCCGCGAGTTGAGTATCTGGGCGGAGATACATTTCTAAACCGATAATAATTATTATTGATAATTAGAGCTTTTTTCATTTATTCTGGAACCAAAGATGTTCTTCACTCGTTATACTGTTAGAAAAAATGAAGATTGCAAGGAGAATTATCTTGCGGGGTAACGGTTCCGCCCCCCTCTGTTGCTTCGGAGATGTTCTCCTTGTTTTATTAAAGCACGTTTTCTGACCTTCTCACGTTTATAACAAATAAATAAAAGTAATAAAAATACTTGCCATAAGGACGAAATTAATTATATTAGGCGTTTTAGCGAGAATTGGAAATAATGGAGGATTGTTGTGGCACATAAGAAAGGCGTTGGATCATCCCGAAATGGCCGTGACTCAAAAGGTCAGAGAATGGGAGTAAAGAGGTTCTCCGGACAGCATGTGACTGCCGGTTCTATCCTCGTCCGTCAGCGCGGCACCGATGTTCATCCCGGAGTGAATGCGGGCATCGGCAAAGACCATACAATTTTTGCCAAGATTGATGGAATAGTGAAATTCGAACGTTGGGGACGGAGCCGCAGAAGAGCATCCGTTTACCCGGCATAGTATTTTCTACCTTTTAAATTACATTGTTTTGTAATGCATCCAAAAGCTGACGCTTCCGGAGCGAAAAAAGGCAATAAGCCCCGCAAATTAGGGGTTTTATTATCTTCTTTCGGCGGCGATTTCTCGCCTGATATCTGGGAGCTTCTTTTTTTGTATTATTTCGTGGAAAAATCGCGCTTCCGGATTGTCAATATCATAGCCCCCGACCTCGATTCCGGGCGCTCAATAACCAAAATTCAGGATATACCCGGCTTGATAATGGGTACATACGAGCCTATGGACCGTGAAATCGGCAAGGATATAAGCGCGCTTATAATTCCCGGCGTAATAAGTATTGATAAAAAGGCCAGCCAGGAAGAAAAAGTGGCTTTGAACCAGGAATTGAAACGATTCATCCGCGATATCTATCGCCGAAAAAAACCGATAGCGGCCAGCGGATTCTCGGTAAAATATCTTACTCAGGCAATAAACGACCTTACCGAATCGCCTCCCAGCGTTACGGTGGGCAATGACCCCCGGTTCGATAAATTCCTCGAGCGCATGGGGGTCATCTCGGTTAATACCCGCAACAGCGAAGTTATTATAGACGAAACCAACGAGCTGGTAACCACCGCCGGTCATTACGGCGAGGAAAAAATCGGCTCGGTTAATAAAGCCATGGAAAATATGGTTAGTGGACTTCTATCACTTATTGATAAATAATCGGAGTAGTTTTTAATGAGAAATATTGAAGCAAGCCTTATAACCGAAACCGTAAAACGGTTATGCATGGAGGCTAATTACCATCTCGGCGAGGATGTGCTTGGCGCTTTGAAGAAATTCGAAGCTGACGAGGAATCCCCGCTGGCCAAAGATATCCTCCAGCAGATTATTAAAAACGCGGAAATTGCCCATACCGAAGAGGTGGCCATGTGCCAGGACACCGGCTTCGGGGTAACATTCGTGGAGATGGGGCAGGATGTATGTATCACCGGCGGTAATCTCAATGATGCCATCAATGATGGTATTCGTCAGGGATATTCCGATGGCTACCTGCGCAAATCTATCGTAGAAGACCCTCTGCGCCGCAAAAATACCGGCGACAATACCCCCGGTATCATCCATCTTGAAATCGTCCCCGGCGACAAGTTCAAAATTACAGTGGCGCCAAAAGGCGGCGGTTCTGAGAACATGTCCGAAGTGCGCATGATGAAACCCGCCGACGGCGTGGAAGGACTGAAAGAATTCGTGGTCGAGCGTGTCCGCAAAAGCGGCGGCAACCCCTGCCCGCCGATTATCGTGGGCGTTGGCGTGGGCGGAACGTTCGAGAAATGCGCCTACCTCGCCAAGAAAGCTCTCCTCAGGGAAGTCGGCAGTAAACATCCCGATCCATATTATGCCGATCTTGAAGCCGAATTGCTGGAAAAAGTCAATAATCTCGGAATCGGACCTCAGGGGCTGGGCGGTCGGACGACGGCATTGGGAGTGCAGATAGAAGCGCACCCGTGCCATATCGCTTCCTTCCCGGTAAGCGTTAATTTAAACTGCCATGCCGCCCGCCATAAAGAAGCGGTTCTTTAACAAGGTCAAAATGAAAATGAGGTTTGAGATATGAGTGAAAATACGAAAAAAATAAATACCCCGCTTACCGACGATGTAGTTGAATCGTTGAAAGCGGGAGACAGGGTTTATATAACCGGCACGGTTTACACCGCCCGTGACGCCGCCCATAAACGCATGGTAGACCTTATAGAAAAAGGGGAGGAGCTTCCGTTCGATCCTACCGGGCAGATTATATATTTCGTCGGCCCGGCCCCGGCAAAACCCGGAAAACCGATAGGCTCGGCAGGACCGACCACCTCTTACAGGATGAATCCATATACGCCGGCGATGATTGGCGTTGGATTGAAGGGTATGATTGGAAAGGGCGAGATGGGTCCCGAAGTTGTTGAAGCCATGAAAAAGAACAAGGCGGTTTACATGGTGGCCATAGGCGGCGCGGCGGCATTGATAGCGCGTTCGATTGAATCCGCCGAAGTTATCGCCTATGAAGACTTGGGCGCCGAAGCGGTACGCAAGCTGAAGGTTAAGGATTTCCCGGCGATTGTAGCCCAGGACTGCAGAGGGGAGAATATGTATATCAAGGGTGTGGAGGAGTATAAAAGAAGCTGAAGCGCCTATTTATGACGATATCTATAGCCGGGTTAATGTGCCCGGCTTTTTTATTTCGGATAAGAATCATTTAGTATAGCGCTTAACGGGTGGAATTATTCCTCTCCGGGCTCTTTCTCACGCCGGGAGTCTCCATTTCCGAAGTAGTGAAATTAATACCTTAATTAACCGGAAATCAGTAAAAATTAATCGCTTTATTTAAGATACCTCCCGTTTCCCAATAATACCGCAACCTTAAATTATACCATACGTAAAGTTATATGGTTAAGGATTTATCGAAAGGAAAGGCGAAATGAACACTTATTATGAGATACTAATTTCAGCCGTTGTTTTAAATATCGCATTGTGCGTTACCGGCTATACCCGGGAGATTAAAAACCCTTATGAAATTTTAAACAGGAGTTTCGATGCTGTTGGGGGGCTGGAGAAGTTAAAGGCGGAAAAAACAACCTATTCCGAAGGCGCAATATCGCTTGGCGGCATGGATGGGGCTATCAAGATATGGACGCGGAAACCGAATTTGAGCCGTGTTGAACTCAGCCTGGGGCCATTAAATATTATTCAGGGAGACAATGGAGAGAATGCATGGGTATTGGACCAGAATGGAAAATTGCAGGTAATCACTAATCCCGATGACGCGGAAGAAAAACGCCGTCAGTTGACCGTGTTGTATGAAGATTACGCTTACGCTCAACCGGAATCGGATGTTTTTACGGTTGCCCTCGAAAGTATCGAGCTGTTGGAGAAGGTTGACTGTTATGTTGTGCGGATAACTAATAATATTAACAACGACAGCCATATATACTATATCAATACGCGAAGTTTCCTCAAACAGAAGGCGGTTTTTCTGGAAGGCGAAAACAGCCATGATAGTTATTACGGAGACTACCGAAGGGTGAATGATATATTGATTCCATTTTGGCAAAAGGATGTCGACCACCAAACAGGCCAGGTTAAGGTAATGGAATTAACTAAGTACGTGTCAGATGAAACGATTCCAGACTCAATTTTTGAACCGCCGGAGGAAGGCGCGAAAGACTATGAATTTCTCAACGGTATGGACCGCGTTGAAAACATCCCTTTTGAATTTATTGAGAATCATCTATATATCCCGGTGTTGATCAACGGAAAAGAACGCCTGTTCATACTCGACACTGGAGCCGGTATTAGTGTATTAAACCAGGATTTCGCCGAAGAACTTAACCTTGATTTAGAGGGTGAATTAAAAGGGCGGGGAGCGGGCGGAACAGTGGTCGCGAGCCTCACAAAATTACCGTCATTTACCGTCGCCGGAATCCGGTTCAAAGAGCAAACCGCGGCTGTTATAGATATGGATAATCTAAAAAGGCGTATAGGAGTAGATTTCGCGGGTATCCTTGGGTATGATTTCCTGTCCCGGTTTGTAACCAGGGTTGACTACGCCAATGAGTTGCTTTCATTTTACGCCCCGGAATCCTATAAATATTCCGGTACCGGGCAAATAATAGATATGCATTTTCAAAACAGCGTTTTTAATGTAAGGGCCACGCTTGACGGCGGCCATACGGGGAACTGGTTGCTCGATATTGGCGCCGGAGTTTCCCATATTGACGGTCGTTACGCATTGCGCGAGGGGTTTAGTGAAAAGGACGGCGTATTACTAATGGGGCATGGGGCAGGCAATGAATATCTTTTAAAAAAAATTCGTTGTGATAATATAGATTTCGCGGGATTTACAATAAATAATCCCGTAATAAGTTTTCCTTATGGAGGCACTGATACAAACTTCACATCCGACCGAATTGGTATTCTCGGAAATTCCCTCTTCCGAAATTTCATCTTGTGCTTAGATTACGGGAATGAAAGGCTGATTGTAGAAAAGGGTAAAAAATTTAATCACATTTGGCCTGAAGATAATTCCGGACTGCAGGTCGCTTTAAACGGCGAAGAACAGGTCGAGGTAATATATGTTTCTCCAGGCACACCCGCGGATAAATCCGGTTTTATTAAAGGGGATATTATCCTCGCGATCAATGGTCTGGGAGTCGACACCTTCGGGGGATTGTTGTCGATAAGGAAGTTATTGAGAGCCGATCCCGGAACTAAATATAATTTTCGGGTCGAACGAAAAAATCAAAATAGAGAATTGGATATGAAACTTTCTAAGCTGTTCTGATAAATAGAATTACAAATTCAGGAAATACCGACCGGAAACAGCAATCCCAAAACCATTCCTTGCTTAAAGACCGGGTTTCAATGCCCGTTTTTTTTAATTGATATAGTTTATTTAACTCCATAAATTGTAGTTACTCGGCGCAGGATTATCTCTCAGGATTTTAACGAAACTTTTTTAAGGGCAAAGTAGTTCTTGCTTATATGTCATTTATTGCCTATTGTATCCTACTTAGGAATAATACCTTAATAGAGGATTAAATGCCTGAAAGGAACAGCTCAAGCGTATCCGAATTAATGAAGGGATTTGAGCGGGTTTGCAGGGCGAAGGGCCTGAGGATTACCCATCAGAGGACGGAGATTTTCCATGAACTGGCTAAATTCCATGGCCATCCCACCGCCGAAAATGTGTTCAAAAAAGTGCGTAAAAAACTTAGGACAATTTCTCTGGATACTGTTTACCGCACTATATTGACATTTGAAAATAATGGTTTGATAAAACGGGTGCAAATCCTCGACAACGTCGCCAGGTTCGACATCAACCTCAAGGTTCACCATCATCTTATCTGCACCCGATGTAAAAAAATTGAAGATTTCATGTGGCCCGATTTTGACAACATGGAATTGCCTGCCGATGCCCGTGGCTGGCCCAAGATTCACTCGAAACATGTTGAAGTGCGCGGGTTGTGCAGTAGTTGTGGCGCAAAGCTAAATAGTAAGAAATAATTAGATTCGAGGTAAAGTTGTGAAATGTTCTAATTGTTTTAGAAATATAGGAATTGTTACTAAATAGTAATTATTAGAAAGGAAATCAAGATGAATGACAAAAACGGAAATAAGGTGAGCAATTGCCCGGTAACCGGTTCGGCTCAAAGACATACGGTAATGGGAGCCCAGGCAAACGCAAACTGGTGGCCCAATCAGTTAAACCTGAAGATTCTCCATCAGCATTCGCCTCTACCCAATCCCATGGGTGAGGATTTTGATTACGCGAAGGAATTTAAAAGCCTCGACCTGGATGCAGTGAAGAAGGACCTGTACAATTTGATGACTGACTCAAAAGATTGGTGGCCGGCGGATTATGGTCATTATGGGCCGCTTTTTATAAGAATGGCCTGGCACAGCGCCGGCACCTACCGTATGGGCGATGGCAGAGGCGGCGGGGGAACAGGCAACCAGCGCTTCGCTCCGCTCAACAGCTGGCCGGACAACGTGAACCTTGATAAAGCGCGCCGGCTCCTCTGGCCGATCAAGAAAAAATACGGCCGGAAGTTATCCTGGGCGGACCTCATGATACTCGCCGGAAATTGCGCCCTGGAGTCGATGGGATTGCAGACCTTTGGTTTCGGCGGCGGACGAGCGGATATCTGGGAACCGGAAGAGGACGTTTATTGGGGTTCCGAGGCCGAATGGCTTGGTGACAAGCGTTATTCCGGCGACCGGGAACTTGAAGATCCCCTTGCGGCCGTGCAAATGGGCTTGATATACGTAAACCCGGAAGGACCCAATGGCAATCCTGATCCGGTCGCCTCCGGCCGTGACGTTCGCGAAACGTTCGCGCGCATGGCGATGAATGACGAGGAAACCGTAGCGCTTGTTGCCGGCGGGCACACCTTCGGAAAATGCCATGGCGCAGGCGACGCGGCCCTCCTCGGTCCGGAACCCGAAGCCGCCCCCATTGAGGAACAGGGGCTTGGCTGGAAGAGCAGTTTCGGAAGTGGCAAAGGCGTCGACACTATCGGCAGTGGTATTGAGGGCGCCTGGAAACCGAATCCCGCCAAATGGGATATGGGTTATTTGAACATGCTGTTCAAGTACGAGTGGGAATTGGTAAAGAGCCCGGCTGGCGCGAATCAGTGGCTGGCTATTGATGTGGATGAAGAGGATATGGTTGAAGACGCCCATGACCCGTCGAAAAAACACCGCCCCATGATGACCACTGCCGACCTTTCCCTTCGTTTCGACCCGATCTATGAACCGATAGCGCGTCGTTTCCAGCGAAATCCTGAGGAATTCGCCGATGCTTTCGCCAGGGCATGGTTCAAACTTACCCATCGTGATATGGGACCTCGTTCTCGTTATCTCGGTCCGGAAGTTCCTGATGAAGAGCTACTCTGGCAGGATCCAATTCCAGAAGTCGATCATGAACTGATTAATGAGAAGGACATCGCTTCCCTCAAGGATAAGATTTTATCTTCGGGTTTGCCTGTTTCTGAATTGGTTTACACTGCCTGGTCTTCGGCTTCGACATTCCGCGGTTCGGACATGCGGGGCGGCGCCAACGGGGCGCGGATTCGTTTTGAACCTCAAAAGAATTGGGAAGTAAACCAGCCGGAACAATTAGCGAAAGTTTTGAAGGTTCTGCAAGATATTCAAAAAGAGTTCAATAGCGCCCAGTCAGGTTCAAAGAAGGTTTCGCTGGCTGACCTGATTGTTTTAGCCGGGTGCGCCGCCGTTGAAAAAGCCGCGATGGATGGCGGACATGAGGTTAAGGTCCCGTTTACGCCCGGCCGTATGGATGCTTCACTGGAGCAGACCGATGTTGAGTCATTTTCCGTTCTCGAACCTGTAGCCGATGGTTTCCGGAATTATTTTCGAGATGGAATTAAAATACCGGCTGAAGAACTGCTACTGGATAAGGCAAACCTGTTGACTCTTACCGCTCCCGAGATGACAGTTCTTGTCGGCGGTATGCGCGCTTTGAACGCGAACTTCGGTAAGTCCGCGCGTGGCGTCTTCACCGAACAACCCGGAAAGCTGACAAACGATTTCTTTGTAAATCTCCTCGATATGAATACGAATTGGCGGAAATCCTCCTCTTCCGAAAACGTATTTGAGGGACTGGATTACGAAAACGGCGGGGTTAAGTGGACCGCGACCCGTGTCGACCTTATCTTCGGTTCCAATTCACAGCTTAGGGCAATCGCGGAAGTTTACGCTTGTGAAGATTCGAAGGAAAAGTTCGTGAAAGACTTCGTAGCCGCGTGGGACAAGGTTATGAATCTGGACCGCTTCGATATCCAGTAGGCTTATTAGAAATCTCGGGTAAATGGGGAGGCCGGCTACCCCGGACCTCCCTGTATAAAACTAATAAACAGGATATAAGTCGTGGACAAAATATCATTTGGTTTAATAAAACAGAACAAACATAGATTACTTTAACGCACAATTTTATAATTACGGAAGGATTATTATGCACGAAAAAAGCCAGGAACTACTGAACAAGGCGGTAGCCGATGAGTTATCCGCGGTTCATCAGTATATGTATTTCCATTTTCACTGCGATGACCAGGGATATGACCTGCTGGCCGACCTGTTTAAAAAAACCGCTATTGAAGAGATGTTGCATATCGAGCGTTTAGCCGAGCGTATATTGTTCCTCGGCGGCGAAGTTGAAATGGTCCCGGCGTGGGAGGTTAAAAACATACATGATGTCAGGGAGATGCTCGACAGGGGTAAGGAACTGGAGGAAGGTAGCGTGATGATGTACAACAAGTTCGCCAATGAATGTTCTGCCAATGCCGATTCGGCATCCAAGAAGCTTTTCGAAGACCTGGTAATGGACGAAGAACTTCATTACGACCAGTATGATAATGAGATCGATGCCATGGATAAATTCGGCGACCGCTACCTCGCGTTGCAGTCGATTGAGCGGAGTAAAAGCCGTGCCTCCCGAGCACCTGCTGAATAGTAAAAGGGATTTATTCCGTTTATACATATTTAACAAAACCGGGACGTAGAGCCCGGTTTTTCAAACCGCAATCTTTAAACATAGATCACCTTCGAGGTTTTACCCCCAATATAAGCATGCCATTACTATCTTTGTTGATAGGTTCGTCTTTTATTGAACCGTAACCTTCGATATCAATAAAACCCGCTCTTTCCATCATAATAGCCAGTTCATGATAGGAATACAACCGGATTGTCATTTCGTGCTTTTTCTCGATACCGTCTTCGACGAAATGCCAACGGCCTTTCATTTTTGAAGTCCGGTAATCGAATTCCGTTTCGGTGAATACCCGCGTATTTCCGGCAGTGAACCAGTCTTTAGCCATAAAATTGGATACGACATAATCCCGGTTTAACAGCAACATCAAAAATCTCCCACCCGGTTTCAATGCCTTATACATCTTTTTAAGAACAAGCATATTGTCCGATTCCTTATCGAAATAACCGAAGGATGTCCAGATATTAGCGGCGGCATGAAATTCGTTTTGGTAATTAATACGACGCATATCCGCTTTGACCGTTCTGATTTTAAGTTTCCGGTTTTTTGCCCTCCTTTCGAGCTCTTCGAGGTAGGATTGCATAAAATCGACTCCGGTAATATTTATGCCTTTTCTGGCCAATGGAAGAGCGATTCTTCCGATGCCGCATGGACAATCGAGGAACTTCATGCCCGGTTCCAAATTCAATTTTTTGATTAAATGCCGTACTATGGCATTTGTGGCTTTAGCCGGGATTCTTTCAAATACCGGACGGAATGACGGGAAGAACTCATGCCACCACTCGCTTTGATTTTTCATGAACCTCTCCTTTTGTTAAGTTAAAAATCAACTGCCGATGTTGCTGTACAAAGTTTGGTGTCTAAATAGTTACGTAATTTAATTATAAGCAGTTTTATTAATATATATAAATCACCAACATAACTTTATCAATTTTCTCGATGTTGATTAATCATAAATTGGCATGTTAGCGCGGGGTAGAGTCCGCCGCGGCGGAGTAGCGAAGTCGGGCGATGTACTATGTTTATGTAATTCAATCTCAGCATGGCAAGATATATACGGGGCACACATCGGATCTGGAAAAACGGTTGTTCGAACATAATTCGGGGATGTGTAAGACGACGAAGGAGGATAGTCGATGGCGGCTGATTTATTCAGAGGATTTTGAAACAAGAGGGGAAGCGATGAAGAGGGAACGCTGGCTGAAAACGGGAGTGGGAAGGGATTATATCAGGGGAATAATAGATGGCGATTGATGGGGATTGCGGTTTAGCTTAAAAAAAGCTTGACTTAATATAAGTTAATCATAAATTGGCATGTTAGCGCGGGGTAGAGCAGTTCGGTAGCTCGTCGGGCTCATAACCCGGAGGTCGGAGGTTCAAATCCTCCCCCCGCTAT
>WJIJ01000083.1 GCA_014730345.1 Candidatus Zixiibacteriota bacterium | reverse complement strand
TCGCCCACACCATCGCCGTTTACATCACAGCTGAAATTAACCGCGCCGATATCGATATAGCCACCGAACAAATCAACCTTATGCGTAATTTTCTTCTCGTAGTCCGGTTCAGCCTGGAAACTGTTGTTCCTCTGCAGATATACTCTGAGAAACATATCCAGCCTGTTAAGAACCATCATCTTAATCATCCCGAAAGCCCCCAGCCTGAGCGATGTTATAGCCACATCGAGCTTCCCGTCGCCATTGAAATCCTGCCTTATCCAGGCCGAGTTAGAACTTTCGGTAGGTATTACGACATCCGGAGTGGATGAGTACGACCCTCCCTTTTTTCCATAGTAAATCTTCAACTCACCGCTGTAGCTGAATATTGAACCGAGGAGCTTCGATGTTTTTATATCCGGAATGCCGTCGTTATTTATATCAACAACGCTTATGGCCGCCCTGCTAACGCCAATATCCATCTCATCGTCGGTAAGCACCTTAGGATTGATTGTCTGAACCGGCTGTTCCGGGAAACGCCCGTTTTCATCACTGGTATAAATATAGACAATACGGTTGTCGGTAAGAAAAATATCATCGTAACCGTCTTCATTAAGGTCTTTCAAATAAACCTTGGGAAACAGGTGTGAAAAATAAAAGGCATTATTCCCGCGCTCTTCATCCACATAATAAAACTCACGGATACTCGCGCGTTCTTCTACCTTAATACTGGAAATTTCACGATACCGCAACCCCGGAGTTCCCTGGTAGATGCCCATCTCTCCCAGCCGGGGAATAAAAAGCAGTGGTACATCATATCCCTGGGCTTCCCGCACGAAATTCAGGTGCATTATCTCTGAAGACGCAGGCAGGAGTATTATTGTCTCGGTTTTAAATAACTCGGTTGCTGATGTATCGAAAAAACCATTCTCATTTCTGAAATAATAAACCCCGTTCACCCCGATAAACATGAGTTCCGGATTTTCATCCCCGGCCACATCCCCGATGTCCGCGAGGACGAGGCTGTCCGGTATCACCATGTTATTGTCCGGCTTGCCCTGAAACCCATTTGGAGTATGATAAAAAATCGAGGCAATCTTGTTCCTGTCTGGATAAGTACCCTTGGAATGAAGCACAATTATATCATCCAGGCCATCGCCATTCAAGTCGCCGAAAATATGTCCCCTGAGGGCGCCGTCAACCTCCAGCCGGGTTTTAACGAAACGATCCTCCAAAGCATGCGCCGTTAATGAGAATAACAATATTAGTAAAAGCGAATTAAAAACGGCTAAAATAAATATATCCCTGGTATTCCTCATCTATTTTTCCTTCCTTAATATTCCTCTTTCCAGCCAAACCTTATACCATATCAGCCGCATTTTCAAGACGTTTATCCTTTTTTTCAAAAATGGGTGTAGGACCGGGATGTCAACTTTTCAAGCTTGTTATCCCGGCGCATATAAACTCCCCTGCCGCGCGAAACCTCCCCGATAACATTTACAGGAGCGTTGAGCTTTAAACTCCTGATTTTATCGACCTGCTTTTTCTTAAATGTAAATAACAGGGCGTAATCCTCGCCGCCTTTAATCGCTATTTGCTGGGGATCAATACTACGGTCCCGGCAAAAGTCGGACAACGATCTGCCGATAGGCACCTTTCCCGAATCAATAACAAGCTTCACCCCGGATGCCCGGGAAATATGGTTCAACTCCGAGGACAAACCATCGGATATATCTATCATTGATGTAGGTTTCAACACCTTTCTTATCTCCAGGGCTTCTTTAACCATCGGTTCCGGTTTAAGGTGCGCCCGCGCCAGCCGTTTTTTGAAAATCTTATCGCCCCATGATAGTTTCCTGCCCTTTGCGTTTTCGATCAGCAACTCTAATCCGGCAGAAGACTCGCCGATATTACCGGCCACCGCGATAAGGTCGCCTTCACCAGCGCCGGAACGCATAACAGGTTCAGTTTTAGTTTCACCGATAACCGCCACATTGATAAAGATGTGTTTTTTTGAACCGGTAGTATCGCCGCCGATAACCGGGCAATCATACTTGCGCGCGCATTCGTTCATACCCCGGGCGAACTCCATAACGAAATCCGAGTCAGTATCCCTGGGAGCCGCTAAGGTAACTATCGCCGCTGTCGGCTCGGACGCCATAGCCGCCAGGTCGGACAAATTCACCGCCAGCGATTTATATCCCAGCATGCGCGGCGGTGTATATTCCAGCTTAAAATGAACATCTTCCACCAGGGCATCGGCGGTTAATATCAGGTAACTCCCGTTTTCTTTAATAACCGCGCAATCATCGCCAATCCCCCTGGTAATGTTCCCCGGGACCTTAAATAGCTTTTCAAATCTCCCTATAAGTCCGAATTCCCCAATGTCCGATATTTTTGCCATGCCCCCAATTTATTTTATACGAAAACAAAATGCAAGATGATTGATAGCCCTTAGTCTATATCAATATCACCGAACCTGCTTCTCCCCTTAGCCGACGCCCTGCGCTTCGGCAATTAAAATAAAAAAGCCGGGCGTAAACCCGGCTTCGAAAAATCGTATGTTGGTTTAATTAGCCTTCGTAATACTCATCCCATTCCCAGTAATAAGTGCCGTCGGAGACATATATGTGATAATGGTCCTGGTAATAAGTAACCGTTACGTCATAAGATTCCAGCTCCTGACCATAATACCACGACAATTGCATCCCGGTTGTACCAGCGTATGGCCAGTAACCATCCAGGAACTCTTCGGAGAATTTCACATCGGTGTATTCGTAATCCAGCGCATTAGCCGCCTCTTCACCTTCATAATATACATAAGTGATATAACCGCCGGTTCCGTTAAATACCACGATTTCTCCTTCACTACCATCCTCAAAGGTAACCACCCAATCCATTCCATATTCGTATTCAACATAAGTGCCCTGTTCTTCGGCATCCATTTCGAAGTTAATCTTCATCTCCACCTTATCGGTATCATCGTCCGGTTGCTGTTGAGGGGTTCCGTCTTCGCTGTATCTTATGCTATCCGCGTAAATATAATAGAAAGACCCGTAATCCTCCTCCGCGTAATACCACCACCAACCGGTCTGGTCATTATAACCGTAAGCCATGGTGTCCGCTGTTCCAGCGCTTAACGGGGGATTAAATCCTCCAAGGTAATTACTGCCGGCGGCGAACGCGCCGATCGCGGCGGTAATACCGCTCTCTACATAAGTCCTGCCTGCCTGGAATTGTGGATCGTTAGGGTCTCCCTGTTGCAGGTTGGAACTTGAAGAACTGCTACTGTCACTGCAACCGGTTACCATGGAGAGTGCGAAAATCCCCATAACCAGAACGACAAAAAGATGAGTTAATTGTTTCATTGATCACTCCTTAATTCGATTAATTGTATTAATGTCTGTTAGGTTTAATCTGAGCTTCTGCCCTTAATGTTCTTTACAAATCCTTTTGAAGAGCTACCTGAAAGATTCGGAAATATAAAAAAACTTTACACGATTGTCAAGTTAATCTTTATTAACTCTTTTAGTATATCTAAAGTTCCCCGGGTGGAACATTTCGCATTTTTATCCGTTAATTCCACAAAGCACTAATACTTAAACTGGAAAAGGAGCACTCAATGCCAATAGATGGAAAATACGCCGTTGTTACCGGAGCAGGAAAAGGAATCGGCCGTGAAATAGCCAAAGCATTAATGGACAACGGGGCGAAAGTTTTCGGCTTCTCCCGCACCTTATCCGACCTTAAGTCGCTGAAAGATGAGTACGCCGGTAAGTTCGAATACGCTGTGGGCGATGTTACCGACTCATCGTTTCTTGAATCGATAAAGAATAAATTCGAAAACATAGATGTGCTGATTAACAATGCCGGTTTCGGGATTTTCAAGCCGGTCCAGGATATGACCGTCGACGAATTCCGTTCGGTTCTCGACACCAACTTGACCGGTCTTTTCGCGGTAACCAAGCTTGCCATACCCCCAATGATAAATAAAAAATCCGGCATAATCATTAATATCTCCTCGCTCGCCGGACAGAACACATTTGAAAAAGCCGGCGCTTACTGCGCGTCAAAGCACGGGCTCAACGGGTTGACAGATTGTATGATGCTCGACCTGCGCAAATTCGACATAAAGGTTATTACCATATCGCCGGGCACGGTAATCACCGACTTTTCCAGCAAAGACGGTTGGACAGAAGAGCGCAAAAATACTTACCCGCAGGCTTCGGATATCGGGCAGATCGTTGTTGATGCTCTGAACATGCCCGAAAGATGCAACATAAGCAAATACGAAGTGCGCGCCACCAATCCCCAAAAGGCTTAAAAAGCTTGATGGAACGTTATTATCCTTATACCTCAAACTAATCACTATTAGCCGGTGAACTTCTTCACGCAGATGGTTGCGTTATGACCCCCGAATCCCATAGAATTGGAAATAGCATAGTTGATTTTCTTCTCTGTAGTCCGGTTATGTGAATAGTCAAGGTCGCAGTCGGGGTCCGGCGTTTCAAAATTTATCGTCGGGTGGATAACATCGTTGACCGCGGAAAGAACTGTTACAATACCCTCCACCGCTCCGGCGGCGCCCATCATGTGACCTATCATTGATTTGGTGGAATTGTTGGTTACCTTGTAAGCATGTTCTTTAAATGACAGCTTAATAGCCTTGGTCTCGGAGATGTCGCCGAGGACCGTTGATGTCCCGTGAGTGTTAATATAATCAACCTGTTCGGGGGTAATTCCCGCGTCCTCCAATGCGGCATTAATTGCCAATGAGGCCCCATATCCTTCCGGATCGGGAGCATTACGGTGAAAAGCATCGCAGGATGAACCATACCCGGCGAGTTCGGCGTAAATCTTCGCGCCGCGTTTTCGGGCATGCTCTAATTCCTCAAGCACAATCAATCCCGCTCCTTCTCCCACGATAAATCCGTCGCGGTCCTTATCGAAGGGCCTCGATGCCGTCGCGGGATCATCGTTTCGGGTGGAAACAGCTTTCTGGCGGACGAAACCGGCCATGGAAAAATGGTGCAATGATGTATCCGCGCCGCCGGCGACCATGATATCAGCTTCATTCTTAACGATATGCGTATAGGCGCATCCAAGCGCGATAGTCCCTGAAGCACACGCCGCCGCTGTCCCATAATTAGGTCCCTTCAAGTCATGTTCGATTCCTATCAACCCCGGGGCCATATCCGAGAACATCATCTGCACCGCCAGTGGAGAAATAAATCGCATACCCTTTTTAAGCATAATTTCATACTGGTTGCAAAACTGGGTCGCCCCGCCGTGGGCGGTTCCCACAACCGACCCCGCCCTCTCCGGCACATAATCCTTATCCCGGAATCCGCTATCCTCAACAGCTTCCCGGGCGGCAATCAAGGCGAACTGGTGCGAGAGGTCATAGTAACGCAAGTCCTTGGAGGAAAAATACTTTTCCGGCTCATAGCCCTTCACCTCCGCCCCGACTTTACCGGCATAATCGGTGGTATCGAACTTGGTTATCAAACATCCTGCCGATTTACCGGCCAAAAGCCCTTCCCACAAATCCTTTATATTAAAACCGAGCGGCGTTACCGCTCCCAAACCTGTTATCACAACTCGTCGACGGTTCAAATCAACCTCCGTAGTTAAATCGGATTCTAATCGTGAAAAATCCCAACTATTTTTGAACAGTATAATACCAAAGCGCGTATCTACAATCAAGGATTATTGCGTTTTATGATAAATCAACTTCCGCCAGGGTTTTTAGCAAATATATTGACTACCTTATACTATTGTGGTAGAATACTTACCGTGGGGTATAGTTTTGACATATACCAGGTTTAACCTGTTAACAGAGCCAAAATTATATGGATAGTTCTGAATCAAAAACCTGCCCTGATTTCAACTCGGGCCAGGATGGTTGCTGGTTGACTAAAGTGATGCGGGGCGAAAGGCCTATCAGCCTCGATGATCTGAAAAGCGACCGCCTGGATTATTGCAAAAACTGCCCCGACCTGGAGCTTGCCCGTTCACGGGCGTTCGGCAGGCGCAAGGCCGATATCGCCATGTCCCACCTGGTCAACAACCTTTTCGACCAGGTCTTTTCCTTCCAGAGCAGGCTTATGGATACTTCCACCAACCTGCGCAAGAGAGTCGAAGAACTGACTATCCTGAAGAAGGTTACCGACCACTTGCTCAAAACCAACAACCTCGAAAAAGCTCTGGCCATCGTGCTGACCGGCGTAACCTCCGGCGAGGCTTTCGGGTTTAACCGCGCCGCGGTATTCCTTCGCGACCATCGAAGCAAGGCATTGCGGGGAATCGCCGCTATCGGCAGTACCGACCGCGGCGAAGCTGGAAGGATTTGGGCCCAGTTTAACTCCAAACACCCCACGTTCGATGAAATGCTGGATGAAATCCAGAACTCCGAAGATGTCTTTCGCGACAGCTACTGCCAGGCCATAAGGGAAGTAACCATACCGCTGGTTAATTTTCATAATAGCCTTATTGAAGTTCTTAAAACCCGCAAACCGTTCCTGTGTACCCCGGGGATGGATGTAAGCCGTATATGCCCGGAGCTTGAAGAGCTTGTGGATCCCTCCGGGTTCGTAGCGGTTCCCATAGCAACCGAGAGTTTCGAATTCGGTGTGCTCATCGCCGACAATTTCGTAACCCGGATACCCGTAGGCAATGACGACATCACGGCTTTGGAAACTTTCGCCAACACAACCGCATCAGCATTGGAAAAGATATGGTTGCACAACGAACTCAGGTTCAAACTGCGGGAGTTGGAACATGCCCATAACCTGCTCCGGGACAACCAAAGCTATCTTGTCCAGCATGAACGTCTCGCCGACATAGGCAAACTCGCCACAACCGTTACTCATGAAATTAAAACCCCGTTGGTTACCATCGGCGCTTATACCAAAAGGCTGTTAACCACTTTTGGCACCAGCCGCTTCCGCAAGGAACACCTCGAAGTTATACTAAATGAAGTTAAACGCCTTGAGCGTATCTCAAACGAGATTCTCGACTACTCGCGCGAAACCAAACTTGATTTAAAAGACTGCGACCTGCGAAGTATAGTCAATGACACGCTTACCTTGATAATCCAGCAGTTGAAGGATTCGAATATCAGCCTTAAAACAAGATTCACCCAGGATAACCTTCCGGTTAAGGTCGATGCCAATCGCATACGTCAGGTCTTGTACAACTTCGTCCAGAACTCCATCGAGGAAATGCAGGGCGGAGGGACATTGATAATAAGAACCCGCGCTGAAGGAAAATTCGCGGTCATGGATGTCGAAGATACCGGCAAGGGGATACCGGATAATATCAGGCAAAAGCTTTTTACCCCATTCTTCTCCACAAAAGCCAAAGGCTCCGGGCTCGGTTTACCGGTGTCAAAAAAGATCATTGATGACCACGGTGGATATGTCAAAGTAATAACCCGGCAGGGTGTGGGTACCCGCTTTTCGGTTTACCTGCCCGGCCGCGACAAGGACAGTAATTAATCTATTTTAGATAGGGAGATTGATATGGCAAAAGTCATGATTATCGAGGATGAACCCAACCTGCTGAACCTGTATAAGGTTGAGCTCGAAGACGAGGGTTACGAGGTTGCCGGATTGAGCGATGGCAGTGAAGGAATGGACGCTTTGAAAAGCTTCAAC
Source organism: Candidatus Zixiibacteriota bacterium (assembly GCA_014730345.1). GTDB lineage: Bacteria > Zixibacteria > MSB-5A5 > UM-FILTER-46-8 > UM-FILTER-46-8 > WJIJ01. The sequence continues at coordinate 5,501 of WJIJ01000083.1, read as the reverse complement.
CCGGATGTGGTGGTGCTCGATATAAAACTCGACAGCGGGGGCGGAGGCCTGGAACTGCTTCGCAATATTAAGAGCCACAATAAGGAAATAAAGGTAATCCTCAACACCGCTTACTCGACATTTAAAAACGATTTCACCACCTGGATGGCCGACGCTTATATCGTAAAATCATCTGACCTGAATGAATTAAAGTTGAAAATTAAAGAATTCGCGCCCGGACCGTCGCTCAATTAATTCATTCTGCTTTAGCTTTAATTATATTTAAACGGAATGGAGGTAATATATGAGTGATTTCTATCAGACCGGGGTCGTTTCCACCCTGCACCGACTGGGCAAGGCCGAAATCGATATTATGGCCGAAGGTTTCGAAGGCGTGGGCAACCGCCGTAAAATCGCCCTGGTCCTGCCGGCCCTATATTCTGAATTCGAGGGCGAGGCGATACATACTATTTTCAAAGAACTCGAAAATGTTGACTATATCAATGAAATCGTGGTTACCCTCGGCGGGGCCGATGAAAACCAGTTCAATAATGCAAAGGATTATTTTAAAAAACTATCCTATGATGTGGAAATTGTATGGTGCACCGGACCGCGAATGGGTCAAATTATTGATAGACTGATGGAAAACGACCTTGCGGTCGGCCCCGACGGCAAGGGGCGCTCTGTCTGGCTCGCCTACGGTTACATAATCGCCAAAAACGATTCCGAGGCAATCGCCCTCCATGACTGCGATATCGTTACCTACAACAGAGACCTCTTATCCCGGTTATGCTATCCCGTGGCCAATGCCAGCATGGGCTATGAATTCTGCAAAGGTTATTACAGCAGGGTTACCGACCGTATGCACGGCAGGGTTACCCGCCTTTTCATAACTCCCATAATAAGAGCGTTGATGAAAATAATCGGCCACCATCCATTATTGATCTACCTGAACAGCTTCCGATACCCGCTCGCCGGTGAATTCTCCATGACCACCGATTTAGCCCGCGTCAACCGTATTCCCGGCCACTGGGGGCTTGAAATCGGAACCCTTGCCGAAGTTTACCGCAACTGCGTCCCCAAACGGATATGCCAGGTCGATTTAGCGGACAATTACGAACATAAACACCAGCCTCTCTCCGCCGATGACGCCTCCCGCGGACTTCTCAAGATGTGCATCGACATAACCAAGACCATTTTCCATACCCTTTCCACTGAAGGCGTAGTCCTTACCGACGGAATCTTCCGGGCTCTTCCGGTAACCTACCTGCGTACCGCCCAGGACACGGTAAAAAGATACGAGGATGACGCCATAATCAACGGATTGACATTCGACCGCCATGCCGAAGTAACCGCCGTCGAAGCATTCACCCGCGGCATCCAGATTGCCGCCGAGGAATATAAAGAAAACATCTTTGGCGCGCCGGAAATACCCAACTGGAACCGGGTCTTCAGCGCAATGCCGGATGTCTCAGAGATGTTGCTTGAAGCGGTTGAAAAGGACAGGCGGTTCTAAGAATAATATTTTATAATTATTCCGCTAAATCCTTAGTAAGTTCGTTATTTCTAAAATTTATTTATTCCAGATTCAAATTAAAACTTGACATCAAATGAACGATTTATAATATTAGGCATTATAATAAATGTTAGGGGACACTAATAAGATGACTGCGGAAAGCGGAAATACACCGCAGAAACTGACCCAGAGTCTTGAGGATTACCTCGAGGCAATATACATGATCCAGCAGGAGAATTCCGTCGCCAGGGTGAAGGATATCGCCTCGAAAATGGATGTTTCCCCGCCCTCGGTAACCGGAGCAATCAAGTCGTTGAAAACCATGGGCTTGGTGAAGCACTCACATTATGGCTATGTCGAGTTGAGTCCCAAGGGGATACGTACGGCATCCGAAATTTTCAAAATTCATGAAACCCTGACCGACTTCCTGCACAAAGTGCTCGGAATTTCTCCGGACGCGGCGGAAAGCGATGCCTGCAAGATTGAACATGTTCTCGAACCGGAAACCGTCAAAAGAATTACCGAATTTTTGGAATTTTCCCTGACTCCCCAAAATGAATGCGGCGGATGCGCGACCAGGTTTAAAGAATGGCTCAGGAAAAAGGGAAATTGATACCCTGCAGGTAAAAACATGGCAAATATGCAAATAAATACTGAATTATACGACATAGAGAGAATCAACGGGATGGATGGCGCGAGTAACAACAACTCTGATACAATTCCGTTATCGGACCTGGAAGCCGGAGAAACGGGAATTGTCAAGCGTATCGATATAGGAAGCAAGTTACGCCACCGGCTGAGGGAGATGGGATTTATACCCGGAACGAAAGTCGAGGTCATACGCTGGGCGCCCCTGGCGGATCCGATCGAATACAGGATACGGGGATATTTCATAAGCCTGCGGAGGGATGAAGCGAAAGATGTTTTAGTGAGCAAACTGAATGGAAAAGGAAAAAGGCATAGATTCCGTTTTGGCTGGCGTTGGAATCACTAAAACGGTCAAGGTCGGCCTGGCGGGAAATCCCAACTCAGGCAAAACTACTATCTTTAACGCGTTAACTGGGGCTCATCAAAAGGTGGGCAATTGGCCCGGCGTTACCGTCGATGTAATGAAGGGTTTCGCCCGGCGCAACGGCTATACCTTCGATATCACCGACCTCCCCGGAACCTACAGCCTCTCAGCCGAATCAAAAGAAGAACGAATCGCCCGCGATTATATCCTCGACCACCGTCCCGATGTCATCGTACAGGTCATCGAAGGCCCAAACATAGAACGAAATTTATATCTCACCCTGCAACTTATTGAGTTGGAGGTTCCGCTTGTTATCGCCCTGAATATGTATGATGAGGTGAAAGCCAGGGGAATAAAGATAGATATACGAAAACTCAGCGAACTTCTCGGCGTGCCTATTGTCCCCACCATCGGCAAACGCGGCCGAGGTATGCGGCGGTTGATGGACCGTATCATCGATATGGCCGAAAACCCCGGGGAATACCAGAAACCGGTGAAGGTAAACTATGGCTTCCACATGGAAGAGCATATCGCCGGGATTGAAAATATCATCAGCCTGACCGGGGAACTCAAGAAAAAATACCCGTCGAGATGGATGGCGCTGGGGCTTATCGAAGCCGATGAATATGTCGCCGCCAGGGTTAAAAAAGCCACATCCATGCATGAGAAATTATTCCTTGATGTGATGGACATCCGCAAACACATGGTGGATATGTTTAAAATCGACCCGGAGGAATATATAACCGAGCAACGCTATGGTTTTATCAACGGCGCCCTCAAAGAATCGGTAGAAATCCCCGAGAAAGAGGAGTTGTCCTTAACTGAGAAAATCGACAGCGTCATTACCAACCGTATTCTCGGACTTCCCATCCTGTTTTTCCTCATGTGGCTGTTGTTCCAGGCGACCTTCGGCCTCGGAGCCTACCCCATGGAATGGATTGACATGGGCGTCGCATATATATCCAGCTTTATGGATTTAATCCTCCCGGCCGGCGTATTCAAAAGCATGATAATCGACGGCATAATCGGGGGCGTGGGAAGCGTTATTATCTTCCTTCCCAACATACTCATCCTCTTTTTTGGAATCTCAATACTGGAGGATTCCGGTTACATGGCCCGCGCCGCCTTCGTAACCGACCGGGTAATGCACGCTCTCGGCCTCCATGGAAAATCATTCATCCCCCTTCTCATGGGTTTCGGTTGCGCCGTCCCCGCGGTTATGGCTACGCGCATGCTCGAATCCCGGCGGGACAGAATCATAACCATGCTGGTTGTACCGCTGATGAGCTGTTCGGCGCGGTTGCCCGTATATATTCTAATCGCCGGTATCTTCTTCCCCAAACAGGCCGGCAATATAATTTTCCTGCTGTATATAATCGGAATCCTGCTGGCGCTTATCGCCGCGAGGGTGCTGGGTACCACATTATTCAAAGGTGAATCTTCTCCCTTTGTAATGGAGCTTCCTCCCTACCGCGTCCCTACCGGCAAAAGCGTTGTATTGCACATGTGGATACGGGCAAGGCTGTTCCTGCGGAAAATGGGCGGCGTTATCCTCATAGGTTCGGTGGTTCTCTGGTTTTTAGGCGCTTTCCCCAAAATGGATACCATCCCCCCGGCAATCGAACAGCAGAGAATAACCGCTGAGAGGGAATATAACCAGGCTTTGGCCAATGCCGAATCATCGGAGGAAATCAGGAATCTGCAATCCCAGTACCGCGACCGGCTTCAGCAGATAGCCCAAAGGCAAAACGCCCTTGAACTCGAACATACATTCATCGGCAGGATAGGTCATTTCATCGAACCGCTGGTTGCACCCCTTGGCTTTAACTGGCAGATGGGCGTGTCGCTCATATCCGGCTTCGTCGCCAAAGAGGTTGTGGTCTCATCGCTGGGGGTTTTATATGCCGCCGGAGACGACGACCAATCCGACCTGGAACAGGCGATCATCCGTTCGGGAATTACCCCTCTCGCAGGTTTCGCGTTCCTTCTGTTTACCCTTATATACACGCCGTGCATCGCCACCATATCAGCGATCGCCCGCGAATCACGCTCGGCGAAGTGGATGCTGTTATCGGTATCCTATCAAACGGCGCTGGCATGGCTGGCGGCGTTCATTGTCTACCAGGGCGGACGGCTGGCGGGACTGTAAAAGATAAAACGGGATTTTCATTACTACGGCATCAACCAGACATACGGCAAATCATCAGGAACATTCCATCGGTACTTACTGTACCAGTCGGGTTCCTTGCGAAGGAGGTTGCTTTTGTGGCTCCGGTGCAACGCGCGGTTTCCCAGCCATGAGGGCATCTTAAGCGGAAACTTCACTTTTTCCTTCTTCATATTGTTATTATACCCCCGCCGTTTCCACTCGTCTATCATCACGTTCATATAGTGCGCAAGCTCGTTCTCATGCCCCTTCCACATCTTCACCACCACATGATTTCGCCAGCCGCTGCCGTGCCGGAGGGTGTTCAATATAATCATGGCCTCCAACCGCTGGTTGCCCAAACGCTTCGGGTCCAAACATTTCGCCGTCTTTTCAAAATCCGGATATGGTAAAAAAGTCTGCATATAATAGGCCTCTCAGATCAAAATTTAAAACCGGCTTTAACATCAGGCTGTTCCGCCAGAATAAGCCCTTGTAAAACAAGTTTTATGTTGTATAATTATACAGAAAACTTTAACCGCGGGAGGAGATTATGACCTTTATCCTGATGACCAAACTGGCGCCCGAAGTCGCCAAGATGATGAAGGAACGCGAGGAAATCGGCAACGCCTGGCTTCAGCAAATCAAGGAGAAATGCCCGGAGGTGAAATTCCTCGCCCATTACGGCCTTTTGGGGCAGTATGATTTCATGGATATTTACGAGGCCCCTGATGAGAAAGTCGCCGCCAAGGTATCCATGATAAGCCTGCAGAACGGCGCGTTCACTGCCGAAAGCTGGGTTGCCCTGCCCTACAAACAGATAGTCAAGCTGAGCGAGGAGATTTAGG
>WJIJ01000082.1 GCA_014730345.1 Candidatus Zixiibacteriota bacterium | reverse complement strand
CAGGGAATACTGTTAAAACTTTCCAAGATACTGACCAAAATTCCCAATGATATCAGGATCGAAGGACATACTGACAATATTCCCATTAATACTCCCGAATTTCCTTCCAATTGGGAGCTTTCCACCGCGCGGGCTACGACTGTTCTAAGGTTCCTGGTTGAAAGCTGTGGTATAAACCCTGACAAAGTTTCCGCTCTCGGTTACGGCGAACACCGTCCAATAGGACCTAACGATACCATCGAGAATCGCCGGAAGAATCGTAGAACCGATATTGTAGTACTCAGGGCCGAGGCAAGCCAATTCGAACCCTCCGCTTATGACGAATTGTTGGAGAGCAATATTTTCCCGGCGGAAGGCAATTAATTCCCCCCGAACTTGGATAAAATCCCCGCATTTAAAAAACATTACTTTATTCTAAAATTTTAAGTAAATGGCGTACAATGAGATAGCTTATAGTTCGGCAGGTTTTTTATTTTGGTACGGCCTTTGCTTTAAAGGATGTCGGATAAAAAGGAGCGATAAATGGGACTGATTCAATCAAAAATAATACAAGGCGTTAAAATTCCTCTATTTAATAAGGTTCTTGACGTCTCTTCAGTCAGGCATAAAAGCACCGCGGCTAATATTTCCAACATATCCACTCCAGGATACAAACGCCGCTTCGTGAATTTCGACAACGAGATGGAAAAGTTGATTCTATCTAAAAATGAGAAATTGGAGCTCAAGAAGACAGATCCCAGGCATCTGGAAAGCAGTAAGAAACCGAAAGCGATACAGATCCATACAGACAATAGCAAGGAAAGTTTCAACGGTGTTAATAACGTTGATGTAGATAAAGAAATGGGCGAAATAGCCGAGAACCAGATTATTTATAACACTGCTTCCAGGCTGTTGGCCGGAAAATTTAAAGGATTAACATCTGCTATCAAGGGCAGATAGCAGGGGGTAATTATGAGTGGGATTTTTACATCTTTCAGGATAAGCGCAAGTGGAATGTCGGCACAACGCCAGCGGATGGATGCGGTATCTTCGAATATAGCCAACGCGGAGACTACCCGGGGGCCGGACGGCACCTTTTATAAGAGAAGACGGGTATTTTTCGATGAAGACCCCAGCGTAAGGGTTTTCAATGAAGAGTTGCGGCAGGCTTCGATTCGTATGGCGCAGACTAATCCGAGGCATTTAGGCCAAAAGAAGATTAAAAGCGATAAGGGGGCTGATCTCTCTAAAGTTCAAACTTCCGAACAGAGGGATCCGGAAACAAAGTTTAAGTTAGTTTACGATCCGGGTCATCGCGATGCCGATGAAAACGGCTATGTCAAACTCCCCGATATCAATATCATGGGTGAGATGGTTGATATGATGGTCGCGTCCCGGGCGTATGAAGCAAACATTGTGTCAATAGAAGCCAGCAAGAACATGGCGAAAAAAGCACTTGATATTTGAGGGATTAGGGAATGGATGTATCGTCGTTAAAAAACCAGAACATCAACCCGAGGATTATAAGGCCTTCGGACACACAGCGCTCTCAGCGCGCGAAGGCTCTTAAAACACCCGGGGAACAAAGGGCAGAATCTACACGGAAAACAGGAAAAGCTACCTTTTCCGATTACTTGAACAACGCTGAAAAGGTCCTTATCAGTAACTTGTTCCCACTGGGTGATAAGGGCAACCGGATAAGTGAACCGTCCTCGAAAAGCGTGGAGTTTGGCAGGCAGGATTTCCGCGGGCAATTGTCCGAAGCAGCTGATTTCACCCAGTATTTGAACAGCGCCGAGAAGGAATTGATTAATGAACTTTTCCCATCGATAGATGTCCACGAAAAGGCTTCAAGACCTGCCAGGACTTCGGTGAAGAGTTTATTCAATGACTACGATAAAAGGCGCGTGGATACTGAAAATGATGGGATTAAGGGAAAATACATAGACATTAAGGCTTAGATTTTATGAATGACTTCAGAACGACTCGATTAGAAGGGCCTTTAATTACCAAGGGTATCCCCAGGCCATTCGCGCCAAAGACAATTGATAAGGGATTCGCTGACGTATTAAAGGGATTGATCACGGAAACGAATACTTTGCAGAAACATGCCGGTGAAACCCAGGAGAAATTTCTGCTGGGGGAGATACAGGATCTTCACACCGTAATGGTTGCCGTTGAGGAAGCGTCCATTGCGTTCAACCTGGTCATGGAGATAAGAAACAAGCTTTTAGAAAGTTACCAAACATTGATGCGTATGCCGCTATAGGTGAAAGAAAGGGACGATGGAGCCATTAGCTATTGTAAAAAAGTATTTATCATCGATTAAGAAGCAATTCGATGGACTATCTCCTAATAATAAAATATTCATTATAATAGGAGTCGCGGCGGTTATAGGAGTTGGGCTTGCTTCGATGTTCTGGGCATTCAGCTCCGATTATAAAAACCTGTACACAAACCTGGATCTGGTTGCCGCGGGGGATATTACCACGAAACTTGATGAGTATAAGATATCTTACAAAGTCTCCCAGGATGGAACAACTATTCAGGTTCCCGAAGAAGCCGTTTACGATGCCCGTATGAAACTCGCCTCCGACGGCTTTCCGAACTCCAAGCATATCGGTTTCGAGATTTTCGATGAAACCAACCTTGGAATGACCGATTTTGTCCAAAAGGTAAATTTCCGCAGGGCGCTTGAGGGCGAGCTTGCCAGGTCTATACAGGAGTTGGAATCGGTTGATGAAGCGCGCGTTCACCTGGTTATTCCTGAAAGGCGGCTTTTCGCCATGGACCAGAAAGACCCCAGCGCTTCCATTATGCTCAAACTTAGTACCAGTAATTCCCTATCCAAGGCCAAGATACAGGGAATGGTACACCTTGTGGCATCGAGCGTCGAAGGTTTGACCGATGATAACATAACCATTGTTGATCAGTTTAGCAATCTCCTGGCCCCGAATAAAGATGAAAATTCCATTGTAATGGAATCCGCTAAACAGATCCAGATACAGCGTAATGTCGAGGACTATCTGGAGAATAAAGCAAAGAGCATGCTCGATGATGTCCTTGGCAAAGATAATTCCATAGTAAAAGTTTCTATTGAACTCGATTTCGACCAGGTTCAGCGCACCATCGAATCTTATGATCCGGAAATGACCGCTATTCGAAGCCAGGAGCAGATCGAAGAAAGCAATCCGGTGGCTTCCGGAAGTACCGAGGAAAACCGGCAAACTGCCGAAAACGCGGTAGCATCGGCCAAAACGGTTACAACAAACTACGAAGTAAGTAAAACCATAGAATCCATTATAGGGGATATTGGAAATATTAAAAGGATGTCTGTGGCGGTTACCGTGGATGGAACCTATTTACCCGCTGGCGAAGGAGAAGAAGCTGACGAATTTGGAATGAAGTACATTCCCCGGACTACCCAGGAAATGGAAAGCCTGGGCAATATCGTCAAACATGCCGTGGGTTACAGTTCTGAACGCAACGACCAGTTTAAAATAGAGAACCTTAAGTTCGACAATACTGATGAACAGATGCGATTAGTCAAGGAAAAGAACCTGGAGATGCGCAGGAACCTGAATATGTACATCTCTTATGGCGTAAAACTTTTACTGGCAGTCGCGTTAATATTTTTCGGAAGAAAGTATTACCTGAGATACAAGATGCGTCAGAAAGAAAGAAAAGAACAGCACGAGAAGATGCTTCAGGAAGAAGACGCGGCTTCGCTTTCCAAAGAGCTTAAGAAACCCAAGCTTATCGACCAGATAATCGTAGCCGCCAATGAAAGTCCTGAAGAGATGGCCAGAGTTATTAAGACGATTTTGTCGGAGGAGTAGGAATTGGCTTTAAAATACGAAGATCTGAATCCGGCTCAACGGGCAGCGGTAATTTTGGTGGCACTGGGGCAGGAGACCTCCGCGAAGATATTGAAACATCTTGATGATAATGATATCGAAGCTATTACCGTAAATGTCGCCAACCTTAGAGATATTCCGCCGGAAGTAGAACAACAGGTCCTGAAAGAAGTATACCAGCTTATTCGCGCGCGGGAGTATATCAGCCAGGGCGGACTTGATTATGCCAGGAAAATCCTTGAGGATTCAGTGGGCAAAAACAGGGCGGTTGATATTTTGAACAAGCTGGAAAACAACCTTAAGGCTACCGGGTTTGAGATGCTTAAAAATATCGACCCGCGCCAGCTTATAAACTTTATACAGAACGAACACCCGCAGACCATAGCGCTGATTCTCACCCAGCTCCAGTCCCAGCATGCCTCGGCGGTGCTGGCCGAACTTCCACCGGAGTTACAGGCTGATGTCTCGTTGAGAATTGCCACCATGGAAAAGATATCCCCGGAGGTTATTTCTGAAATTGAGGGGGTGCTCGAAGCCCACTTCGAAGCTTCTGGAACCAAAGCCCTTTCAATTTCCGGAGGCACCAAGACGATTGCCGATATCCTCAACCTGGTGGAAACTTCATCTGAGAAGATGATTCTGGAAGCTATTGAAAACATTGATCCCGAACTCGCCGGCGAGATTAAAAATCTCATGTTCGTGTTTGAGGATGTTATACTTCTCGATGACCGTTCCATCCAGCGGGTTATCAAAGAAGTGGAGACCAAAGATCTTTCCATGGCCCTTAAAGCGGCATCTGAAGAACTAAAGGCTAAAATATTCAGCAATGTTTCCGAGCGTGTAGCGGTAATGGTCCAGGAAGAAATGGAGTTTATGGGCCCGATGCGGCTTAGCGATGTCGAATCCGCGCAACAGAAAATCGTGGAAACTATTCGAAGGCTCCAGGAGGAAGGCCAGATCGTTGTCGCCTCCAGAGGAAAGGACGATTTAGTTGTTTAGAATCCTCCAAAAAGAGAAGATCCTCCTTGAGGATGGAGAATCCGAAGGCAAAGAATTATCAATAAAGAAAAAACAGGCGGTGATTTTATCACAGGATTTAACAAACGCGGGGGTAGAATCAGCCGAATTCCCGGCCCTCGCTTTGGAGAAAGACCTTACAGAAGATCTCGCCCCCGGAACAGATGATATTTCCACCGAAGACAGTTTCGGTGGAAATGAATACGTTGAAGAAGATATTCCGCAGGAACCGCCGGAACCGGAAAAGATATATACCGAGCAGGATTTGCAGGAACAATTGCAGTCCCTGCGCGGGGAACTCGAATCCGAATTCGAAACTACCTTGAGTTCGGAAAAGGAAAAGGCATTTGAAAGCGGAAAGGAAACCGGGGTTCAGGAAGGTATTGCTAAGGGAAAAGAAGAAGGATTAGCCGAAGGATTATCTAAAGCGGAGCATAAGCGGAATGAACTCGACAGGCTCATGAAAGCGATTACCGAAGGTTGGAAAGAAACCCATAATTCGCTGGAAGAGAATCTTGTGAAACTGTCCTGCGCTCTGGTTAACAGGATCGTAATGGATAATGACTTCATTCCTCCCAATACGCTATTAAAGGCGATAAAAGGGTCTTCAGATTCCCTCGTGGGAGAAAAGAAACTAATCATCAAGGTTAATCCCGAAGAATTGGAAAAAGCCAAAGAAGCGGCCCCGGATTTATTGCCACGCTACAGCGGCAAAGGCGTTCTCACTCTCGAGGGAGATGATTCTATTAAACCCGGCGGTTGTATCATGGAGACTGACCTGGGCAAAATTGATGCTACAATCGAAAGACGCTGGCAGGAATTGATAAAAAATATTACTCACGGCGGCAATGAAGTTTCAATATGATACCTATCAATCATATAGACCATTAATTGAGGATACTCCCGAATATTTTCTATCGGGCAGGGTGACCCGTTCTATAGGTCTTATCTACCAGGCTACAGGCTTGAAAGCAAGCGTGGGGCAGATATGCGAAATTTCCACGGGAAACAGGGGAGAGCGGGTAATCGCCGAAGTTATAGGTTTTAACGGCGATAAAATTATTCTTATGGCCCTCGATGACAGCGTGGGAATCATGCCCGGGGCGGAGATTAAGCTAACCACCAGCCCACTGATGGCCAGGATATCACCGAGTATCATCGGGAGAGTTATTGATGGTTTGGGAAATCCGATTGACGGAAAAGGTCCCATCAGGGGTAATGATTATGTTACCCTCAATAACAAGGCTCCCCATCCGTTAAAACGAAGGAGAATACGGGAACCGTTTTTCACCGGCATCCGCTCTCTCGATTCACTATTGACAATCGGTAAAGGTCAACGTATCGGGATTTTCGCTGGAAGCGGACTCGGCAAATCGGTTCTTATGGGCATGATCGCCCGTAATTGTTATGGCGATGTCAATGTTATAGCGCTAATAGGAGAGCGCGGCCGCGAGGTCCGGGAATTCATCGAAAAGGACCTTGGCGAAGAAGGCCTCAGCAGGTCTGTCGTGGTGGTGGTTACATCCAATGAATCGCCGCTGTTAAAGATAAAGGGCTCGTTTTTAGCTACGGCGATAGCTGAATATTTCCGTGACCGGGGAGATAATGTTATGTTGATGATGGATTCGCTTACCCGTGTTGCTACCTCCCAGAGGGAAATTGGTTTAGCCGCCGGAGAACCTCCTACTACAAGGGGATATACGCCATCATCTTTCACATTGATCCCCAAATTGCTTGAAAGGGCGGGCGCTTCCCAGGCCGGTTCGATTACCGGCATCTACACTGTGCTGGTGGAAGGTGATGACCACGATGAGCCGGTCTCCGATTCTGCCAGGGCAACCCTTGACGGGCATATAGTCCTGTCGAGAAAACTCGCCGCGAGAAATCTCTATCCGGCGATAGATGTTAACTCGTCGATCAGCAGGGTTATGCCTGATATAATTAATGAGGAACACCTTTCGGTAGCCAATGAGTGTAAAAGACTGATGGCGGTTTACAATGACGCGGAGGATCTTATCAATATCGGCGCTTACGCCAAAGGTTCATCAAAGGATATTGATGAAGCCATCGCTAAAATTGGACCTATCCGGACTTTTCTCCAGCAGAAGATAATGGAGAAGTCTGTTCCTGAAGAAGCCATAGGGGAGCTAAAAAACATTGTCAACAAAAAGTTCGAACCTGCCGAAGATAAACAATAGCTATGCCTAAGAAATTTCAATTCCCCTTCGAAAAGCTCCGGCGTATCAGGAGGTTCAAGACCAAGGAAGCGCAGAGGAGATTAGGGGAGAGTTATGGAAAATTGTATCTCCGTGAAGAGTGGCTTCAGAACTTGAAAGAAAGCGCCGCGATTGAACAGGAGAATCTCGAACGCCTGATTTCCGGCGGCAAGGTGGATAAAGGTAAAACTGATGTGATAGTCAGAACACTCGAGGTAAATGACTCAGAACAGAAAACCTGCATCGCCGAAATAAAAGAAATCGAGGTTGAAATTGAAGAACGCCGCGTAGAACTCCAGGAAGCGGTCAAAGAAGAAGAGAAATTTAACAAGTACCGCGAGAAAATGTATGAGAATTACAAGAAAGTCACGAATAGAAAAGAAATGAAGATAATTGATGAAACTGCTTCCCGGCTTAGTTTCGAATGGGAAGGAAAAAATGTCTGATTAAATAGGAATATAATTCTTAACGATTGTGCGTAATGTTGTAATTGGGAAAGGAGACATGATTATATCTCAAAGAAGGAAAAGAGGTTACCGAAGCATCTTTCGGTCTGAAAATAGTGGCACGTCTGTTGCTTTCATTGAAAGAGGATAAAAGCCTTTACCGGATAATCGGAATCTAAGGAGGTTTTAAGAAAACCCATGAGCAAAGCAAAAGGAAAACTATCAAGTATTAAAAGCGGGATATTGACCCTGCTCATACCGATTGTAACATTTGTTATATTCGTATTTATTTTCGCGGCAATGTCGAACGTTAATATAATGGCCGCGCTGGATCCGCCGCCGGATCCCGCCCTTAAGGAACTCCTTGAGGAAACCGAAACGCACGTGGAAGAACCCCTGTATCGCGAACGTCCATTCCCATCTGACAGCGCGTGGGCTGAGCTGGAGGAAGAAAAAGAAAGACTGGAGAAGTTGAAAGAAGAGGTTCAACATTACCTCGCCGTTCGCGAATCAGCGAAATCCGAAGATTTAAAATCACTGGCTAACCTTTATGATAGTATAGGCCGGGAAAAATTAGCGGAAATATTTTCTAATATGGATGATACCCTGGTTGCAAAAGTTATCCCGTTGATGAAATCAAGGGGCGCCGCCAAGGTTCTTGCTTTCATGGAACCAGAGCGAGCCGCTAAAATCAGCAGGATGATTATGACCAGGGAAGAAGAATAACCTGTAGAAAAAGGAAAGGAGGGATATGAACGAACTCCAGGCAATGCTTGCCAATGCCGCTCCCGCCCCGGAAAAATCCCTGGGCGAGAGAACGTTGAAACCGCCGGGCAAAACCGGCAAAGCCGACGGCTCCGATTCGGAAACGAAGGAATCATTTCCGGCGGCGCTGAACGCTTCAATCAATGAAGCAAAAACCAGTGCCGAAACCGGACATAAAGCCGAAACCGTGCTTGCCAAAAAAGAGGGCGGTAAATCCAAACTGGCGGAGGCTAACCCTCAAAAAGCTGAGGACTCCAAAGGTGTTGTTAAGCTGAAAAACGCAGTTACGCTGGGACCGCGGAGTCGGACAGCGGAAAACCAGAAGTTCGTTTTCGAAATCAAAACCGGAAAGGTCGAAACCAGAGATTTCCAAATGAAAGCCCCCTTGTTGAAAAATGATAATGATATCCGTGCTTTCAAACTCGAAGGCATTCAGCTCAAGGAAACCAATAGTGATACTATTATTAGCAAACTGTCCAAGGTTTCCGTTAAGGACATGCCCGAGCCTAAAGAACGGTTAAATCCATTCAGCGAAAGTAGCAAGGGCGGTCAAAAGTCAACGAAGGCGAACAATGATATCAAAGCTGTTATTGATAAGCCCAGGCCGGCGGAAAACTCTAAAAATGGAAATCAAAAGGTTGACCAGAAACAGGGCGTTCATAAAGTCGAAATAAAGAGCGGTGTGAAGGTTGTAAGCGGGAAGTCTATTCTTCCATCAGCAAAACGGATTGTTGACGTTAACGCCTTGAAACCGGAATGGACAAGACACGCTGTTTTCGAGCATCTGGATTCTCAAAAAAGCACGAAGTTGCCGGCTGAAAAGCCAACCGAGTTACCCGTTCCTTCGAGTAAACCGGTTATCAGAAATGACGTGAAGCGAAAGGAACCGGCTCGGGCAGAAAATCCAGAGAAGAAAACGGTAACCGAACCGAAATCCAGCAAGACCGTTGCCGAGTTAAAACCCGGCGAGAAACCGAAATCCGATTCAAAATCAACCGAAGTTTCCAATAACAGGGATAAAGTTAACAGCGCCCTTAAAAAAACACCGGTTGCCAAAGATAATCGGGTAAGAACGGTTAAAACCGCTGATAAACAGAAACACGATTCGCCAAAGAAAGTTGTATCCGGCAACACAAAACCTGCATCGGCGCAATTCTCGGCTAAGGAAGCATCCGCGCAGGTTAAAGCCAGGGGATTAGATAATTTGAATCCCGGTACTCTTACGGAAACAAAACTCGAAATCCCCAAACAAAACCTCAGCAAGGTACTTCCTCAGGAGGTTGCCAGGTCTATTACCGACATGGTAAAGACCAACTCTAATATTCAGGGAAGAACCCTGAGTATTAAACTCTATCCTCCCGAATTGGGAAGTGTTTTACTGCGGTTTACCCAATCCAGGGGCGTGATCAATATCAACATGAAAGTTGATTCAGAAGAAGTATTCAAAGCCCTTCGGGGAGGGATGGACGAAGTGAAATCGATACTGCAGTCTTCGGGCGTGAACCTCGATAAAATTGATATCAGGTTCGACGCTAAGTTCAGGGATATGGTTTTCAATAACCAAAACGACACCCCCGAGAATATGAACTCGGAAGGTTCTAAAGGTTCAAACAACCATGGTCCTGGAAAAGGCGGCGGTAATTCCGTAAACCATCCCGGTACGGATGGGGCGGAAAGTAATCGCAAATATTATGTAAATGCTAACGGAGTAGACTGTTTAGCTTAAGGAGGAACGATGTCGCAGGTTAACAACGTCGATACCAATAACTTTCCCGGCGCTTCTAATTTGGGGACCAATTATTTCTCCAGTAGCGAAATCATGGGAAAGAACGACTTCCTTAATCTATTGGTCGCTCAACTAAAAAACCAGGATCCTCTCGAACCCATGAAGGATCAGGAATTCGTAGCCCAGCTGGCGCAGTTTTCCTCACTCGAACAGCTGACCAACCTCAACGAAAATGCCCAGAGAAATGCCGAGCTTGATTATCTCTTGAGCCAGACAATTACCAACACCCTGGCTACCCAGCTTATTGGCAAAGAAGTAAAAGCGGCCGGCAATACCGTTGAGATTATCGGTGACAAGGACGCCGAAATCAGCTTCGAACTGGGGGGGGACGCGTATGATGTTGAAATACGCATCTTTAACGCCCAGGGAAGCCTTGTGCGCACTATTTCTGAATCAGAATTGAACGAGGGTATCAATGAAGTAGAATGGGATGGAAGAGACGATAACGGCAACAGGCTTGCTTCCGGAAAGTATACTTTCCAGGTAAGCGCGGAGAAAGCCAACGGTGAAGCGGTGTCAACCAGAACGCTGGTTGCCGGATATGTTGAAGGCGTTTCCTATGAGGACGGCGCGACTTACCTTATTGTCGACGGACGTAAGATCCAGTTCTCCAACATCCTTGAAATCAGCGAAGGTGAAGGCGATGGCGATGGAAGTACACGAAAAGGTTAATCATATTCAAATAAAACCTACGCCCCCGATTCAACCTGCCGGTCCCGTTAAACCGGCAGGAGGCGTACCTTTTCAGGATGAACTCCAGAAAGCATTTGACGGCAAAAAGTTAAAGCTTTCCGGACACGCCGCCAAGAGGCTCGAGAGAAGGGGAATCTCGCTTACCGATTCGGATATCGCCAAGTTGAGAGACGCTGTAGACAGGGCCCAATCCAAGGGCTCCCGTGATTCACTGGTTTTATTGAACGACCTCGCGTTCGTGGTCTCGGTTAAGAATAATACTATACTGACCGCGATGCAGACCAAACAGATGAAGGAGTCGATATTCACTAATATCGACAGCACAGTAATTGCATGAGAGCTGGACCTCGTTGAGGAGGCTCTCTGGACTAACCAGAGGAGGAACTTAAGTTATGATGGCATCACTTTTTGCCGGTGTATCCGGCTTGAAAAATCATCAGGTAAAGATGAACATTGTCGGCGATAACATCGCTAATGTAAATACAATCGGTTATAAACTCGGAAGAGTAACCTTTCAAGAGGCGTTGGTTCAGACACTGCGGGGTGCAGGACGGCCAACCTCTTCATCCGGAGGAACCAACCCTCTCCAGTTAGGACTGGGGATGTCAGTAGCTTCTATTGATAACCAGTTTCAACAGGGAGGGTTGGAATCCACCGGTATTACTACCGACCTTGCTATCCAGGGCTCTGGATTCTTTATGGTTTCCGATGGCAGCGCTACCTACTATACCCGCGCCGGTTCCTTCGGCTTCGATGGCGACGCGCGGATGATTCATAATTCCACCGGTTACATTCTGCAGGGTAAGATGGCTAACCTCGATGGAGATATCGAAGCCGGAACGCCTATCGATGATATTACCGTTCCCTTCGGTCAGCAGGACCCGGCTAATGAGACCACAGAGATCCAGTTTGCCAATAATCTCGATTCCGACGCCACCGATGCCGAAGCGAGCCTCTCATCCGCTGGCACAACCGGAATCACCAGCGTCAGCGGAACCGCGGTAGACGGCGTGGGCGGTACCCACTTGATCACCATTACCGGTACTAACGCTACTAATTCTCAAGCATCCGGTACTCATGATAATCAACTGGCAAACGCCGCCGCTCCCACTGGAACTCCCCAGGGCGCCGGTAGCTTGTGGACCTTAGGTGCCGGTACCTGGTATTACTACGTTACCGCTTATAATGATCTCGGCGAAACCCTTGGTGTGGAATCCGCGGCGGTGAATGTTCTTGCCACCAACGACTATGTCCAGGTGGACTGGGCGGCTGTACCGGGAGCATCTGGTTACCGTATCTACCGTACCGATACCCCAGGGGATTATAGCGGCGCTAACGATGGATATATCGCGTCGGTAACATCGCCAACCGTTACCTATGATGACTATGGCGATCCCGCAAGCGGAAATATACCTTCGGTCAACGGCACCATTAATCTGACCGGCCAGGAAACTCTCACCGCTCTTGGCGTAACCTCCACCGCCGATTTCAGGATGAGAATGGACGGCGGAACCTGGGTAACATTCTCCGAACTCACTACCAGCAGTACCATAAACGAATTAATTTCGGCTATCAATGCCAAGTTACCGGGCGTTACCGCCAGTATTGTAAGCGGACAGGTCCAGCTTGAACGCGACTATGCCGGGGCTGGTTCAACATATAATATCGATGTGGAAGACAACGGCGCCGGTAATATTACCGCGCAGGTGTTCAATAACGGCGGCGCGGCTACATTTAGTGTAAATAATGGTACCGCTTCGACCTTGTCGGCTACCGACACATTCACGCCCACCGGCAGAACCGCTGAATCTCCCATCGGGTTGACCCTTATCACCGATTCTGATACCGGTATCGTTACCGGGATTGAAGATATCGGCGGCGGCGGTATCACCACCGTGTGCGGTTCCAGCGGTCTGCAATCAGGCACGCTCGAGATAGATACAGAGGAAACCCAGCATGCCGCTTCCATTACTGTTTATGACACCCAGGGCGCGAAGCATACGGTTACTCTTACATTTACCAAATCTATCGAGGATAACACATGGTATTGGGAAGCATCGTTGAGCGGCAACGAGGTTATTACCGGTACTAATACCGGACAGGTAGTCTTTAATGAGGACGGTTCCCTTTCATCTTTTACCTTCGATAGCGGAGCCCAGAGTTTCCGGTTCGATCCTAATAACGGGGCGGATTCCATGGAAATCGATTTCAACGCCGGAACCGCCAATAAATTCGATGGTTTAACCGGATTCGCCTCCGATTTTACCGCCTCGGCTATAAGCCAGGATGGCTACGCCTCCGGTGTGCTAAACGACATTTCCATATCGGAAGACGGCACCATTACGGGCGTATTCAGCAATGGCGTTTCCCGTACCCTGGCTCAGGTATACATTTCCGACTTCAACAATCCCATGGGATTGTTAAAGCAGGGCAACAGCCTGTATATCGAATCAGCAAACTCGGGAATCGCGGTACCGGGAATTGCCGGGGAAACTATTTCCGGAACCATAACCTCAGGCGCGCTGGAGATGTCCAACGTGGACCTGGCCCAGGAATTTACTACTATGATTGTATCCCAGAGGGGATTCCAGTCCAATGCCAGGATTATTTCCACTTCTGACCAGATGCTCGCGGAGTTAGTGCAGTTGAAACGTTAATTAATTGGATAAGGTAAGTTGAAGTGATTAAAGTAACTCGGATAAATGGCGGAACTTTCGTAATAAATTCGGACCTCATTGAATTCATCGAGGAAAAACCGGAAACTATAATCTGCTTAACCACAGGCAAGAAGATAATGGTCAAGGAATCCGTCGATGAGGTTATCAAGAGCGTTAAGGAGTTTCGCGGCGATAGCCAGGTAATAAGAATTAAAGAAACATCGAAAAAATATAATACGGAAACCGCCGATTTATCCGAGTTAGAATAATAGAGCAATAGTATTAACACAGGGAATACGAAGATGCCGGAAGTAAAAGAAAAAGAACAAACACAAGAGCAGGCCGCGGAACAGGAGGCTCAACAAGCGCCGGCGCCCGCTAAGGGCGGCAAAGTAACCAGCAGTTTGATCATGTTGGAACTACTCTCGATAGCTCTCGCTTTTATTGTGGTCAATCATGTTTTAAAACCGAGAGTTCCGGAATGGGCTAAACCGGAAAACAAACCGGTTGAGGATCTTTCCAAACCCGGCGTAATAATTACTGTTCCGGACCTGGTAATCAACCCAGCGGGTTCTCAGGGCACACGGTACCTGTCGGCTTCTATCGGAATCGAGGTCGCTGACGAGGAAGCCAAGCACCATGTCGAATCAAGGTCGATTGTGGTCAGGGACGCCCTCATTGGGATTCTTTCCGCGGAAACGGTTGAACAGCTTTCATCTCCGAATGAACGGACTTACTTGCGCAAGCTCATTCTACAGGAGCTGAATAAACTGCTTAAACCGATTGTGGTTCGTAACGTCTATTTCATTGATTATGTACTCCAATAGGTGTGGTAAGGGAATATGGTTAAGATACTTGCACAGGACGAAATTGATGCGTTGATTGCCTCCGCGGCCGGAGGAGAAATTGAGGAAGAGGTTTTTACCGAACCTCAGGAACAACAGCGTAATGTTGTTTCATACGACTTTAAACATCCAAACCGGGTCAATAAAGACCAGATACGTACTGTTGAAAGCCTTCATGATAACTTCGCCAACCATCTTGGCTCATCATTTTCGGCTTACACCCGTACTATGGTGGATGTGGATTTAGTCGCTGTTGACCAGATTACGTATTCGGAATATATAATGTCACTCTCCGCCCCAAGCTGTTCATATATTTTTCAGATGGATCCCCTCGAAGGCCCCGGAGTAATTAACATCAATTCTTCGGTCGCCTTTTTCATTGTCGACAGGATTTTCGGCGGGAAAGGAGCCACCTTGGAAACCGAGCGTGAATTGACCAATATCGAACGCTCGATTATGAACAAGGTTCTTAACAAGACCATGACCGCCCTGGAAAAGGCATGGGAGAACATCGTTCCGATTAATATGAATATCACCAACTACGAAACCAATCCTCAATTCATCCAGATAGTACCTCCGGGGGAAACCGTGATTACTGTTTCACTCCAGGTTAAAATGGGTGAAACCTATGGGGTGATGACAATTTGCTATCCCTATATAACCCTGGAGTCAATAGTTCAAAAGCTATCCGGCCAGCACTGGATAGATACTTCAAGGAGACGTAATAAAGAGCTTGAAACAAAAGAAAACATACAGAGAGTAAAAACCATGGGAGCTAACCTTTCTGTCCAATTGCAGGGCACCATGATCACCATGGAGGAAATCCTTAAAGTCCGTGTGGGCGATGTCATCTGTTTGGATAATTCGAAGGACGATGAATTTACGGTCGTTGTTGAAGATCAGCCCAAATTTAGGGGACGCGTGGGATACCTGGGTAAAAGGCGGGCGGTGCAGTTGACGTCGGTTATTGAACCGATTTCTATCGGAATGAAAGAGTTGACTGACGATAAATTTGGAGCGGATGAAATTCAGGAGTCGGTATGACAGAAGAAAACTTAGAAAATACCTCTGGCGATGCTCAGGAGAATCCGAAAGAGCACGTCTCTCAAGAGGAGCTCGAAAAACTGGTTGAACAGCAAATGGGCGATTCTTTAGATGATTCTTCGGACCAGGAACAAGCATCCGAAGATGCTGAAACCGCAGGTGGAAGCGAAGAGGATGAAATAGCGGCACAGATGCAGGCGGCGCTCGATAATGACAGTGACGATGCCGGATTGGAAGACCAGAACGATGAAGTCCAGATGCCGAATATGGTTAAACCAGCCGAATTCCCTAACCTGGGATCCGGGGAAACGACCGCGAACACCCAGAACATAGACTTGCTTCTGGATGTGCCCTTGCCGGTTTCAATTGAACTCGGCAGAACCCAGATGCTTATCGAGGACATCCTTAATCTCGGAGCCGGTTCGGTTGTGGAGCTAAACAAACTCGCCGGTGAACCTGTTGATTTGCTTGTTAATAACCGGCAAATCGCCAAAGGCGAGGTTGTTGTGGTCGATGAGAATTTTGGTATCAGGATAACTGAACTGGTCTCGCCGCAGGATAGGATTAAATAGTATTTAAGGGAGTTTGAAGTTGAAGTTTATAGTAGTAATCGCTCTGATCGCATGTGTTTTGAGCGTGGGGCTCGTTCAGGCGCAGGATTCCACCGGCGGAATTTTTAAAAGCGAAAAAAATATCGATTCTCAGAAACAGAATCCGGCAAAACTCGAAACCTCGAGTTTTGGCCTTATTATCAGACTGTTATTGTCCCTGGCAATTATTTGCCTTGTTATCTATTTCTCAATATGGGGACTGAAACGCCTTTCCAACGCCCGGTGGGGGAGAGCTAATTCCAACAGCAATATCGAAATAATCGATAACTCCTTTATGGGCCCTAAAAAAGGGCTCCATGTTGTCCGGGCCGGTAGTAAATACCTGTTGGTAGCTTCGTCCGACACTTCTATGAATTTTATATGCGAACTCAATCCCGAAGATTTTAAGAATGTTTCCAATTCGACGGCCATGTCTAAAGCTCCAAATGGAAAATTCAAGGATATTCTGGATAAATTGAGACTGAACGTGGAAAGAAATTTGTTAGGAAAGGCCGGCAATGTTGAAGTATAAGAAATACCTGGTCCTGATAGTCCTTATCGGAGCGGTTTTTATCATAGCCGACAGCGCTTTCTCCCAATCACTACCGAAAATTTCTGTTCAGGTCGGAGATGCCGAAAACCCAGATGATCTTAGCGCTACTATGCAGATCCTGGTTGTACTTACCGTCCTGGCGCTGGCTCCCTCGATAATGATAATGGTTACATCCTTTATCAGGATCGTGGTGGTATTCGCATTTCTCCGGCAGGCTATGGGTACTCATCAGATGCCGCCAAATCAACTTTTAATGGGATTAGCCCTGATTTTAACCTTTTTCCTGATGTCTCCTGTGATAAATGAGGTGCATACAAACGCAATACAACCATACCTCGATGGAGAGTTAAATCAGAAGGAAGCTTATGATGTTGGTATCAAGCCTATAAGAGAATTTATGCTTTACCAGGTTAATGAAAAAGACCTGGAACTGTTCGTCGGGCTTTCGGGCCTTGAACAACCGCAAACACAGGAGGATATTCCAACATACGTGCTGATTCCCGGATTCATTACCAGCGAATTGCGGACGGCATTTCAGATAGGCTTTACGCTGTTTATACCCTTCCTGGTTATCGATATGGTAGTTGCATCGGTCTTGATGTCGATGGGTATGCTTATGTTGCCGCCGATTATGGTATCGCTCCCATTCAAGATTTTGCTGTTCGTCCTTGTTGACGGATGGTATTTGGTTATTAAATCGTTAGTTGCTTCATTTGGGTGATAATTATGGAATTTAGCTACGTTCTTTCATTAGGTAGAGAAGCCATCCTGCTGGCGTTGCTGGTATCGTCGCCGATGCTCGCTTTCGGGTTGATCGTCGGTTTGACCGTGAGTATCCTTCAGGCAGTAACCCAGATACACGAGATGACCCTGACATTTATTCCCAAAATCGTGTCGGTTGCCCTGGCTCTTCTTATTTTCCTGCCATGGATGTTCAACCTTTTGCTTGATTTCACCACCCGGCTTATTACCGGAATCTCAACTCTGGGGTAGGGGGGTAATATGCTCCGCTCAACCGGAAATTCCTTCCCACTACCCAATCACTCTACCGGCAACGTTCCGGCATCCACCTTCGTAAAACCTTAATAAACAATAACTTAAAAAATATTATTCTCCCGCTGAAATTGGGAATCCCGCTTGCTCTAATGTTTTTTCGATTTAGGGAAATTGTGTCCTGAAAGGAAGTAGACAAGCAGAATGGATTTATTGCAAGTAGTTATTGAGAGATTCGAGGTCTTCTTACTCGTTTTGGCACGCATATCGGGCATGTTTTTTATCTCGCCGTTTTTCGGCAATAAAAGCGTTCCCGTCAAAGTTAAAATGATAATCGCTCTCTCGGTAACTATTATTGCCCTTCCGCTGATTCCTACTCCCGAAAAAGCCGTAAAAGGAGATATCATAGAAATCCTGCTTATAGTCGCACAGGAAGTTTCATTCGGCGCTATGCTCGGTTTCGTAGCCAACTTCATATTTATGGCTATGCATGTTGCCGGGCATGTTATTGGATTCCAGATGGGTTTCGCCATTGTTAACGTAATCGATCCCGCGACCCAAACCCAGGTTTCCATTATCGCTGAATTCAAATACTTCATGGCCATGCTGATTTACCTGGCGATAAACGGGCATCATTTCCTCATCTCGGCGGTCGTCCAAAGCTTCCAGCTTATTGCCCCGGGGCAGATGTCTTTCGTGCAGGCTTCCGGTTCTCTTATTGCCAGGATGAGTATGAACATATTCGTCATCGGTATGAAAATTGCCGCGCCGGCAATGATTACCCTCTTCCTGGTGAGTCTTGCCCTCGGCATCATTGCCAGGACCGTGCCCCAGATGAATGTTTTTATCGTTGGATTTCCAGTTAAGATCGCCGCCGGGTTGATGATTATTGCGGCCGGACTGCCGTATTTCGGCAGTTTGTTCTCCAAATTCATGACTCAGATGGAAGCGGATTTAACGAACCTGATAATATTGAACGCGAGATAACCATGGCAGAAGAGAGTTCCTCACAGGATAAAACAGAAGAGCCAACACCGCGACGTATTTCCGACGCGCGGCAGGAAGGCCAGGTAGCCAAATCTCAGGAGCTATCCTCTGTCGCCATTATTGCCGCGGGCGTGGTTACGATATTTGTGTTTTCATCGATGTTTTATAACAAAGTCCATTCGATGTTTACAGGGCATTTTCAAAACCTGGGGCAAATAGATATTTCATCCGAAAGCGTCTATTATACTTTTCAGACCTGGGGCTTCGAATACGCTAAAATTGTTGCTCCCTTCTTCCTGCTGGTTTCGATTGTTGCCTTCGGTATTTCCTTTTTGCAGGTCGGGCCTCTCTTTTCGTCTAAGGCTGTAGAACCGAAGTTTGATAAATTGAATATCGCCAAGGGAGCCAAAAACCTGGTAAACGCGAAGAAGCTTTTCGATCTGTTCAGGGATTCTATCAAGATAGTCCTTATCGGCATCGTTGCTTATGTTACCCTCGATGCCGAAATGGATAATTACATCCCCCTGATGGACCAATCCCTCGGCCAGGTGCTTACTTACGGCGGTACCGTTGCTTTTAAACTCGCCATCAGGTGTGTCGCCTTACTGCTTATACTGGCTATCCTCGACTACGCTTACCAGAAATACAATTACAAGAAAAGCCTGAGGATGACCAAGCAGGAAGTGAAAGACGAGAACAAGCAGTATGAAGGCGATCCCCAGGTTAAATCCAAGATCAAGCGCATCCAGCGGGAGCAGTCTAAAAAGAGAATGCTCAATGATGTTCAGACTGCCGACGTTGTGGTAACCAACCCGACCCATATCGCCGTCGCCTTGAAATATGATACAGAGAAAATGAACGCGCCGGTAGTGGTAGCTAAAGGTCAGCGCTTGATTGCTGAAAAAATTAAGGAAGTCGCCAAGAAATTCAAAGTGCCCGTAGTCGAGAATAAACCTCTCGCCCAGGCGCTTTTTAAATACGCGGAAGTGGGAATGGAAATACCGGAAAATCTCTACAAAGCGGTCGCTGAAGTACTCGCTTATGTATACCGGTTGAAAAAGAAGGTTAAATAATGGCAGACGGGAATAAACAAAGCATTTTCCATAGAATAGCGATGAACTCCGATGTTGCCCTGGCAATCGCGGTAGTGGCTATCCTGGTTGTGTTAATCATACCTTTGCCGCCCATCGTATTGGATTTAATGCTAACCTTCAACATCGCTTTCTCGCTGATTATCCTGCTGGTGACCATGTATATCTCCAAACCCCTGGAGTTGTCGGTCTTTCCGGGAATGCTATTGATTATTACATTATTGAGACTTTCGCTTAATGTCGCCAGTACCCGCTTGATTCTTGGCGAAGCGTTTGCCGGCGATGTAATATCCGCGTTCGGTAATTTCGTTGTCAAAGGTAATTACATAGTCGGTTTCATCATATTCCTCATCCTGGTTATTATCCAGTTTGTGGTCATTACCAAGGGCGCGACCCGTATCGCCGAAGTTGCCGCCCGTTTTACGTTGGATGCCATGCCCGGTAAACAGATGGCGATTGATGCTGACCTGAACGCCGGTTTGATATCCGATGAGGAAGCTCGTCAACGCCGTTCGGATATTTCAAGAGAAGCCGATTTTTACGGCGCTATGGACGGTGCCAGTAAGTTCGTTCGAGGAGATGCTATCGCGGGAATTCTCATTACGGTTATAAATATCATCGGCGGCCTGGTTATTGGAATGGTTCAACTGGGAATGGGCATCAACGAAGCCCTGCAGACCTACACTCTGCTGACCGTTGGCGATGGCCTGGTCAGCCAGATACCGGCATTGATCATCTCGACTTCATCGGGTTTAATCGTCACCAGGGCCGCCTCCGAAACAAACCTCGGCCAGGATATTACCCAGCAGATTACCGGTTTTCCGAGGGCTATCATGATTGCCGCCGCGGTGCTTTTCATGTTCGCTATAGTTCCCGGTCTGCCCACGCTTCCATTTATGATACTGGGGGCTCTGGCAGGTTTGGTCTCTTATGTTGTTTCAAAATCGGTCAAAGCTGAACAAAAACCGAAAAAGAAGGAAATCCCCGAACAAACCGGACCTCCGCCGGCACAACCGGAAGAGTATTTGAAAATTGATGTGCTGGAAGTCGAAATCGGTTATGGTTTGATTCCGTTGGTAGACAGCGCCCAGGGCGGCGATATCCTCGAAAGAATATCATTGATTCGCCGCCAGCTGGCTTCGGATTTAGGCTTGATTGTGCCGCCGATTCGTATACGGGATAATATCCAACTCAAACCCAACGAGTACCAGATTAAAATCAAGGGTGTTCCCATATCCAAATTTGAACTCGCTTCCGGGCATGTACTCGCTATCGCCCAGGGCGAACCCGAACAGAAAATGAACGGCGTGGATACCATCGAACCCGCGTTCGGATTAAAAGCTATATGGATTGCGCCCGAGAACAAGGAAACTGCCGAGGTTCTGGGATATACCATAGTCGAACATCCCGCGGTTATAGCCACCCATCTTACCGAGGTGGTTAAAAACAACGCCGCCGAGATACTCAGCAGGCAGGATTGCCAGAAGCTTATTGATACCTTGCGGGAAGATTACCCGGCGGTTGTTGATGAAGTCCTTCCAGAAGCGCTAAGTATCGGCGCGGTTCAAAAAGTCCTCCAGAATCTGCTTAAGGAAAGAGTTCCCATTAAGGACCTGCTGACCATCATGGAAACCCTTGCCGATTACAGCCAGTCTACCAAGGATCCGGAAATCCTTACCGAATACGTACGCCACGCGCTGGCCAGGGCGATATGTCATCTCTACAAAGATGAGGAGAATAAGCTCCATGTCTCTACATGTGAACCCCGCCTTGAGCAGATGATAGCTGATAACACGAAGAGCACTCGTCATGGAATCCTTGTAGCCCTCCCATCGGAAGTTACCCAAAAGATAATCGAGAAAACCAAGGCAGTCATCGATTCCATGATCGCCAATAATCAGAATCCGATTATCCTTTGTTCACCGAATATCAGACTGCCCTTCCGGCGTTTGATCGAATCGGTTTTACCACAGGCAATAGTAATATCATATAACGAAATAACCACTGATGTAGAAGTATTTTCAGTAGGAGTGATAGGTATCAACAATGAGAGTTAAAAAGTTCATTGCAGGCAGCGTTCCTGAAGCGCTAAGCAGAATCAAAAAGGAAATGGGCGATGACGCGGTTATTTTAAACACCCGTACTCTCGCCCCAACAGGTCCATCCGACAGCCGTAAGGGCGTGGAAGTTACCGCGGCGGTTGACTACCCGGAACCGGCTTCCGAATTTTTCGACACACCGCCGCCGGTCACCATCGGCCAAAGCCGCTTCGAATTTGAACCGGAAAAATTCGAACAGCATGGCCCCGCCGTAACTCCGCCTCCGTCTCCCGGTTCGGTCGAAGATACCCTTTCGGCCCCTTTTATCGGTGACCTCGGCAGCGTTACCGATAACATCAACACTGATGACGGTGAAAAAAACGATGGAGATTTACAGCAGGTTAACGAAATGTTCAGCGATGGGCTGTCAAGGCTTTCCGCCGAAAAGTATCTCAAGCTGATACCGGCCGAAGTAGA
This sequence comes from Candidatus Zixiibacteriota bacterium, assembly GCA_014730345.1. Classification (GTDB taxonomy): domain Bacteria; phylum Zixibacteria; class MSB-5A5; order UM-FILTER-46-8; family UM-FILTER-46-8; genus WJIJ01. The sequence continues at coordinate 30,617 of WJIJ01000082.1, read as the reverse complement.
TGAACTTTACCGGCAGATCGCGGCCCTCAATATCGATCCGGAATTTATCGACGAGATGGTAAAAGATACGCTTTCCGGAAGATTGACCGGCGATGGCGACTCACCTTTACAAAAAAGATGGGCAAAACATCTCGCGGAAAATTGCCCGTCCATAGGAAATATTGAAAATCTTTTAAAGAAACGCCCCATGGCATTTACCGGCAATGCCGGATGCGGCAGGAGCACCCTGATTGCTAAAATTGCCTTGAGTTGCCTGAAGGATTACAAAATTCCCGTTAGCATCATTTCTCTGGACGGTTTCAATGTTTCCGGTCAGCATCAAATGCGCAGGTTCGCGAAAATACTCAAGATTAATTTCTTCGCAACCTCAAAATTAACCGAAGTCGTCCAGAGAATCGAAAAGAACAAATCAGGAGAGGCCCTGTTAATCGACCTTCCCGCCCTGGATACGGGCGATGAAACAGAACAGGAGTTCCTCCGGGAGATAGCCGGTCTTGATCTCAACAAGGTTTTGGTTTTGAATGCTTCCCAGCATTACAGCTCGGTTAAGAAGATTCTGGCATCGACGGAATATTTCAATTTCAGCCACCTTGCCCTGTCCAATCTCGAAAATGACGCGTCCCCGGGCATGGCCGTTACCGCTATTATCAAGTCCGGGCTGACCCCCTTGATTGGCGGAAAAGGAAGAGAGATCAACGATGGATACGAACCACTAAAAGCAAAACCATTATGCACCCGCGTATTTGAGAATATCGTGGTGGAGGATAGCGATGAATAACCTCGGCGGTAGAATAAGGGGCAGTGCCGTCATTACTGTCTGTTCCGGAAAAGGCGGAGCCGGGAAGACCACCATTGTCAGAACCCTGGTGGAAATCCTGAAGACGCAATACCGCGTCGCCGTTATCGACGCGGCTCTCGGCTCCTCCGGCCTAAGCTCCATTTACGGGGTTTATCCGGACAGGAGAAGAAGCCTGGAATACTTTTTGAATGGAGCCAATCCACCGTCGGAATTCGTTTTTCCGGTCAACGGGATTCGTTTCGTTCCTTCGAGAGTGAACCGGACTCTTAATGATATCGGAGCAGACAGGAATTTCAATAGGATTAGTGAAATGGTCGGGTTCCTGAAGAGGTACAACGATATTGTTTTAATTGACTCTTCATCGGGGTTGGACCTTGGGCTCTACGAAAGCCTTATGGTTACGAACCTCGCTTTGATCGTTGTTACTACGGACCCGCAGTCGGTAAGCGATGGCTATGCCATCTGCAAACTATGCAAGTCCATAACTCCTCAACCGGAAACTCATTTCATGTTGAACATGATCAATTCCCCGGAGGAGTTCGAGGATTTCAATACAAAGATAGGTTTGCTCACCGGCAAATTTTTAAAAGAAGAGAAGAGGGCTTTGGGTTTTCTGAGATTTGACAAACTCTTCATGAGGTCGCCTGGAAAAGTGGAATTTTCCTCGATGCTCGGAAGGGATAACAAGGTCAATCTCTCGGAATTGAGGAAACGGCTGATGGGAATAATCGACAGGCGGAACGGCGGACAAACGCCGTCTTCCGAAAACATTAGCAAGGTTTTCAAATGGCAATAAGTAGTTGTAACAGCAGTACTTCATCTGGCAAGCGTTCTCTTAGAACCTTGCTTGATTTAGGAGGGCAGATATGAACCGGGAAAAAGCCTGGGTTGAGTACAAAAGAACCGATGATCCGGTATTAAGACAGCAATTGCTTTCGGAGTATCTGGGCTTGGTTAAAAACGTAGCCGGAAGAATGGCCATGGGTTTCCCCAAATACGTGGAACTCGATGACCTTATCTCTACCGGCGTTATCGGGCTGATCGAAGCGGCTAAAAACTTCGACCCCGAAAGAGGTGTGAAATTCGAAACTTTCGCGGTTCCCCGTATTCGCGGGGCTATCCTGGATGAGTTACGGGCCCTTGATTGGGTTCCCCGTTCAACTCGCGCCAAATCGAGGAACCTCGAAAGGGCAACCACCAGATTGGTCGGCAAACTCGGAAGGAATCCGAATATCGTGGAATTAGCCAATGAATTGGACATGTCCACCAGCGACCTTCACACTACCATTAAAGAGGTTGCCTCTACGTCCATCCTTTCCCTCGATGAATTGATATGCAGGGAGGATGACAATCGGCAGGTTCCCCGCATCGAAACCGTCGAAACCATAAACCAGGACGGGACACTCGATGAAATCGAGAAAAAGGAGCTTAAAGAATATCTTAACGACGCAATTAGCTTTCTTTCCGAACAGGAGAAACTGGTTGTCGCTCTTTATTATTACGAAGAATTGACTTTAAAGGAAATCGGTGAAGTGATGCAGATATCCGAATCCCGGGTATCGCAGATACACACTAAGGCTGTTTACAGGTTGCGGGGACTGATCAAGGATAAGTTCACCGCATGATGTAACCGGGTTTTATTATGGCACAGCCAGTAGACCTTCAAAATGTATTAGCCAAAACTCAGGCGACCGAAAAAATCGCCAAGCTCGAAAAGGCGCGACCCGAAGTAGCGCAGAAACAGGGAGCTACTGATTTCCAGGTCAAAGTCGAGGACAAAAAAAAGAAAGTTCCGGATACCGATAAAAAGGACGAGGTAATAATTCGAAAAGAGCAGAAGGGAAACGAACAAGAACAAAAAAAAGGCAAGAAAAATTCAAAAGAAGAAGAATTGAAGAAAGACGAACAACAAACACCGGACAATAAGAACGAAAACGAAGATATTAAACATATAGATTTATTAGCATGAACTTAGAGCAGTTAAAGGAGAGATAAGATGTTTCAGATTCTCGAAAACCTATTCACCGCTGTTTTAATCGTTAACGGCGTTATCACCCTGATGCTGGTCGCGTTGGTTATGATTGTACTGCACCGTCAAAACAGGATTTTTGGCATTTTGAACGAGGAGGAAAAATCCTCTTCCGGTATGATGACAGCTTTGATGAAGAAAATGAATCCTTTCTCGTCAAGCCCAAACGATAACCCCGCGGTTAATCGTCCCGCCATTGAAAAGTATGCCGCCGCCAATGCTTACAGGCCTCCCGAAAAACTTAAACAGCAGACCCCGCCAGCACAGGAGAAAGAACCCAAAAAAGTGTTGACTGTTGGATATCCAAGGAGCGAAAAGGCGGCAGCCGTCCGCGATAATAATAATGCCGCCGAGATAAATCGTAATGCGAAAAAAGCGCTGGAGAATAAATCTGGCTCGGACGCCGGGAATTCGGAAGAACCAACCGCCGTCTCGAGACAAAAAACCAAACAGAAGGTTGGCTCTGAGGATAGAAACAGTGATAAGAGCCTGAAAAAATCTACTGCCAGACGTAAACAGACCCGGAAGAAAAGCGATAAGATTAAACCGATGTCAAAAGCCGAAGAGCAGTTGATGGCCGCGGTCAAGGCCGGTTAGCAAACAGGGGGCACTTGAAGGTTTAAATTAATGCAATTAAGATACTTGAGAAAAAATGCGTTATTGCCGATAGCAATCGTAGGACGGTAACTTAAAACGGGAATTAAACTATGAAAGCTGGATCACCACTTTATACGACTACAACTGCCTGCCCGGTTTGCGGACGGAAAAACAAATACGAAAATTTAGCCAAAGGCGCTTATACTGTTGAAGGTAATGATACCGATTTCATGCCGGTTGGCATCAAGTGGTCCTCTGATGAAATGGGTAATACAAACCCACTCCTCTTTTTTATTGCCACTTGTGAAAACTGTTATTATTCGGTGGAATTTACCGAGAAATTCAAGGAGTGGGAAAAGGATGCCCACTTCAAAAACTACAAGCTTAAACCCCTTCGCGAGACTCATAAGGCGAAGCTGAATGAAGAGAATAGCCCTTTCAAAGTAATAGGCAAAGCCATCGAGCCAAAACAGTTTCCCAATGAAACCGCTATTTGCAAGTTCCTGTTAGGGATATACCAGGAGAAATTAAGTTCTCATCCCAGCCCGTTGACTATGGGTAGATTTTACCTGCGTATCGGATGGTTGTTCCGGGATATGAAAACGACCGGTTCAGCCGGTGTGCATGCCCGAACTTCCATTTTATCAAGCCTCGATGAAAAGCTCGAGAATATGACCGTTATTCTCGGTAACCTCGATAAGTCGGTTAAAACCCTGGCCCATTTTTACAAAGATAATACAAGCTCTCTGTTCCCTAAAGCCCGGGGAGACGATGCCAACGATATAATGAGAGGATATTTCAATGTATTAAATGAAATCCTCGGAGCCTCCGACGTGGTAAAAGGGAAAATAGACCAGATTAAAGCGCTCAATGGCAACCTCGTGAATGTCGAGATGCCCGAAGCCAAAGCTCAAATGCCGAAATTTGGAGAATATGAGAATTTTTACGAGTTCCTTTTCTCCGTGCAGAAAATATTTGCCGAAACGCCAACCAATGAAAAGGAAGCCCTGTCTTTCGCGGCCGAAAATTATAAAAAAGCCATGGAAACCGGCAGGGAAATCAAAGAAGGTTTTCAGGCGATACAGGCTTATTACCTCATCGGCGAATTGGAGCGCCGTATAGGCGATGATGATGAAGCCCGTAAATACTTCAATACCGTGATAAATCAGGGAAGAAGTTTTACCGCCAACAAATCCAACAGTTCAGTGGAAATGGGCAGGGTGAAATCTATCGTCGAAAAAGCCTACGAACAGGCAAAGTTGTTGTCAAGGGAAGAGATGAGATCGGAATCAGCCGTCAGTTAAGATGTGGAGTAATAATGGCACAGCAAACTAAATCAGCGCCGAAAACCGGCGTCCAAACCAGCAAACGGGGCAGTAAAAAAAGACAATCAGTAAGGCTCGATATCGCCGCGCCTTTCGAACTTTACCGGATTAACCTCCCCGCGGGGAAAGACCGTCCTCCGGTTGATCATATAAAAGTCCGCGGAGTCCTCTTGAATATCTCCGGAAGCGGCGTCCTCGGGGCGGTAGATGCTGAACTCCCGGTTGATTCATACGTCGTGCTGACATTCGAGTTGAACGGGATGGAAAAGATAGAGCGGATACTCGGTAAAGTCAAGAGAGTCGAGAAAGTGGAACACTCCGAGTACATCACCGGCTTTGAATTTATCCACCCTGTAGAATTCCTGGAGTTAATTTCCGAAGGTGACAGAGAAATTTATGATAGTGAAATTCGAGGATTTGACGATACAGTACAAAAGATGATTGCGAAATATGTTATCCGCAACAGGGACAAAGATGAAATTTAATCATATTAAAATTCCGTTAGTATTGTTAATAGGCCTTCTATTCTTTCTATCAGCATTAACGGCCCGGGCCGAATCAAATGTTGTTTGCGCGTATTTCATTGGCGACGGCTATGCCAGTGAAATCATAAACGCCTGCGATAAGATTATTGAACAGCGGGTGAAGGGCGAAAAAGAAATAGCCTGGCTGATCCCGGGTGATATCTTGTCGGCGCGGGATAATGGCGGATTGTTTTTAAAACCGGATAAAGAATACATAAACGATTATATATATAACTCGGTTCTCCGGGATAATTACCGCTATTTAATTGAATATAATGTATCCAAAATAAAAATGGATGTTAAACGAGACATTTCCATACCGTACATCGTCAGCAGGTTTAAAAAGCGCTTGAAAGTGTACGTGGATTACCGGGTAATCGATGCCCGTACGGGCGATGCCGAACTTGATGCTTCTTTTGACTTTACGGTTGATTGTTCCCAGCATGCTCAGTATCTGGAATTCGACCCCGAACGCGCGGATATTCTTTATAATGCTTTGGAGCGCGAAGATACTATCAAACGCGCCGCTCAAAAAGCATCCGCGATTATTATCGATCAACTCAGGACATTATCAGGAGGTGGTTTGTTAGCATCAGGGCAGTAACTAACATGCCATGAGGATTAAATAACATACAGCCAAGGATGGATAAAGTATGCCACAGGAACACGATTTGTATAAGGCAGACCGTGTAGTTAGGCAGTTCAAAGCTCTTTATGGAATCAGTTGTTTAATCCAAAAAGAACTTAAGGGAAAGGATACCTTCGAGGAAATTTTAGTTGAAATTAACGATGCCGTCGATTATACCTCGGCTTCTATCTCAATCCTCGACAAGGAAAAACAGAAACTCGAAACTATCGCCAAAACAGGAAATAAAGGCGATTTGATCTCTTTCGTTGAATTCGAACTGGGTAAGGGATTCTCGGCATGGGTGGCAAAGTACAGACGTCCAATTATGATGCCCAATATCAAGAGGTATCGTGAATCGGTGGATGACCATATAAGATCATTCATTTCCGTACCGATTCTTATGGACAATCAATTAATCGGGGTGATTAATGTCAGTAATGAGCGCGCGGGCGCTTACGACCAAACGGACCTTGAAATGATGACCATTATCGCCGGGCAGATTTCTGCGCTCATGGAGCGGTTGCATTTCCGCACCGAGTTGAGCAGGAGCAATTCCCGCATCGAGGAGTTGAACCGGGATAAGGATGATGCCGGGCCGTCATTTCCGGATAGTATTTCCCAGGTCCTTAGCGAGGTTGTACAGGGAATCTCACAACCCATAGCCTCCATGGCCGGAAATACCCGCTTCCTTCAGCTTTCGCTTAAAGAAGCGGATCAGCGCTTGAAAAGGAGCCTCGATGAGATTGAGGAGAGTATTACCAAACTCAGCGACTTCTCGTACCGGCTTGAGAGAATCTCAAAATAACAAATGGAATCTGTTAAAAACGAACTCAATTCCGATCTCGACATCATCTGGAAAATCGGCTACTACAATTCCCGAAACCCCTTTTTCGTTTATAGCGAAGGCCAGCTGTTTCATTATAACGATGAATTCGCCGAATTCTCCAAGAGGATCCTTGGATTCGAAGATATTACACGGGGATTCCAGTGGGTATTCGGCGAAATCCAGGCTCAATCCCATGACAATTTAAAAGACGGGATTGTTCTCCGCTCAAATGCTGGTAATGACGAACGGGTTTTTCAAGTCCACCGGTTCACGATCGACAACGGAACCGGAACGGAAATCAATATCTGCCAGATTTCCGGTGAACCTCCCGGCCTGGCCGGCTATAACCGGAACCGTTTCTACAATATTACCTCCGTTATCAGCCAGTTAGGGCGAAAACTCAGCAACTCCTATCGTCTCGATGAAACATTCAAGATCATTCTCATAGGAGCCACTGCCGGCGATGCCCTCGGTTTCAACCGGGCATTCCTGATGCTAAGCGGAGAAGGTGACGCGTTTAAAGGCGAAATAGCCATCGGGCCTTCCGATGGCGCCGAAGCCGCCGCTATATGGTCTGAAATTGATGGACAGCAGAAATCCCTTGATGAGCTTATCGACAATTACAATAACGCTACATCAAGCTATGACGTAAAAGTAAACGAACTGGTGCGCAGGATAAAGCTTCATAAAAGGAATATGCCCATTCCATTGCGCCAGATTCTCAATTCCCACAAACCGGGTGTCCTTTTCAAGTCGGAAAATCCTGCCGATAACTATCTTTTTGATATTCTCGGCGTGGAATCCCTGGCGGTTGCCCCACTCACCGTCGAAGGTAATATCACCGGGTTGTTGCTTGCCGATAACTTCATAACCGGCAGAAAAATAACCTCCGCCGACCTCGAAATTCTGGCTATCTTTGCCAACCACGCCGGCGTAGCTTTGGAACGGTCCAGGCTTTATGAAAAACTGGGAGAAAAAATCGACCAGCTGGCCAAGGCTAATAATACTATCCGGGTAAGCCAGCAGAAGCTCGTGGAAAGCGAAAAATTGAACGCTATCGGCAAAATGGCTTCACAGGTTGCGCATGAAATACGCAATCCCTTGTCGGTCGTAGGCGGTTTTGCCAGAAATATACGTAGAAAGATTAACAATGAACATCAATTTTCCGATTCTTTAGATATAATCATTAAAGAAGTCGATAGGATTGAAAATGTTCTTGAAAACTTTACCAGCATTACTCGCGCGGCCCCGGAATCTAAATCCGTAATCGATTTCTCGGAGCTTACAATGGATGTTTTCCAGCTTTTAAATGATGGATTTCAGAATAACCAATCCACATTCAGGTTCGCCGAATTCCAGGAGAATATAAAAGTATTCGGCAGCGAGAAACAGTTGCGCAACGTACTGCTGGTTGCCGGTAGACAGTTTTCCAGGCATGGCGGAGCGGGTTCCGATATCGATATCAAACTCGTAATCGACCGCGATGAAGTGGAGTTAAGTTTCACCTATAGCGGAGACCATGAAGGAAATATCGATGCTAAAAAGATCTTCGAAAACATCTTCAACACCAGCCCGTTGAAACGGGAAACGGATTTGGCTATTGCAAATGAGATTATCAATCAGCATTTCGGAAAACTGGGTGTGCAAAGAGGAAAAAATCAACCCTTATCGATAGTAATCAATTTACCATACTGCAAGGAGTAAACATGCAAAAAATATTAGTTGTCGACGACGAAGTTTCCCTGGGAAAACTCTATGAAAAAGAACTTACTGAAGAGGGTTTCCAGGTGCTTTTAGCCGAGAACGGCGAAAAAGCCCTTCGTATTGCCCAGGATAACAAAATTGATCTGATGGTGCTGGATATTAAGATGGAAGGTAAAGATGGATTGGAAGTTTTAAATGAATTCCGCCAGAAAAATGCCGATACTCCAGTGATACTCAATTCGGCATACTCGACCTATAAAGATGATTTTTCATCTTGGTTGGCTGATGCCTATATCGTTAAATCCAGCAATCTTGATGAATTAAAAAGCAAGATTCACGAACTTGTGAAATTTTAGCCTGGAGGTTGATTTGCCCGGCGATTTGAAAGTCAATGAGTTACAGGAAGAAAACTTTAAGGTAGTAATTGAAAACATTACCGAAATCATGCAGCAAGCCCAGTTTGCCGCCATTAATATCGCCATTGCCGCTAACAGGATTAACAAAAGATACGGCAAGAACAGCGATTTAGGAAAAACTCTTGATAAACTCGCCGGTGAAGTCAATGAGGCGACCAAGCGAATTCAGAGCATTTCCAAAGCGGCTATCGAAGGAATTAATTACTTCGACCATAATTCCTTTTCCCGTAAAGAGGAAATCGAACCGGGAACCCTGAAAAAGCTCGAACAATCCTTTGCTATCATAATGGGCAACAGCAAAAAGGTTGTTGATATGCTGAAGCAGCTGAATTCGGTTGAGCAATAATATTGCAGAAATATAAATAGTGTAAAGTTATAAAATAAGTGGACGATTACTCTTGAAAAAGAGGACTGGACATGAAAGATAAAATTGAAATACTGGTTGTTGACGACGAACTTGAAATGAGGAACCTGCTTGATAAAATCCTCAAGCGAGATGGTTACAAAGTCACCCTCGCCGAAAATGGCCAAACAGCGTTGCAGTGCCTGAAGGACAAAAAATTCGATATCGTGATTTCCGATATAAAAATGCCGGAAATGAACGGGTTTGAACTCCTTAAAAGTATCAAAGAAGAAAAACCTGATGTAGGTGTTATAATGATGACCGGATTCGGGGACGCTTTTACTGTAAAAGATGCCATGATTCTCGGAGCCGATGAATACATCACCAAACCCTTCAAAGCTCATGAAATTTCATTGATCCTCGAAAGAACCTGCTTGAGAAAATCTATGCAAAATCAGCAATAGGGGGCTGGTTCTGTCCTGTGGGATTAACCATCTATATCGGCAAACTTTTCATCCTGCAACGGAGGTTTTTTCCCCTGAATCGTTCACAAATCCGAAACGTGATTGCTCCACCTCAAAATTCTCATCCAACCCCGTTGTAATCCCTTAATAATCAATCAGATAACCGTATAGCCAATATTATTTAAAACTGCCGCGATTAAAGATGTTTTGGTACGATGTTTGCTTGTTCCTCACGTGGAATAGTGTATCTGTCTACACAGAAAGGACTTGGATATGATTAAAGGCATATTTGAAGTTGCTTCGGGCATGATGCCCCGCATTACCAAACAGGATGTTATAGCCAATAACATGGCTAATACCAATACGGTTGGTTATAAGAGGGATCGCGTTTTCCTCGATAAAATCGTGGAAGAACAGGCAAAACTTATCCACACCGATTATGACTGGCAGGACCCCATGATCAACAGCGCGTTTATAGACCATTCTCAGGCGATATTGGATAAAACTGACAACTCCCTGGACATAGCCCTTGATGGTGAAGGCTTTTTTGTAATCGAAACCGGGCGCGGAACCCGGTATACCCGTAATGGTGAAATGCATGTCGATGCCAATGGTATTCTCAAGGATGCCCGCGGTAATACATACCTTTCAGATGCCGGGCCGGTAATATTGCAGAATGCCGAGCCTTCCATTGATTCCGAAGGCAATATCTTCGATGGCGGCGAGCAGGTTGGCAGACTGAGAGTAGTGCAGTTTGAAAATCCCCAGGCGCTTTCAAAAGATGATGGCGTCTGTTTTATCGCGCCCGAGGATGTCGAACCTCTCCCGGCAAGCGGTTTTTCGATCCGGCAGGGTTTTCTCGAACGCTCCAATGTTTCTATACTGGATCAAATGGTTGATATGATTGCTACTTTCCGTGATTTCGAATCAGGGCAAAAGGCTATAACCATTCAGGATGAAGCAATCGGGCAATCCATAAACAGGGTAGGCAGAACATATTAAACTCCAAATAGGAGGAGGTATAGATGATAAAAGCAATGAGAAGCGCCGCTTCGGGAATGCAGGCTCAACAGATGAACATCGATAACATAGCCAACAACCTGGCTAATGTGAACACCACCGGTTTCAAGCAAAGCCGTATCGAATTCCAGGATGTTCTTTACCAGAAGGTAAAAAAGGCAGGGGTTGCCAATGCGGCTGGGAACCAGCTTCCCGTGGACCTCGAAATCGGCTATGGCGTCCGTCCGGCGGCAAGTACCCGCACCCATACACAGGGTACAATGTCCCCGACCGACAATCCCCTGGACATTTGTATTGAGGGGGATGGTTTCTTCAGGATAATGATGCCCGATGGTTCCTACGCCTACACCCGCGACGGTTCCTTTAAACTTTCGGCCGACGGCAGACTGGTTACCAGTGATGGCTTCGTTCTCGACCCGGAAATTACAATTCCCGCCGAAGCGGGCGGCGTAAATATTTCCATGGATGGGCTGGTTTCCGTATCCATGCCCGGCGAATCGGATCCTCTTGAAATCGGCCAGTTAGAATTATGCAGATTCGTAAATCCTGTCGGTTTGAACGCGATAGGGCATAACCTTTATAAGGAATCCGCGGCTTCGGGTACCGCCTTAACCGGCAATCCAACTACCGAAGGATTCGGGCGTATCGTGCAGGGATATATCGAACTATCTAATGTTGATATTGTCAACGAGATGGTCGACATGATTGTCGCGCAAAGAGCCTATGAAATGAATTCAAAAGCGATTCAAACCTCCGATGAGATAACCGGAATTATTAATCATCTTAAGAGGTAATATGAGTAGATTATTATTGCTAATTTTAATGCTATTTGCGGCAAATCCATCTTACGCTCTTGATAAATCCATACTGGATAATACTGTACAGCAGTTCTTTAATAAACAGCTTCCGGTCACATCAAATAAACTGGAAGTAGTATTAAGTAATTATCCAAGTAATATGCTGGAATTGCCGAATAACGTAAAGCTATACATTAACGGCGACATCCCGCCTAATTTGCGCAAGCGTATCCCATTGAAAGTTATAGCGTTTACCGAAGATAACCGCGAGGTGAGTTCTTATGTTACCGCGGTGGTTACCTTAAAGCGAAACGTTATATGTTCGCGCGCATTAATTAAAAAAGGAGATATCCTATCTTCGGAAAATTGTGAGTTTATGGAAGTCGATATTACCGAATTCCGCGGAGAAGCGACCGCCGATACCGGTCAAATCACCGGTATGCGCGCGGCCAAAAGTTTTAATTACGGCGAGATTATCGACCTGAATCGAATCGAACCGGTTCCGGCCGTATTACGCGGAGAGAGGGTTAAAATAATAGCCGACATGGGCAGTTTGAAAGTGAGCGCCGACGGTTATTCGCGTGAAGATGGTTCAATCGGCGATTTAATCAGGGTCCGGAATATAGCTTCCGGAAAAACAATATCTGGAAAAGTAATCGATAAAGGAATAGTGGAGGCGGCATCATTAAGATGAAGATATTCATTAAAATAACATTGACGCTGGCAATCATGGTGTATTGCGGAACGGCATTAGCCGACGGTTTGAATTTTACCCAGGCCGCCGGCAACAGTCTTTTCTCGGACCATAAAGCCCGTAAAGCCGGCGATCTGCTTACGGTTCTTATCATGGAGAACGCGGAAGCGTCCCATTCCAACAAGACCATTACCAAAAAGAATCATAAAACAGAGGCAACCGGGGGACCCGGTTCCGGCGCGCTTGATTTTATCCCGTCATTCGGATTCAGCGGCGAGGGTAAAAACGAGTATGATGGGCAGGGTTCTACGGTAAAATCCGGTAAACTTGAAGCTACAATGACAGTTACGGTTTTGGAGGTCAAGGAGAACGGCAACCTGCTAATCGAGGGCAACCGTGTCATAGGAGTCAACGATGACAAAGAAGCCCTGATTCTTAAGGGTGAGGTTCGCCCCAAAGACATAATGGATGATAATTCGGTCTATTCGTATAACATCGCTAACGCCGAGATTTCTTACAGCGGTAAAGGCGTCGCCCATACTGGCGGTAAACCCGGAATAATTGCGAGGTTCTTAAATTGGTTATTCTAAAGAGATCAATTGCGTTACTGGTAATTTTGCTTCTGCCCATAAACCTCCTGGTCGATATACCTGATATCAACGCGGCCAAAGTCCCGCTGAAAGATATTGCCAGGATACAGAGCAAGATAAAAATTCCGCTTCTGGGATATGGTCTTGTCGTGGGGCTGGAAGGTACAGGGGATAGCAAAGGTACTATATTTACTATCCAGTCCCTTAATAATATGATGGAGAGGATGGGAATAACCCTTCCCGAGGACAAGGTTAAGGTCAAAAATGTCGCCGCGGTCATGGTTACCTCCGAAGTTACTCCTTTGGAACAGGTTGGCGGCAGAATCGATGTTACCGTCTCCTCGCTTGGTGATGCTTCAAGCCTCGAAGGCGGTATGCTTCTTTTAACCCCGTTGTCCGCGCCTACCGGAGAGGTTATTGCCTGGGCGCAGGGTCCGGTATCGACCGGCGGCTTTAATGCCCAGGGAGGAGGGGGCGATCAGGTTTCCAACAATTATACCCTCGTGGGGCGGGTGCCTTCCGGCGGATTGATAGAACGCCGTTATCCTATTCCCATAGACCAGAATGTTATCCGGGTTCAACTGGAAATGCCGGATTATACCACCGCCGACAGGCTTTCGAAGGTCGTCCGCGACTCCGTCGAGGGTTGCAGGGTGGAAGCCTCGTCCGAGAAAGTGGTCAATATCTACCCGGATGATGACAGCCTAAGTTCTGGTGAGATGATCGCGCTTATCTCCCGCATCGAGAATCTCGAAGTAGAAACCAGTACACCGGCGAGAATAGTTGTAAATGAAAAAACCGGAACAATCGTGGCCGGCGCGAATGTAAGCGTGGATGCCATAGCCCTCGCGCATGGTAACCTTACCGTTGAAATTAAATCCCAACCGGTAATCTCCCAGCCGACGCCTTTCTCCAAAGGAGAAACAGTGAATACTGGCGACAGCGAGGTTTCCGTCTCTGAGGAAATCGCCCGTATGGTCTATCTTGAGGAATCCACGAGAATAAGCGATCTGGCCAGGGCGTTGAATGCTATCGGAGCGACTCCAAGGGATATTATTTCCATACTGCAAGCCCTTAAGAAAGCGGGCGCGCTACACGCGGAACTTATAATTATATAGGATTATGGATATAAACGAATCACATTTACAGGTACCGGAAAGCAAGCAATATATCACGCTTGACAACGGCGATAAACAGCTCAAACTCAGGCAGAGGGCTCAAACTCTGCGGAAAGCATGCCGGGATTTCCAGGCGCTGTTTATTTCCTACATGATGAAATCCATGAGAAATACGATCCCCGAATCAGGGTTGCTCGATGATGGGTTTGGCGGAGAGATGTTCACTGAGATGTTCGATGCCAAGATTGCCGAAAAAATGAGCCAGAATTCCTCTATGGGTATCGATGAAATGTTGTTCCAGCAGTTGGCTCCTAAAGCCCTGGGGGAAGATTGGGAGAAGTATGTCGATGATGTGCGGGTACTTAAACCTGTTCATTATAATCCGATCCCTCGCAGGACCATTTCTCATGCTTCGGCAATCGCCGCCGCCGCGGAAAGATTTAATCTTTCTCCGCAATTGATACAGGCGGTTATTGATGCCGAATCTGCCGGAAATGCTTACGCCGTATCTCACAAGGGCGCCAAAGGGTTGATGCAATTGATGGATTCGACAGCGGCCCGGTATAATGTGAAAGACCCTTTTAATCCTGAGCAGAACATCATGGCGGGTTCCGGATACATTAGAGACCTGCTGGACAGGTATGAGGGAGACCTCGAACTGGCATTGGCGGCATACAATGCCGGACCTGAAGCAGTTGAGAAATATGGAGGGGTTCCTCCATACGAAGAGACTCAAAAGTATGTAGCCAGAATTTTGAGTAGTTTGGGTATCGACCAAAAGCAAAAATATAATGAAACTTAAGGTAAAGATTTGAACATTTTTTTCCGATTTTAATACAGGAGGACCAATTGGGAAACGCTGTAGAAGATTTAATCGTAAACCTCGAAGAGCAAATAAGTAACCTGGAAGCTTTCGAGGGATTGCTCTCAGAGCAACAGCAGTTAATACTGAAAAATGACGTCGGTCCTTTTCAGGAAAGCCTGGCCGAACAGAACAGGCTTATATTCGCCGCAAGGGAAATCGAGCAAAAGCGGCAGGAGATAGTTGATAGTTATCAAAAGGAACAAGGAGATACTAACCCTCAAACCACGCTTGATGATATATGCCGGCAGGTAGAAAGCGGCTATGCTGAACAATTGAAGAATATCAAGGAAACATTGAGCGACTCTATCCGGAAAGTGGAGAGATTAAAAGAGAAAAACGAGATTTTGATTAATAAATCTTTAGAAATAATAAGTGACACAATGAAAATATATTACCAGGGTGATGATCGCGGTAAGCAGTCGTATTCCGCAAAGGGGAGCTCCGTCAGCAATACAAGATCATCACGCGTGGTGCTCAACGAGGTGATATAATGTACGGTCTTAATGTGGGATTCGAGATAGCTCGCAGAGCTTTATTATCACAGCAGTACGCCATTAATATTACGGGTCATAATATCGCTAACGCCAACACCCCGGGTTTCTCCCGGCAAAACGTGATTTTCAATACTATGCCCCCTATGTACGCGCATCCCGATTATGGCGGAACCGGCGTGAATGTAGCTGAAATTCGCCGTTTGCGTTCCACTTTCCTGGATACTCAGATAAGGAAAGAACAACAGGGCCTGGGACGATGGGGCGTTCTCGACCAGACCTGGTCGCAAATCGAGATGATTATAAATGAGCCTTCCGAAAGCGGTATATCGGAAATGATGTCGGAGTTCTGGACCGCGTGGCAGGATCTGGCGGACAGCCCTTTTAATCTCGCGGCGAAAAACGTGGTCAAAGAAAAAGCGGCAACCTTGACAAGTAGTTTCCGTCATGTCTCCAACCAACTTAGCGATATGCGCGATTCGCTGAACGAAGACATCGAGATCGCTGTTGAGGAAGTCAATGGTTATCTCAACCAATTGGCGAACCTGAACGATCAGATCGCCAAACTGGAGGTCGGCGGGGCCAAGGCCAATGACCTGAGAGACCAGCGCGATTACATAATCGATCAGCTTTCAAATTACGTAAACGTAAGCACCCAGGAACTCAAGGACGGCTCAACCTCTATTTTCATTGGTTCGCTGGCGGTCGTGGAAAGAGACCAGGTTGCTCCCCTGGAAACGACTACATCTTACAATGACGGAGTGGTGGTTTCCACAATACTTTGGTCAGCGACCTCAAACGAGTTGAAATTAACCAGGGGCAAACTGAAAGGTCTTGTGGAAGCCCGCGATGAGATACTTCCCGAGAGAGTTGCCCAGCTCGATAAACTCGCCAAACAGATAGTAGAATCCATTAATGCTGTGCATTCGGTTGGTTATACCGGAAATGGAGAAACCGGGATCAACTTCTTCGATCCCAACGGCATAACCGCGGCGACTATGGATTTATCCTATGATGTGAAAAACGATGCCAATAAAATTGCCGTTTCCAAAAACCAGAAGGATGGAGACAACTCCAATGTACTGGCAATCCTTGACCTGAGAAAGCAGTTGCTTATGAATGATAACAGCGCCACTTTCTCGGATTACTATAACGGATTTATCGGGGAGATAGGCACGCGGGCGCAGGAAGCGACTAATATGATGGACAACCATAGCCTCCTCCTTAATCAGGTGGAATACCACCGGCAGGCTCTGCAGGGAGTTTCACTGGACGAGGAAATGGCTAAACTTGTTTCTTACCAGCATGCGTATGAAGCGGCGGCCAAGGTGATAAGCATCATGGACTCCGCGTTGTCAACGGTAATAAATGATATTTAAACTTAAAAGCAAAAATAGAAGTAACTTATTGAGCGGCGAATACCAAGGAGGGTAAAGTGCTTATTCTTACAAGGAGGTTAGGAGAATCGATCGCGATCGGAGACTCAATATCGATTAAGGTCCTCGGTATACAAGGAAGGCAGGTGCGCATAGGTATTGTCGCGCCGCCACAGGTCTCCGTTCACCGGGAAGAGATCTACAAAAAAATCCAGCAGGAAAACCTCAAAGCGTCGCAATCGGACGGCGACGATATAGAGAAGATGAGCGACATGCTCAGGAATAAAAAAAGGGATAAAAACGGCCGGCGAGATGACGATACCAACCGGGCCGGTGATTCAAGGAACGAAAATTGAGCGTGAGAGGAACGGGAAAATGAGAATTACACATAAAATGATAATAGACCGGGTTACATCCAACCTGGGCAACTCTTTCGGTAGTTATTTGAATTTATCCCAGATGGCATCCAGCGGCAGGCGCATTAACAAGCCCTCTGATGATCCCACCGGCATTACCAAGGCGTTGTCATACCGCAGTTATCTAAAGGAATTACAGCAGTTCAGGCGCAATATCGACAGGGCGGACGCGTTGCTAAGTTTCTCCGATCATGCTTTCGATTCTATAGGCAGAAGCCTTATAGAGGCCGAAGATATAGCGATTCGTTTCCAGAACGCAACATTTGATGAAAATGCCCGCCAGGCGGCCGCTCAACAGATTATAGATATCTTAAACCAGGTTTTGGAGGATGGCAACAGCACCCTCGACGGCCGGCATATTTTTGCCGGAACCTCAGCGGGGCTCGTTCCCTTCGATTTTAATGGAACCGGCGTTATTTACCAGGGAGACAGCGATCCCTATCAGTTCCAGATTGAACGCGATCTCGAAATCACTGCCAATATAACCGGTGATGAATTCCTGGTTAAACCGTCCGCCATTCTTGGAGATGGTTTTGACTTGAATCCAGCTCTGATGACCAATACATTGCTTTCGACCCTGCATGCCGGCGAGGGGGTCGATCTTGGCGATAACCAGTTCATCCTTCGCACCGTAAACGGGACAGCGACCATAGATCTGACCGGGGTTTTATCCGTAGGCGAAGTTATAACCGAGGTGAATACTCAGGCCGCCGCCCAGGGGTTGACGAACCTGACTTGTTCCATATCGCCGAATAATAACTGCTTGAGACTTGAAGACACTTCGGCCCCATATATAACTATGGACACTCCATTTGATTTATTAAACAATGGAGCGGGCGTGGATCTTACCGTGCCGGGATTCGATATAATCGATGGCATAGGAACAACCTGGACAATCGATCTTACCGGCGCTACTACAGTTGGAGATGTAATTAACAGGATCAATCTCGCCGGAATTCCCGATTTAACGGCTTCAATTACCCCAAATGAAAATACGATTACTATCACCGACACCGCTGGACATGATTACCGTATCGAGGAATCGCCCGGCGGTACCGCCGCCGCGGACCTTGGAATTCAGACTTCCACCCCGATCGCCGGTACATTCACCGGAACGGACCTTGAACCGCAATTGATTCAAACCGAGGAAACTGGCGCCAACGAAAAAACCGCCGCGGAATTGGGAATATTATTTGGCACTTCCGTTTCCGTATATGACGGCACCGACCTAAACCCAAGACTATTCCCAAATACCAAGTTAACTGATTTGAACAACGGCAATGGCATAACCTATTCCATGATACATATTGACCAGGGCCATTATAATTATGACGTGGACCTCTCATCACTGGAGAGCGACCCTAATGCCACGGTCAGGGATTTAATGAACCTGCTTAAAGGTTCAGGGGCTCAGATAGATGTTTATATGAACGAGGATAAAACAGGTATAGCGCTTGAATCAACGGTTTCGAACCAGTCTCTTGTAATATACGATACCGTTGAGGATGGTGCCGCTTGGCAATTGGGGATTGCCGGAAGCCCCGATTTAATAGGTAGCCTGTTATACTTGAAACACGGTTTGGAACACGACTGGGCGAACGCTTCCCAGAAAGTACTGGATAAATTCGAATCATCACAACAGCAGATATTGACCCTTCGCTCCGTTGTCGGGAGTCGTATCAACCGAATTCAATCCGCGTATGACCGGAATTTGAACCATGATGTTTATGCAACTAAACTAAGCTCCGAAATTGAGGATGCTGATATGATCTGGGTGGTTACGGAAATGGCAACCCGCGAGGCTATGTATCAGGCGGCTTTGCAGGCCTCCGCTCAAGTTATACAGCCATCTCTCGTTAATTTTATCAGGTAGCAATGTTATGGAAAACAGCGTAATTGAAAAAACAAAACAAGAGAAAAAGCTGGCGGTTTACACGTCCAGGTTCGGCGAAATCGAATATATCGAAAAAGATATGATTATAATTCCCAGGGGATTATTCGGTTTTGAGCATTTGCATGAATACCTGATTGTCGAACGTGAAAACAGCCGCCCGTTCGTTTGGCTGCAATCTATTGAAAATCCGGGGCTTGCGTTACCCATTGTAGATCCGCTTTATTTCAAGCCCGACTATGAGGTTAAAATTCACCTCAATGAACTCAAAGAAATTGATGTGCATGAAATAAGCCAGGCAAGAACTTTCGTTATCGCAACTATTCCCCGGGGGAATCCGCAGGATATCAGCCTTAATCTGTTAGGACCCATAGTGATAAATATCGATAACCGGAGAGCTATGCAAGTTGCCCTTGCTGATTCTGAATACGATACCAAGTACTACCTCATGCAAAATCGGTAATTAAACTGCTCCCGGACTTATTTATTTCCAATTTCCCTAAATTTATAAAAATTGAAAAAAAAACTTGCATCCCGGAATAACCTATTATTATCATAAACAACGTAATAGATTTGCCGACAATAAAATAAGAAAATAGAGGCGTTGTTTTAATCATAGATTTGGAGGTGCTTGATGACCAAAGCTGACCTCGTAGAGAGAGTTTCGGAAAAGACCGGTTTAACCAGAACAGACGTTGCTGTAGCAATCGATTCTCTTTTGGACGCGATCAAAAAGGCTCTTGAAGAGGGCAACAATATTGAAATCCGCGGTTTTGGAACATTTAAAGTGAAACCGCGTAAAGCACGTAAAGCGAGAAACCCTCGCACCGGTGAAGTTGTACCCGTTCCGGATAGAAATATTCCAGTTTTTAAACCATCAAACGAGTTTAAAAATTCTGTAATGGAAGCTAATCCGGTAGGCGATGCATCCCAGGACCAGCAGCAATCTGAGTCCCCCAGCCCTTCGCCGACTGAAAATCCACCTATGTAGTATTGATGTTGAAGGAGTATCATGCCAAGCGGAAAGAAGAAGAAAAGACATAAAATAAAAACGCATAAGCGTAAAAAGAGGCTTAGAAAAGACCGGCATAAAAAGAAAAAATAGATAGATGAAAATATTCGTCATCTCGGATACGCATGTCCCCGAGCGAGTTAAGAGCCTTCCTGATAAAATTTTAAAGGAAATTCAGCCCGGGGATATTCTTTTTCACTGCGGGGACTTTACATCAAAAAAAGCTTTTAACCAGCTCATCCAATCCGGCGCCGAGTTTCATGGGGTTTTCGGCAACATGGACGACTACCATCTGCGTTCGTCAATGCCTGAACGCAAAGTAGTTACGGTGAAGGGTAAAAGCATTGGTTTAACTCACGGCTGGGGTTCCCCCGAGGGGCTCGCCGAACGGGTCTATAAGTCATTCGAACATAAACCCGATGTTATCCTCTTCGGACATTCACATATCCCCCTAAGCAAAAAAATCGGCGATACATTAATGTTCAATCCCGGACCCTTATCCGGCGGCGGACGTTCCGACCCCACCTATGGTCAACTTTTTATCGAAGGCGATGACGTATGGGGCGAACATTATGATCTCTGAGCAAAATTAAAATAAAACCATCCTTATTTAAGTAATTTCTTGACAATTGTAGAAATATCATCTATTTTTAAAAACGCTGTAGTGGTGCGCTTAAATAAAGGGATTTCGATGAATCTTCATCGCCGCATGTACTCGTGAGCGGAAAGGCTTTCTGCGCAGTCTGCGCAACCCCGCGTTAAATATCGGAACAGGACTAATGACTATTTCGTAAATTTGGTTAGCAGGGATTCGACAGATAATGTTGAATGCCATTACTTAAGGGAAATTATTGTTTCCAATCGGACATCTCCTCGATCCCCGCCCCGTTAAATACACCTCCTTATAAAATTATCTATAATACTCACGTAATTAATTAGTTTATCTTAAAGGAGAAAAAATAATGAAATATTTTAGCATTATTATTCTATTGGTTGGGGCATTACTATTTAACGCGGTGACGGCTAATGCCTGGGTCGAATGGATGGCTACAGAGAACCCTGGAGAGAGCGAACCGCCCAATCATCCATGGCAAACCCCGGGACAGGTTGTTGTTCCGCCGGGAGGTAGCTTGTGGTATGCTATCTCAAACTATTACGACCCTACCAGGACAAAATATTTCACGCTCAAGATCTATGGAGCGGGCATAGAGAAATTCGCCGCCGAAGGTTGTAGTGGTCACTATTATAACCATAACCAGATCTCGCTTTTCTCGGAAAGAGTGAATGAAGCAGAGTCTCATTATTATCCGGATTCAAACTTGCTGGTTATACATGGGACTCTCAAACCTCAGCCCGATTGGGAAGTCGTAGTATTAACCCGTGTTGATCCTGAAGGAGGCGATGTCTTTGACTTCTATGTTGAAGGCTCCAGTGTATGCCATAAAACGGTTTTTACCGCGAGGGCGATTCGCCTGGAAACCAGGGTAGGGGGATGGATGGATCCCTTCGATTTTGGCGAAATTATCATTATCCCGCCAATAATACCAATCGACACCCTGATACCGCCTATAATATATTCACCGGGGGCGCAGTGGGACTATTCGTACACCCAGCATGATCCTCTTGGAGGGTATTATCCCAATGGAGGATGGCATTTTAATACCGTCAGTGGATACCTGCCGGCATACGAGGATGTCAATATTGACTTTAGTATTTCTGGAATGTCAGATGATTACTATCATTATTGGATTTACGATAATTCCCGTAGCGGATGGCAGTATTACATGTTAACCGCTCAATCGTCCGAAATTTACAGCCATATTTACATGATTCCCGACGCGGAACCGGTAATAACACAACCGGGAGGTTCTTTCGGGATGAGAGGCGTTATTGGCAATCAGACCGATAGCATGATAGTAACCGATATTTGGTATGGAGTGAAGGGCTTCGGAAATTTCTATGAGCAGGGGACCTTCCATAATATCCATCTCCCCAGCGGCTTTTATGTAAGCGGTCATCTTGTCCAGCAGGTTCCCTATTTCGCTCCCCCGGGGGATTACGAATATATCTCTTACAGCGGTGATTATTCAACCCGTACCGTAAACGATTCATTCTCATTTAATTTCACTATCGCGCCTCCTGTGAAAATGGGAGGTTATGATTCATGGACGGCAAAAGGCAGTTTTGTTGGCGATTATGATGATTCCTCGAAACCTCAAAACCACATGATTGTTAGCAATTATCCCAATCCGTTCAATGCCGCGACCACCATAACGTACGAGTTGGAAACTGACAGCGATGTCCGGCTTGAGATATATAACCTCATGGGACAACGGATTACGACGCTTGTTGACAGCCATAATAAGGCGGGAAGGTATAGCCTCAGTTGGGATGCTTCCGGATATTCATCCGGAACCTACTTCTTTAAACTTACAGCGGACAATAATAGCGTTATCAAAAGGATGATGTTACTCAAGTAAATATACTGCGTGTTGCCGGGTCATTCGCCCGGCAACACATTTATAAACTTTCTCACAAGATTCGTCTCATTAGTCAACAGAGTTTTTAATAGCGTTCAGGTTCGGTACTGGAATGGTTACGAACGAATCTTTCACCTTATCATATACAAGACGGTATCCTAATCCGCGATTGCCCTGGTTATACATCTCCCGCCATCCGCGAATCAAGTAAGGACAGGCATCGTTAATACATATATAGAGGTCATGGTCCCAGGTGGTCATCGGGTTGTCGGTAATATGCCATTTGTGTAAATCTTCCATACAATACGGGCACTTCATGGTTTGGGACACTTTCGATTTACGCCTGTCCAGTTCTTTATTGGACGGCAAAAGGACATCCTCGCGGGGTACTGTCCGTTGAGTATTTTTTTCAGCGCCGCCGGTTTTTTCTGCGAAAACGGCATAGATCGGGTCGCTGGGAATTCCTGATTCGTAATATTTATCTTCTTTGCTTCGCGGCTTTCCCATGGAAATAAAGGATTCGGTCTTTTTAAAATTGCCGGAATCGTGGAAAAACATCTTCACCATTTTAATTCGTTCCTTCTCCGTGAGTAATTCCCAGACCTTGGTTGATTTGGTTTCAAAGGACCTGTTGGAGAAGATGACAATGAACACTCCCCCGGGTTTCAAGATACGCCCGACTTCGGCAAAAATCCTGTATGGATCGGTTATATACTGCACTGATACCGTATTCAGCACTACATCGAAATAATTATCCTCGAAAGGAAGTATTTTATCCAGATTGAGGTCATGAATGATGTACCGGTCAAGCCTGTCATTTGCTTTTAATTCATCTTCATTGAGCCCAAGCCCCACTAATTCTTCCGTTTTTACTTCGTCCGGCAGATGCGAACTTACCGCGGCCATCAGGTCCAATATTTTGGGCTTTTCCTCGACTATAAGGCTTCCCAGCAACTCAGAAACTTTACTTCTGGCGTTATCATCGAGGTGCTCAACAATGCGAGGTATTTTGTAGAATTCTTTATCATCCGATTCGTCTTCGCGGCTGAAAGCATCCTGTTCTGAAATCATGTTTTTAATTGCTTCATCGTCGGTAATTAACATAATAATGACTCCTTTCTGGACATGTATAACCCGTTCATTAAATTAACATTTATGTAAGCGTATTTGTTCGCCGGGAAATGATTTCTGCGCATGTTGTGAATGGGTGGAATATTGGTGACAACCTTACTGTATATTTCATTTGACATAAAACCCTAACATGGCTATAGTTTAAGGTTATCAATAATCGGCAAACGGTCTTGATTGTGTTCGAAAAAGGCCGAGCAATTGCCGTTTTACCTGTTTAGTTTGAGAAGCCGTAATTAATTAGGCTATAATTAACGCCCCCGTAGCTCAGGTGGATAGAGCACCGGCCTCCGGAGCCGGGTGCACAGGTTCGAGTCCTGTCGGGGGTACTTTAACATCGAGGAAAATTCCCTATGAAATGGTCCCAGGCATATATCCCCACCCTCCGAGACGATCCCGCTGAAGCGGAGCTGATTTCACATAAGCTTCTCATGCGCGCCGGTTACATACGCAAAGTTACCGCCGGAGTGTATAACTACCTTCCGTTAATGCAGAGGGTACTTCAGAAAATCACTAATATCGTACGTGAAGAAATGGACCGTTCCGGGGCGCTGGAAATAACTATGCCTGTTCTTCATCCGGCGGAGGTATGGCAGGCTTCCGGGCGTTGGGATGTTATCGGGAGGGAGCAGATGCGTCTTCAGGACCGCCATAACCGCTGGCTTTGCCTGGGAGCGACCCATGAGGAAATCGTAACCGATTTAATCAAGGGCGAATTACAGTCTTACAGGCAGTTGCCCAAAAATCTCTACCAGATTCAAGTGAAATTCCGCGATGAGATCCGTCCGCGATTCGGCTTGATGCGAGGCCGGGAATTTATCATGAAAGATGCTTATACATTCGACCGTGATGAGAAAAGCCAGGAGAAAAGCTACCAGAACATGGTCGATGCTTATTTCCGGGCATTTGAGAGGTGCGGTTTTGAGATACGCAAAGTCGAGGGCGACACGGGAGCTATGGGCGGCACCGGGGCT
Source organism: Candidatus Zixiibacteriota bacterium (assembly GCA_014730345.1). Taxonomy (GTDB): domain Bacteria; phylum Zixibacteria; class MSB-5A5; order UM-FILTER-46-8; family UM-FILTER-46-8; genus WJIJ01. Next base: position 6,110 of record WJIJ01000082.1, on the reverse strand, counting down.
CATGAGTTCATGGTTATAGTCGATACAGACGGCGGGGAAAGCACTATATATTACTGTGACAGTTGTGATTATGCCGCTACCGATGAAAAAGCCGGTTTCCGGGAGCATGGAGAAACTTCCGATGAGGAGATGCTGGAGCGGGAGGAGGTCCATACCCCCGGCATGAAAACTATCGAGGAAGTAACCGGTTATTTGAAACTTCCGGCAAAAAAACTTGTAAAAACACTGCTTTATAGGGCGGATGATGAGGTCGTGGCCGCGCTGATAAGAGGTGATAGAAACATCAACGAGGTGAAACTGGTGAATTACCTCGGATGCAACAACCTGGAGATGGCCGATGAACAGACCGTGATGAAACTGACCGGCGCCGATGTTGGGTTCGCGGGGCCCTATGAATTGAAGGATGTCCGGCTGGTGGTGGACCATGAGGTCAAGGGACTGCGGAATTTCGTTACCGGCGCAAACAAGACCGATTACCATTTTTTGAATGTTAATCATCCCCGCGATTTTAAATTTCATGAAACGGTCGACTTGAAAATGGCCGAGGCAGGGGAGAGATGTCCGCGATGTGAAAATGGTAAATTGAAATCCGACAGGGGTATCGAGGTCGGCAATACATTTAAGCTGGGAACCAAGTACTCATCATCGCTGGGAGCCAATTTTATAGATGAGGATGGCAACGAAAAACCGTTTATTATGGGTTCCTACGGAATCGGCATCACCCGTACCGCCCAGGCGGCAGTAGAGAGATTTAACGATAAAGATGGAATCATCTGGCCCAAGGCCATTGCCCCGTACGGAATAATCATCATCTATACCAACTCCTCGGATGATAAGCAGATAGAACTGGCGGAAAGGCTTTATATGGAACTCCGGGGCAAGGGGATAGAAGTCCTTCTCGATGACCGCGATGAGCGCGCGGGAGTTAAATTCAAGGACGCGGACTTAATCGGTATCCCGCTTAAGGTAGTGGTGGGGGAGAGGGGTATGAAAGAGGGAATAGTCGAGGTAAAAATAAGAAACACCGGTGAAGCCCATAAGGTTAATATTACGGAAGCCGTTGAGGGTATAATAAGGATTTTTGAAAAGGTAGATTAATATTTAATCTTTACCAAAATAAGACTTGCCAAAAAAATCGTGGAGTGGTAAATTGAAAAATTGTTATCGTACAGGCGATAGGAGCTAAAGTCAGGACAACGATTTAGAGTGGAAAAAAAGTCGTAAATATAATTAAGGAGTGTTGTCGTTATGATGTTATTGCGTCTGGGATTGGTTGTAACGTTGCTGGTAATGTTTGCCCCTTCAAATGCATTGAGCCAATGGTTTAATGGGCAACTGTTTTTGGATGAAACAGGTATTAATTTTAACCCGCATGGGGCATCTACAAGGGCGAAGGGAATGGGTAACGCATATATCGGGCTTTCCGATGACGCCCCGGGTGTATCCTGGAACCCTGCCGGAGCGGCGTTTATGAAGGATGGCCAAGCTTTCGCGGAGTTTTTATCCAATAATTCCACAATCGAGTATAAACTCGATGGCACCGGCGGTGGATTAGCGGATGTCAGTTATAATATCGATTATGAATCGAAAAACAATATGTTCGGAAGTTACGCCTATGTTTCTCCGGTAAGATTTTATGACCGGGATTGGGCGATAGGTTTGAATTATTACCGAATGTTTGATCTTTCAAAAGAATACAAATTTGAAGATGAGGATAATCTTGAGGAATACGAGATGAGGTTGGGAGTGGAGGTTGTTAAGATTACCGCCGCGACCCAGATTATCCCCAATATCGCGCTTGGTGTAAACGGCAATATCTATATCCGTGGATTTATCGAGGATTGGATAGAAAAAAGGCCGGGAACGCCGATTACGGACACCGGCGGCGATACATTGTATTTCGCTCCAATTCACATAAGGAGCAAAGCATCTTACACGGGATTTAACTTCGATATAGGCCTTCAGGGTAGATTCGGTGGGTTAGGTGTCGGAGCTGTAGTTTCAACTCCTTTCAAACTAAAACAGAACAGTACTGTTTTAAGCGCGGTAAATATCCCCAACACCGGCGAATCCGGAATCTATTATAACTCCGATACCAAGATCGAATTCCCACTCGGATTAGCTTTTGGGGCCGCATATACGATGGAGGAACGTTTAACAATTGCCGCCGATTATTCAACGTACGGGTTTGAGGATACCGAATTCTCTATGCATCCATTCTGGATTGACCAGATGGAATATGAGTACACCGATCCGCTTATTCCCAATCAGAAAATCGATGCCCATTGGAACAACATAAATCAATATCGAATAGGCGCTGAGTATCTGGTTGATATCAGCAATATCACCATACCATTGAGAGTCGGATACCGCAATGATCCCAAAGTATATGGCGATGAAATGATTTTAACCGACAGCACAGGGCTTATGGTGCCAGAGGATACGGTCCAGGGTTCGAGTACTTTTGGCGAAAAAACCGCATACGGTGATCAGGTGGAAGGGTATATTTTGACTTTTGGCACGGGTGTTGTATATAAAAATGTCGCGCTCGATCTCGCTTATGAGTATGGAACTGCTGAGCGGACTGTAACAGAAACCCGAATTAACGGCGATTACGCGGGCAGGGAATATACAAGAAATTACGATGAAAAAGTAAGCAGGCTATTCGCGGCCCTTTCAATGAAATTTTAGGAGACATGTAATTCCAAGTGAATATACAAGGCGGAACATAAGTTTCGCCTTTTTCTATAAAATTAAAGAACTATCTGTAAATATCCGAAATGTTTATTAGGAGAACGAAACTATAGATGAGCGCTCAAAGAAGAATTACAAGAAAAGAGATGAAACAGGATAAGCTGGTTACCACAGCTTTTCGTGTTTCAGATTATGTGCAGGAAAATAAGCCAATATTTATCATTGGGCTGATTGTTATTATAGCCATTGGCGCCGGAGTATGGTGGTATAACTACTCGGTTGAGCAAAAACGCGCCCAGTCAGTTGCTGAGATTGGCAAAGGCGATATCGCCGCGATGATGGGTGATGCAGAAGGCGCTATTGAATACTACCTGGAAACCATTGAAAATTATGGTTCTACCATAAACGGTCAAAAAGCCTATATTTACCTGGGCAGGATTTACAACGATACCGGCGAGTATGACAAAGCGCGTGCCATCTACCAGGAATATCTCGATAAGTTCGGGGAAAAGGGACCAGATTTGCTTGTGAGGTCAGCGATTAATGGGATGGCTGTTGCGCTCAGGGGTCTTAAGGATTATATACTGGCAGCGGATTACTACCTTAAAGCGGTTGAAATGAGTACGAGTAGCGAGGAAAAGGCATATCTCCTGCTCGATGCCGCCAGATGCTACAAAGCGGCTAAAGATAAGGAAAATGCTCTGATGGTTTATGAGCGGATACAGGAAGAGCATCCTCTTTCTCTCCAGAGAACCGCCGCCAACAAGGAGATTGAAGAAGTCAAAAGAATGAATTGACCTTATAATATTCTACCGAGAGGGAAATCTTTTGGCTCGAACCGACAAGCTTCAACTTGCTTTCCTATGGCACATGCACCAGCCATATTACCGTAATCTGAAAGACAAGTATTTTCAGATGCCCTGGGTAAGGTTGCATGGTATCAAGGATTACTACGATATGGTAGCGATTCTTGATGATTTTCCAAAAATCAAGCAAACCTTTAATCTCGTTCCCTCGCTTATTGAGCAAATCGAAGAGTATATCGAAGGAGGGGGCTCAGACCGTCACCTGGAATTGAGCCGCAAAAAGGCCGGCGAGCTTAACGATACTGAGAAAAACGAGATATTATCAAGCTTCTTCTCGGCGCATCATCCAACAATGATACAACCCTACCCGCGTTACCGCCAGTTACTCGATAAGTCCTTCAAGGGAATTGGCGTATTCGATGATAAAGATTTTACTGATTTACAGGTATGGTCCAACCTGACCTGGTTTGATCCGATCTTCCGCGGAGATTCCTTCATTTCCGGCTTGATAAAAAAAGGCAAGGGTTTCACCGGGGAGGAGAAAAACAAATTACTGGACCGGCAGATAGAGATATTAAAATCCATTATTCCCAAGTACAAGGAAGTCCAGGACAGGGGGCAGATTGAGGTTTCCATAACGCCATACTATCATCCAATACTCCCGCTTCTTTGCGACACCGATTTGGGCAGGAAATCCGATCCCAACTTGAAATTGCCTGAAAACAGGTTCCAGCACCCCGAGGATGCCGACTACCAGATACGGGAAGCGGTGGAATTTTACCGGCAAAGATTCGGCAGGGATCCCCGCGGGATGTGGCCGTCGGAAGGTTCGGTAGCCAATGAGATTATTCCCCTCATCAGCAAATACGGCATTAAATGGATAGCAACCGACGAGGAAGTCCTTGCCCGCAGTATCGGCAGGTCTCCCGACAGGAATGATTCCAACAATGTTTCCGCCACCGGCGAATTGTACCGGGCATACAAACTGATCGAAAGCCCGGATGATATGTCAATTATCTTCCGCGACCATACTCTATCCGACAGGTTGGGTTTTGTGTACGCGAATTGGAATCCCGAGGATGCCGCCGCTGATTTTGTCGATAAGCTGATGGGTTTGAAAAGCCACCTTAATAATATTGGCGCTTCGAACCGTTTAATACCCGTAATCCTCGATGGAGAAAACGCCTGGGAATATTATTTGAATGATGGAAATGATTTTTTCCGCGCTTTATACACTAAACTCAGCGAGCACCCCGAAATTGAAACATGTACTATATCTCAGTATCTGGAAAACAATGGCGATAGGGGAGAGATTAAGAATTTGCATCCCGGTTCATGGATAAACCACAATTATAATGTATGGATTGGGCATGAGGAAGACAACCTCGCCTGGGATCTCTTGTATAAAACCCGTAAAACCCTTGAAGATTTCCAGAACAGCGATGACGGTAAAAACTTCAACGAGGAAAAGCTGAAACTCGCCTGGAGGGAGATTTACATTGCCGAGGGTTCCGATTGGTGCTGGTGGTTTGGGGACGAACACCAGGGAGCGAATAACGACCAGTTCGACTCCCTTTTCCGCTCAAATTTGATATATATTTATGAACTCTTAGGAAAAGAGGTTCCTCAAGAATTACTCAAGCCGATTCGAAGTAACTTCCTGAGCGCCAACATATTGATGCCTACCGATTATATCGAACCTATTATCGATGGCCGCAACAGCAACTTCTACGAATGGTATTCATCAGGTTATTTCGATTGCACCAAGGCAGGCTCTACAATGCACCGGGCAATACATCATACCCGAGGCGTATATTTCGGTTTTGACGACGAAAACCTCTTTTTAAGGGTCGATCCCGATAATACTCTTGAACACAAGATATTCAGGGAAACTACCTTTAAGTTCGAATTTCTTTCCCCGGCCAAATTGACAATAATCTTCAACGGGAATGATGATTCTATCAAAGTCATTAATGGAAAAGAAATTGAACATAAACTGAAGGCCGCTCTCGATACTATTTTCGAAATTAAAATCCCCATGAGTGTTTTTGGGGACGATAGCAATTTTCAGTTTGACTTCCGCCTGATTGTGTCGCATAATGAGCAGGAGTTAGAAGTCTGGCCTCCGGTGGATGTTATATCATTTAAACTTCCCACTGCGGCCCCGGACTCGATATTCTGGTAAACTCGAAATCAGAGGCTTTTTATAATGGCTGAACAAAACCAAAATCCGGAAAACCAGGAAAACTTCGAACAGGATTACGAGAAGTACCGCGAGATAGAGGAAGGTAAGTCAGGCGCTATCCTTGGCTATATCCCGTTTCTCTGCTTTATCCCGCTGGTTATGATGCGCGATAATAAGTTTGCTGTCAAACATGGAAAACAGGGGCTTCTGCTTTTCCTGATCGAGATCGTGGCCGTGATTTTCCTTTTCCCGGGAATATCAGAGTTCTTCTGGAAACTGATTCTGGTTGTATGCGCCATAATCGCAATCATCGGTATTATCCATGGATTACAGGGAAAGGAATTCAATCTGCCATTCTTTTCAGATTTTGTAGAAAAGTTCCGGGTTTAACCCCGGTTTCGCGGAGACTTAAAAGAAGGGGAGTG
>WJIJ01000081.1 GCA_014730345.1 Candidatus Zixiibacteriota bacterium | reverse complement strand
GAAAGCGTTGGCGCCGGTATTGGTTACGGTGAAGTCAAAGAGAATGTTGCCGCCGATAGACGGTACATACGGGCTGACGATAGTAAGGTCGCAAGCCAAAGCCATCGGTTCCTGCTCACCATAGAGGCAGAAAGCCTGCTCGTAGGTGGTCGGGCCAATGCCGGTCTGGTAGGAATTGACGCCATTACCAGTGGTGCTGTTGTACCACATGAATACGCAGGTGTCGCCATTACCGATACCTTCAATACCGAACCAGCCGCTCGCCAGAGTTACGCCCTGGGAGAGAGCGAAGTCCGCACGGTAAACATCATATACGCCGCTAAGCTGGCATAGGAATACCGGGGTCAGGTTCAGGCTTTCGGTATAAGTGGGATTGTTGAAATCCGGTATACCGCCATTGTCGGCGCAGAAGTATACGTTGACCGGCATGGGATCTTCCGAGCACTCGCTCCAACCCATGTTATAAACCAGGTCGCCATACCAAACAGTTACCTGCTGGATGGTTCCGTTTACAGCGTAGTCATCATATACGCAATAACCAAGGTCGGTGTCGGAAGTAACCAGGGCCCAGCTTCCATCGCAGTCTTCCGGTTCCTGGGTCCAGAGAGCGCCAGCGTCGCAGTTGTCGGCTACGAGAATGTCGCCGCCCACGGGATTGTTGTTAGCAATGTGGGCAGGATTGGCGGCAAATACACTGCCGGCGATTCCGAGAGCGAAAATGCAGGTGAGTACTAAAAGCTTCTTCATAAGCTTCTCCTCTTTTTTTGTGGTTATTAGGTAGTGAGTTAAGTGTTTCAGTTTTAGTTAAACGCGAAACGCAAATTTAGAATCACAGCGTGAGATTTTAGCTTCTACTGTGAATCCTGATTTCCGAAATTGAAATCCTCCGATTTCACCTCCTTTCGGATTTTGTGGGTTCAGCAGTACGCCAACACTATTTCAACCAAACACCCACAACAGGGTATTATTGGGTGATAATCTTTCTTAGATACTTAAGTAGAAAATTAAAGCTTTTAAGAATATCTAAGCTTGCTTTTGTAAGAACATTGCCCTGACTTAGCAACACTCAAGTCAGCAAATCACGTTAGATAATCATGAAGCAGATCAAAGGGGGTAAATCTGTAGCAAATCTAATCGTAGAATCAGAAACCGTCTATGGGCATCTTTGTCTATGCGGTACGATTATAATAAATCTACCTATTCTTGTCAACAAAAATATTAAATAATTCCCATATTTTTCTGTAACTCAAAATCATTTATTAACTTATAGCCCCATAAAATACAGTGTTTACCAATCATCGATAATACAACATAACCCATCCCGCCGCAAATGCTCTGAAATCAAGCGGTTGAGGCCAATACCCTGCCCGGAATTTTCAATCAAAGCAATGAGATATAAAACATCTATTCTAACATATTCAAGTTGACTATCCCGATAATTTCAGACGATTTTTCCATATTGATGCCGATTATAAAATTAGTACCTGTTCAATTATCAAACGAAGGATTGATTTACGTTACTGTTTTCTGCTATATTCGGCATGCCAAATTCAAATCAACGGATTTATTGTATATGTCAGCATTAGTTACATGCGCTAAAAGCAGGATAGCTTATAATATCGTACGCAACCTTGGAGAAAAGGGCATAAAGGTTTACACGGCCGATAGCTCAAATGGAGCAATGTCATTCGCCTCCAGATATTCGGCGCGCAGTTTTATCTATCCCTCGCCCTATACCAGGCCGGAGGACTTTATTGATTATATCATTAATATAGTAAATAAATACGGAATCGATGTTGTCATCCCGGCATACGAGGAAACTTTCCTCCTGTCCAAATATAAAAACGAAATATCCCGGCACGTTAAGCTGGTACTCCCCGATTATGAAAAGATCCTTCTAACCCACAACAAGGACCGGCTGGTGGAACTTGGCAGGGATGCAAAAATTTCGGTCCCGTTGACTATTACCGCCGACGATATACGTAATGACCGGACCTTACCCGCCGGGTTTAAATACCCGGTATTAGCCAAGCCAAAGCAAGGCGGCGGAGCCTGGGGAATCGTCCAGTTCAATGACCGGCAATCATTGGAGATGGCATTAGATAAGGAACGCTTCAACAATTTGCCGTGGAGCAGGTACTTTATTCAGGAGAAAATCGACGGCGATGTTCACTGCGTGGCTATGCTTTTCAACAATGGGCAATACCGGGCCAGCGTTTCATACATACAGCTACGCGACTACCCGGTTACCGGCGGTCAGGCTACATTGCGGGTGAGTATCTCCAACCCGAAAGCTGAGGATGATTTAAAAAGGCTCCTGGAGCATCTCCAATGGCATGGTATCTGCCAGGTTGACTTTGTTGTGGAAAAGAAAACGGGCGAATGTTATCTAATCGATATAAACCCGCGTTTCTGGGGCTCATTGACCCAGGGAATCGCCTCCGGCGTCGACTTCCCTTACCTCTTGTATAAAATCGCTGTTGACGGCGATGTTTCTCCTGTTAATGATTTCCGGGCAGGGGTAAAAACCCGCTGGCTCGGAGGGGATATCAGGACTTTCCTGCCTCTTATGCGCAGCAGCAATAGCATGACCGGTTTCCTAAGCGATTACATCCGCAGTTGCCGGGATATTGAGTTATACGACGATTTCGGATGGAAAGACCCCATGCCCTTCTTTGCCTGGATGAAAGACAGCGTTATGCGGGTTCTGCGCAATCTTTCGATGAATCCCCCGCCGAGAGAATCCCTGAAGGGGGTTTGGAAGTAAATTCATCAATTGTCCGGTTCGCTTGGGGAAGCGATAAAGCCCCTGTAAACTGAATAAGACTGCTTTG
>WJIJ01000080.1 GCA_014730345.1 Candidatus Zixiibacteriota bacterium | reverse complement strand
CATGTAATCAGCGACCGAATCAGCGTAAACCCGGAAAGTATCCGAACCGTAAACATCGCGGTAAATCATCTCCGCGAGCAAACCCCAGCCGCCGACATAGTAACGGTAATAACCGTTGCTGGGATTGGAACCGCCTTCTTCACGCCATGCGGGCCAGTTGTTAATATACTCCCAGGCATTCAATACATTCTGATAATATTGATTGTCGCCTGTAAGTTCATAATAGCGGCACCAAATCCAAACCGCTTCGGAGGTGTTATCGGTCTGGATTATATCCAGCAGGTGCTCCGCTTCCATCATACCGCCGAAATTAGTGTCCGGTTCGAGGTATTGCAAACTCTGAATAAACGCCGCCGCTTCGGCATAATCTTCCATAACATCGAGGGCATCCATACTTCTCGGTTGAACCTTGTAATCAACTCGCTCCTCGGTACCATCGCCCCAGATTCTCTCGATCTCCTCCGGGGACATATAATCGGCGGCCAGCGCCTGCCCGCAGAAAAGCGCGCTAATTAAAGCCACCATAGCTATTTTTCTCATACAGCCTCCGTCATTTATTCTTTATTCTATTATATACGAATTTTAAACCATCGAGGGTCAAGGTATGGTCGACCTCACGCACTGTTTCCGAAAGCCCCTTGACCATATCAGCAAGCCCGCCGGTAGCGACAACCATCTTTACATCTTCTCCTATTTCACTGCTGATGCGTTTCACCAGCGCGTCGATTTGCCCAACCGCGCCGAATATGATCCCCGCCTGGATACTTTCCATGGTGTTCTTTCCCAATGTTCTCGACGGTGGATGAAGCGATACCTGGAAAAGTTGCGAGGCGCGTTTTGAAAGCCCGGCAACCGATGCCTCGATCCCCGGAGCAATTGCCCCGCCGAGATAAACGCCATCGGATGAGACCGCGTCAACCGTAACCGCGGTGCCTAAATCCACGATTATCGTCGGCCCGCCGTATTTATTATAGGCGGCTACGGCATCGGCGATACGGTCGGAGCCCACCTGGTTGGGGATTTCATAATCGATTTTCATTCCCGTATCGGTTTTATGGTCGAGTATCAACGGCTCTGAATTGAAGTATTTTTTCAATGCCGCTTCGAAGCGTGACGTTAAAATCGGGACAACAGAGCACATTGCGGCACCGTCGATTTCCTCGGGGGCGTTGTTTAAACGGCACAAATCGAATAACAGCAACCCGGCTTCATCGACAGTTATGGAATCGCGGGATGAAAGGCGGTAGAAATTACGTAGTTCATTACCGGCATAAAGCCCAACTACGGTATTTGTATTGCCAATATCAATGGTTACAAGCATAATATCCTCTAATGCATTATAACCGTAAATCGAAAATTGTCAACGGGAAAGTAGGGAGCAAACTGCGGGCTGAAATGCGCCCGCCGCGGTGGTGATACGCGGCGGGATTTAAGATATTGTCGAAATCTCCATCCTTAAATCAGAATCGATAAGCCCCATGCAAATGAATCATAAAAGCATCATAACCAAAATTATTCGGGCCTGGTTCGTTCCAGGGCATCGTATGGTCAGCCTTGGCGGCAATAAAAGCGGCTAATCTTGTTCCAACAAAGAACTTCTCACTGACCTGGTAATCAGCGCCCGCGCCTATCTGCCAGACCATATGGGTAGCGGCCGCGCTCTGAACATATCCCTCGGAGTAATTCTCATTTTCGTCCACGCCAATGGACCTGCCATCGACATTGACAATACCGACGGCGCCGAATCCATAAGGCAGAAATTTTCCGAATACCTTACCGCCCTTCAACCCGATAAAAATCCCATAGCGGTAAACCGCTTCATAAGTTACACTATCGGGGAACCATTTCTTGTCCACCGCGCTCCCCTTTTTCATGTAATAGGGGATCAACAATTCGGCGCCAACCAACCAGTAATTCTCGAACTGCTTGTTGTAGCCGCCCATTACACCCAACATCGGTCCATCGTCCTCATAGTCCCCGGTCGATTCTTTGTGTTCGGGGTCGTCAGAATTAAGCTCACCGGAAATATAACTCCCATAAGCTCCAGCATACCATCCCGTCCATTCGACAGGCTCCGCCGCGCGCGCCTCCGTAATCGCAAATACTATTATAACGGAAGCAAGGGTACTCCAGAAGAATACTCTGTGTTTTAACATCTGTCCCTCTATTTTTTTGGGTAAGTTTGTTGTATCCCAATATATATAGCTGGATAGTAGTGTACTCCGAAAATCCTGAGAAAGCAAATCATATTAAAATAATTTTGCAAGTTTTCAGCAATTATATTGTGGTTTCAGGTATAAACCGATTATCTATAATAACTAATGGCAATCCGCACATTTATTCATTAAGCCGGGAGGTCCGGCGGTACTCATAGCTGAGTGAGCTATGGCTTCCCCTTCCTCTTCGGAGAATGCAGGCGAAACCGTCATATTTCGCGCAGTAACCGCATTCAAGGGACTATTACGTTATCAGGTTTAAATTATTTTTTCCCCACGTAACCAATCATTGTGGCCCAGGTGATTCCGTATTTATCGAGGCGTTTCATCAGTTCCTTGCCGCGCCCCACTAATTTAGTGTATTCCGGTTTCCCCTCGATACGAGCGAAATAATCCTTGTAAATATCTTTCATCCACTTGATTCGCTTTTCTTCGCGGGCGTCGTCGTTGGGATCGGCATAATCGAAAACGGCAAATTCCCTTAGACCGAGATTTGCCAACATATCGAGGATTTCATTCCGGGAATAGGTTTCGTTATGAACAATACCGGTAGCGCTGTCCACCGCCGCCCACCAGTGGTGAAGGAGAACATGGGTTTTCTGGGATGTGTTCTGGTTGTCCCGGAACATCTCGAAAACCATCAACAACCCCCCCGGTTTAAGAACCCGGTACATCTCGTTCAGGATCGCTTTCGGTTCGGCAAAATGGTGAAGGGAATTGCTGAGTGCTACAGCGTCAAAATAATTGTTATCGAAGCTCATCTTTGAAGCATCCATCTGTTCGAAGCGGTAGCCATTGCCGCTGAATTTTTCCCTCGCCGCTTTTATTGCCTTGGGTGAATTGTCAATACCCACAATCTCATCGCTGTCCGGAAACAGCTCTTTGAGGTACCCGATTAAGTTGCCCTGACCGGTGGCGACATCGAGAATCGTTTGGCATTTTATATCTCTTAGTTTTTCCTTGATGGGATCATCCATTGCGCGTCTCCATAGTTTAGTCAATCGAGTTGGTATATGGACATACGAAATGACTGATGGAGTGTTTCGCTATAAATCGATTTCGAAGCTTTCGCCGTAATGGGGGATTACGGCATCCCAGTCGAGGTTATCCCTAATTTTCTGAGCCAGGGCGTCGGATGCCTCCGGTTCGCCATGGACAATGAAAACTTTTTCGGGGGCTTTGTTGAAACCGTGAAGCCACGCGAGGATTTCATTGTAATCGGCGTGCCCAGAGAATCCGAGCAATGATTCCACATGCGCTTTAACCGGTACGCTGTCCCCGTGAATTTTTACATTCCTGTTTCCCTCGAGCATCGAACGACCGCGTGTGCCTTCGACCTGGAAACCGCTGAAGAGGACTGTGTTCCTTGGGTCGGGAAGCCGCTGGGCGAGGTGATGCAGAATACGCCCGGCGGTGGCCATACCGCTCGAAGAAATGATAATCGCCCGACTGCGGACATCGTTAATCCTCTTGGAATCATCGCGGGTTTTGCACAGATGCAACTGCGCCGGCCGGAAAATCCGGGTTCCCTCGAGGGTCATCAGCCTGCTGGAAAGGTTCATGTCGGCAATGCGCCTGCGGAAAATATCGGTGGTGTCGACCGCCATCGGGGAATCGACATAGACCGGAAGCGATGGGATCCGTCCCGCCTCCTCCAACTCCCGGATCATGTAGAGCAGGGTCTGGGTGCGGCCGACGGCGAATGCGGGTATAATAAGAACACCGCCTCGGTCGAAACTGCGCTGGATAATCCGGGCGAACTCATCGTAGAGGTTTACCGGATCGTGCAGTCTATCTCCATAGGTCGATTCAAGCACAAGATAATCGACGTTAAAAATCTGGACCGGGTCCCGAAGGAATTGCCCCCGCGGCCTGCCGATATCGCCGCTGAAGACGATTTTGCGGGTTGGTTTATCGCTTTCGTTTTTGATGTCCACGAATGCCGAGCCGAGGAGATGACCTGCATCCTTGAATTTAAGGCGGTAATCGCTGTCGAAATAAAAATCCTCGCCATAGTAATATGGTTTGAACAGCCGCAAAGCGTTTTCGGCATCCTCCGCGGTATAAAGGGGGCGCGCTGGATCGTGCTTGGAATAGCCCTTTTTATTTGCCCAGCGAGCGTCTTCCTCCTGTATGTGCGCGCTGTCACGAAGCAAAATCTGGCAGAGGTCGGCGGTGGAGTGAGTGCAGTGAATATCGCCGGAAAAGCCCATTTTACAGAATCGCGGCAAATAACCCGAATGGTCGATATGACCATGGGTGAGAATTATCTTTTCAATTTCCTGCGGAGGTACCGGGAAGGGTTCCCAGTTCATTAGCCTGTTTTCCTTTTTGCCCTGGAACATACCGCAATCTATCATGATTTTGCGGTCCTTTAATTCGAGCATGAATTTAGAACCCGTTACCGTGCCCACCGCGCCGTAAAATGTGATCTTTGCCATAATGCCGCCTTAATCTATTGCCGCGAATCTTATTAACAGTTTATCAAAAAAATATCAGCCTGAAAATGAAACATAGTATTTCAGACAGCGATTTATTATATATAAAATGGTCGAGTCATTAAATCCACAAGTTTCTCGGAAAGGTTGGTTATGTTGCGTATTCAAATTATTGTTATAGTATCGTTTTTTACATTATTTTTAATACTTTTTTCAAGCACGGTTCCGGATGCCGCGGTTAGTATTTCGGATGATGACGGGTACAAAATGCCCCCGAAACATATTGCCGATTTAGTGGATGCCCCCTGGACTCCGGGGGTTTCTATCAGCCCTGATTATGAATACCTGCTTATAAGGAAATGGCCGGGATTAAAACCGATAGAAGAACTCGCCCAGCCGGAGTTGAGGCTTGCCGGATATCGCATCAATCCCGGAACAAACGCCCCCAGCAGGGGATGGAGATACAACGAATTTTTATTTAAGAAAATACCTGATGGCAAGGAGATGCTCATAAGCGGCCTGCCGGAAGACCCGGTTATTTCGGAATATAAATTCTCTCCGGACGGCAAAAAGCTCGCTTTCATCTTGACCGAAGGCAACAGGCTGGAACTATGGGTGGCTGATGTCAGGACCGCCGAAGCCCGAAAGATAGTCGACGGAGGTATAAGCGCGGCGTTCAGCGACCCTTATGAATGGTTCCCTGACGGCAGGGAATTATTGGTCAAAATGATACTCCCGGATAGAGGGGAAGCGCCCCAGAAACCATTGTCGCCGCATGGTCCGAATATTCAGAGCAACACCGGCGGGAAAACCCCGGCGCGGACCTACCAGGACCTGTTGGAGAATAAATACGACGAACAGCTGTTCGAGCATTATTTTACCTCGCGTATTTTCACGGTCGATTTGAAAGGTAATATGGCTCCGGTTGGAGAGCCGGGAATTATAATGGATATGAAGATCTCTCCTGACGGAGATTATATACTGACTCAAACGATCCACCGTCCCTTTTCCTACACCGTACCCGCTTACAGATTTCCGAGAAAAATCGAAGTACTGGATATAGACGGAAAATCAGTATTTGTGGTCGATGACCTGGCGCTTGCCGATGACATCCCCATCAGCTATGATTCGGTCCGTAAGGGAAAACGCCGGGTTGGCTGGCGTCAGGATGAGGATGCCACATTATACTGGGTGCAGGCGCTCGATGAAGGCAATGCCGATATTGAAGCGGAACATCGCGACGGTGTCTATACGCTCGAAGCCCCCTTCGATGGCCAGCCCCGCGAATTGATAAAACTCGGTTTCAGGTGTGATAATTTATACTGGTATGATGATGACCTCGCGATAGTAACCGAATCATGGTGGAAAACAAGACAGGAGCGTTTCTGGACAATAAAACCGGGGAACAGGAACACCCAGCCTAACATATTATTCGACCGCTCATACGAGGACCGCTACAACGACCCCGGCAACCCGGTTACAACCTGCAAGGACGGCCGCAGGGTACTTCTTACATCCGATAAAGGACGCTCGATATTTCTCATAGGGCAGGGAGCATCTCCGGAGGGAGAACGACCGTTTATTGATGAATACCATCTTAAATCCGGCAGTGTTACCCGGCTTTTCCGTTCGGAATCGCCGTATTACCAGTCGCCACAGTGGTTGATAGACCCCAAAAAGAAACTGCTGGTATTTTCCGAGGAATCCATTGAGGAGCCACCCAATTATATTCTCAAGGATTTGCGTAAGGGAAAAGAGACCCGCCTTACATCTTTCCCGCATCCGATGCCCCAGATGAAAGGTGTGCATAAGGAGCTTATTACCTATCAGCGCGATGACGGAGTCCGGCTTTCGGCAACATTGTACCTTCCCCCTAACTACAATCCCGATGATGGTCCCCTTCCTATGCTGATGTGGGCATATCCCCGCGAGTTTAAAAGCGCGGATGCCGCCAGCCAGGTCAAAGGCTCGCCGTACAATTTCGTAAGGATATGGTGGTCGAATCCAAAGTTATGGCTTATCGACGGTTGGGCGGTGCTTGATGGTCCGACTATGCCTATCGTCGGAGAAGGCGATGAGGAACCCAATGATACCTATGTAAAACAGCTTGTTGCCAGCGCAAAGGCGGCGATTGATGAAGTCGTTAGAAGGGGAGTGGCCGACAGGAACAGGATCGCCATCGGGGGGCATTCTTATGGCGCGTTCATGGTGGCAAACCTGCTTGCCCACAGCGACCTTTTTAAGGCGGGAATCGCGCGCAGCGGGGCGTATAATCGTACCCTGACCCCGTTCGGCTTTCAATCTGAGAATAGAACCTTATGGGAAGCGCCGGAGGTATATTTCCGTATGTCGCCGTTTATGCACGCGGACAAGGTCAATGAACCGATTTTACTCATCCATGGAGAAGCTGACAACAATTCCGGCACGTACCCGATGCAGAGCCGCCGTTTCTACGATGCCCTGAAAGGCAATGGAGCGGTAGCGCGATTGGTAATGCTTCCGCATGAAAGCCACGGTTACCGCGCTCGGGAATCGGCCATGCACGTTCTCTGGGAGACGAAAAACTGGTTGGATACCTATGTGAGGAATCGGTAAGCAATATTCCTTTTCTGCAGGGAGCCCGACTCTCCGCTGGATTACCGATTTACCGGATTATTCGTATACCTGCCCCAAAACCACAACAGTATTAATGTAATCCTAAGATTTCTTTAATGTTGTTCTAACGTAGTGGCTATATCTTAGCCGATAAGTGCTATTTTTGAGAGATGAGAGTAGTTGGAACTATGGTGTTGCTAATAGGCCAATAACTACCGGTAAACATTTCTTCTAAATACGAAAAGTCCAAAAATTAACGTTCTTTGAAATCCATATCTGATGAAATCAACATCAATATAGAAGGTGGTAATACTCGAAGCTGACTAAATACTCAATTTATGGAATTGAGTATGTTTCTGACCCTTAAATACCCCGTTTCATTGATTAAACACCCTTATTAAACAACACGAAAGGAATTAAGCATGAAGAGAATCTTAGTGTTAACGGTTTTAACAGCGCTTTTAAGCGTAGGTACAGTTTATTCCGCACCCGGTGATGCTCTCTGGAGCAATACCTATGGCGGCGGTTCTTATGACTATGGTGAATGTATCCAGCAAACTTCAGATGGAGGATACATCATGACCGGATATACCTATTCTTATGGAGTAAATGAAGACTTACTTCTGGTTAAAATCGATTCCAGCGGCAACCAGGAATGGTACCGCAATTACGGCGGAAGCGACGAAGACAGAGGTTTTTGGGTTCAGCAGGTTGCCGACGGCGGTTATATCGCAGTTGGTTATACCCTATCTTTTGG
The DNA here is from genome assembly GCA_014730345.1 of Candidatus Zixiibacteriota bacterium. Lineage (GTDB taxonomy): Bacteria > Zixibacteria > MSB-5A5 > UM-FILTER-46-8 > UM-FILTER-46-8 > WJIJ01. Next base: position 13,506 of record WJIJ01000080.1, on the reverse strand, counting down.
AGCCGGCTACAGGGACATTTATGTCGTAAGAACCGATTCCAATGGTGACAGCCTATGGGCAAACACCTATGGCGCCAGCTCTCATGATTTTGGCTACTGCGTCCAGTTAACCACTGATGGCGGTTATATCCTCTCCGGTTATACCCAGTCCTACGGTCCTTCCACTCAGCTTTACCTGGTTAAAATCGACGCCAACGGCAATCAGCAGTGGGAAAACAACTATGGCGGTTCTTCTCTCGAGGAAGTTGGTTTTGTCCAGCAGACTTCCGACGGAGGTTACGTCCTGGTAGGGAATTCCCGGTCTCATTCCAGCAACTGGAATGCCTACATGGTAAAAACCAATGCCAGCGGTACCATGGTATGGGAGCGTTGGTATGATGAATACAGCTATGCCAGGAATGTTGTACAAACCCCCGACGGTGGCTATGCTCTTCTCGGTTATAAATGGGACGGTAACTCTAATTTCTATCTGGTAAAAACCTCCTCCAACGGCACCAGTCAGTGGGACCGCACATATGGAGGAAGCAATACCGAAGAAGGTAAAACGATTACCTTGACCCCCGACGGCGGATATCTACTCGCCGGTTATACTAATACTTACGGCGCCGGCGGAGAAGATATATACCTGGTCAAAACAGCCGCCAACGGTGATACCGTCTGGACAAAAACTCATGGCGGTTCAAGCACAGAGCGCGCCTATTCGATCCACACAACTGACGATGGACGTTATATTGTGGGCGGTTACACGAATTCATTCGGGCATGGAAGCTATGATTTCTATGCTATTAAAATAGATGAAGATAACGTTCATTACCCCGCAATCACTAACATAGTTCAGAATCCTGATGAGCCGGGAATCAATGAAGACTGCGAAATTTCCGCGACCATTACTGATACATCGACTACCATGTCCATCACCCTTGCTGAACTCTACTACGATAACGGTAGCGGTTACACTTCAATCAGCATGGACAACGTTGCCGATTCATTCTTCGCCACCATCCCCGGCCAGAGCGGCGGAACCACTGTTGAGTACTACATCTACGCCGAGGACAACTTTGGCGATAACGCGACCAGTGACACCTTCACTTTTGACGTAGCAAACCATACTATCTACGAAGTCCAGTACCAGACCGACCCTGGAACCGGTGATGACTGCTATCCTTCGATTCACGATGGCGGCGTTGTAACCCTTTCCGGCATCGTAACCGCTGTTAGACAGGGCACTGATCATTGGTTCTGGTTGCAGGATACCGCCGATACCCTTTGGAACGGATTGTATGTCTACGACACCACCGTTGATCCCGAAGTCGGCGATTCTTTAACCCTCAGCGGTACCATCAGCGAATATTTCGGTGTAACTGAACTTATGGATATAACCGAGAGTACCGTAAACAGCTCAAGTAATGCCATCATTACCAAGAACATAACCACTGCGGACATCGACAGCCTTTGTGCTTTCCAGGCGGAGCAGTACGAAGGAATGCTGGTTGAATTCAACGATGTTACCGTAATCGAAGGTCCCAGCAGTCACAATGAATGCTGGGTGCAGGATGCATCCGGTGTGCCCTGTATCATCGATGACGAACTCTGGAAATATGGTACCAACCAGCCGGATCCTCAACCGGCGGCGGGCATGTCCTATGAAAAAATCGCAGGCGTTGTGCATTATTCCTACGGCGCGTACCGCGTCTACCCCCGCGGCGCCGAGGACTACCAGGTTGTTGATGAGCTCCTTTGCGGAGTAACTATCACTACCCCGTTTGTGCCTTCCAACGGCGGCGATCTTGGATTCAATATCGACGTAACCAACAACACCCCGTCGGTTATCGCCGAGCTGTACGGTGAGATTCATCCGACAATCGGCGACTGCGTAAGCGGTAGCCAGTTCGATTTTGATAATTACGCGGTAATGACCACTGATTTGGGATTAGGTGAAAGTTTCACCGGTTACTACTATATGACCATGGGCAACTACAGCAACCTCCCCAACCAGGTCGCTCTCGCGATCGAAGTTGGCGACGGCCCCAACAGCTATCAGTGCAGTGACTGCGGCGAGTTTATCTTCCAGCACCAGTGGCCGCCGATGGGCAAGGCTACCTGGAGCGATGTCGAATGGTTTGAGCTTGATGGCGATGTTAGCCTCCCCACCCAGACCGCGCTTTTCCAGAACTACCCCAATCCGTTCAACGCCACTACGGTGATACCGTTTGAACTTTCTGCTAACGGCAATGTCAGTATGAAGGTTTACAACCTTGCCGGTCAGCTGGTGGAAACTCTGTTTGATGGTTATATGTACGCCGGTTCGCATGAAGTGAATTGGGATGCTTCGACAGTTTCTTCAGGTGTGTATTTCTACACATTGGAAACTGAAAATTACACGACAACGAAGAAGATGAACCTGTTGAAGTAAATTTAATGCGGCGCCAAACCTCCCGGTTTGACGATTCCCGCCAGGCGTGGATGCCTGGCGGCGCATTTTATTCCCACCCCAAGCGGTTGGTCACCCTTCGTGCGGGGACACAACCGCACATCAGGCTATTCGTGTTGCCGGGTCTCCGCGCCCGGCAACACACTCAAATATTCCCGGAAGTTCAGGAGAGGCTGCGACAAAAGCATATTTTTAAAGGAAAATTAAATGAGATCCTGAACTTCAGTCCGGGGAGGATCACTTATGGAATAACCATGGGTTTTAAACCGTGGATTTTTTATCCCTCGGAATCAGGAAGAGTCAGTACGTCAAAGGCGTATAAACCTGCCGGTACCAGCATAATCTATTCCATCATCGGGATATTAACGTCTTTCTTTTTGGCTACCTCGATAGCTTCTTCATACCCGGCATCTACATGGCGGGCCACGCCGATTCCGGGATCATTGGTCAGTACTCTGTCGAGACGTTTACTCATCATATCCGAACCGTCAGCAACACATACCTGCCCGGCATGTATCGCCAATCCCATTCCCACGCCGCCGCCGTGATGTATGGAAACCCATGACGCCCCTGAGGAAGTGTTAAGCATTGCGTTCAACAACGGCCAGTCGGCAACCGCGTCGGAGCCGTCTTTCATTGCTTCGGTCTCCCGGTATGGCGATGCCACCGAACCCGTGTCCAGATGGTCGCGTCCCAGCGCTATCGGCGCGGAAAGCTCGCCCGATTTCACCATTTCGTTCAATGCCACCGCGAAACGGTTCCGGTCTCCGTAACCCAGCCAGCAAATACGGCAGGGCAATCCCTGGAAATGCACCTTCTCCTGCGCTTTTTCGATCCAGCGGGCCAGCGCTTTGTCCTCGGGGAACATCTCCAGCACTTTCCTGTCGGTTTTATAGATATCCTCCGGGTCGCCGGAAAGGGCCGCCCAGCGAAACGGGCCCTTGCCTTCGCAGAAAAGAGGGCGGATGTAAGCAGGGACAAATCCGGGATAGGCGAACGCGTCTTTAACGCCGGCTTTTTGCGCCTGTCCGCGGAGATTGTTTCCATAGTCGAAAACTATTGAACCGCGATTCTGAAACTCGATCATCGCCTGGCAATGCCGTGCCATTGATTTGAAGGAAAGGTCGATATATTTATCCGGGTCATTTTTACGCAAATCGAGAGCTTCTTCATAACTCATTCCCGCGGGGACATAGCCGTTGAGTTCATCATGCGCCGATGTCTGGTCGGTTACGATATCGGGAACGATCCCCCGGTTCAAAATCTCCGGGAGGATTTCAGCGCAGTTGCCCACTAACCCTATGGAAACCGCTTTTTTCCCGGCGGTATATTTTTCAACACGCTGAAGGGCGTCATCGAGGTCGGTTACCATCTCATCGTTGTATCCGGTTTTGAGACGTTTTTCTATTCTTTTGGGATCGACCTCCACGGTCAGGATGACCGCGTTGTTCATTGTACCCGAAAGCGGTTGAGCGCCGCCCATACCGCCCATGCCCCCGGTGAGGATGAACTTTCCGGCAAGGTCGCCGTTGAAATGCTTATTGGCGATGGAGGCGAATGTTTCATAAGTGCCCTGCAGGATGCCCTGGGTGCCGATGTATATCCATGAACCGGCAGTCATCTGCCCGAACATCATCAACCCTTTCTTGTCCAACTCCCGAAAATGCTCCCATGTAGCCCATTGGGGTACCAAATTGGAATTAGCGATCAACACCCGGGGTGAATATTCATGGGTTTTGAAGATACCGACCGGTTTGCCTGATTGCACCAGCAGGGTTTCATCATTTTCGAGGTTTTTCAATGATTCGATTATTGCATAATAGCAGTCCCAGTTGCGGGCGGCTCTGCCGATACCGCCGTAGACAACCAGCTCGCGCGGATTTTCGCCGACATCTTCATCGAGGTTATTCATGAGCATGCGCATCGCCGCTTCAGTTTGCCAGCTTTTGCAGGTAATTTGACTGCCCGTGGGGGCTTTTATCGGTTTGTATTCCATCTTATAATCCTCCGTAAATCTATATTTTATGAATAATATCTAACGAATGCGCGTGTCGCAAGGGATTTAATCTGCTGAGGCGTTTCCAGCCTGTAATTTGATTAAATTAGGTTTAATTTTGAAATATATATAGTATAGCCCATGGGCGGAAAGTATGGATAGCAAGGGGAGAATCGGAATTCGGAACCGAGAATGGGCTGTAAGGTCTGCGGCGGCTAACATCAGATAACCGGCGGATAATAAAATAATCAGTAATTCTGGTTTATTAAAATGCCGTTTTATCAAGCCAGTGATTAGTCCCGCATTGAATAATAGGAGAAAGATAAGTTGGTAAACGAAAAACAAAAACAGAACGAAGGATTCCGGGTTTTTAAAACCGGTTAAGGGCATCTTTATAAGCTGTCCTTCAGATATATCATTGATTCCCAGCAACCCAGCCATAGTACCGTTGCCTGGACTGAGCATTAACCTGACCGCTCCCTTAGTTTCGATATAGAATAGATAAAGAGGGTATTCTTTGAAGTAGTGAATGCTTTGCTGTATGAAGTAATCATTTATTTTTCTTTGGTAAGGCCTGAAAACAGCCTGGAAATCGCTGTTACCGGTTTCTATAATAGCCCTGTCGATTAGTATATTTTGGGCTTCCTCAACGGATACATCAGATATAAAGCTTTCGATAGATGCCGTTTTATGAAGATACAGCACAAGACTGCTTCCGGTGGAGAAAGCGGGTATGTCGTATTTAAAGTAATTCCTGGCTATCCAGGGAGCTACGCAAAGTATTACCATCAGCGTAGCGAGCGAAGCGGTTTTTATTTTATAACGGATCGGTTTTTCTTTTATGAAAAATAAACTGACGATCAGGATAGGCCCGAGATATAAACTGGCAATACGCAAGTAGCAGGAAAATGCCCAGAAAAGTATAGATAAAATAAGTAATGGGAAGTTGCCTCTTTTAATAAATAGGATCATATAATAGACACTCAGCAAAACAGTCCCGGTAAAAAATAATTCTGTCAATAAGAGGAAAGAGTGCGTAATAATGGAACCCTCAAAAAGGACTAAAATTGCGGCGATGTAGCCAGTGTTATTGTCAAAAACAATTGAACCGAGTTTACAGGTTATCCATGGTATAAGCAAGCTAACAACAAACTGCAAAAAGAGTATAAATTCCACCGGAAGTGACAGTAAGTTATGTATGAATCCTATTATCAATGGGTACAACGGAGGTCTGAGTACCTCAGGCTTGTAAGGACCCCCCCCCGGAAGTGGAATAAACACCATTTTCATAGAGATTATCAGCTATATTATGGTACTCTTGGGAATCCGGCGTCATGTACTTTGAAGGTTCGCCGATTACATTCACAAATAAGGCTGTGCGGATTACAACCGCCAGCAGGATTACCCCTGTCATTGGACTGTTCAATCTAAATGACATACAGCTCCATAGATTACCATAATAATATATACAAAAACATATTTTATAATTCAATTGATTCGAAAATAATTTTGACACTTCTGGAATATACCGATATATTCTACTTTTACCTGATGGAGGAGTTTTGGAAATAAAAGAAGGACCGGAAGTAACATTAGAGCTTGCCCTCGAACATGGGCTGACTGAAGAAGAATACGAACGAGTTAAACAGATACTGGGGCGCAATCCGAACTATACCGAACTGGGAATTTATTCGGTGATGTGGTCGGAACATTGCAGTTATAAAAATTCCATCAAATTATTGAAAACGCTTCCCCGAAGCGGCGGAAAACTCCTCGTGGGGGCTGGCGAGGAAAACGCCGGCGCGGTGGACCTCGGCGATGGCCTGGCGGTGGTCTTTAAGATAGAGTCGCATAACCATCCCTCGGCGATAGAACCTTACCAGGGCGCGGCTACCGGAGTAGGCGGGATACTCCGCGATGTTTTCACCATGGGCGCGCGGCCTGTCGCCTCTCTGGATTCATTGCGCTTCGGACCTCTAAAGAAGGGGAGGGTGCGTTACCTTCTCGATGGCGTGGTCCGCGGCATTGGCGGCTATGGCAACTGCTTCGGCGTACCTGCCGTCGGCGGTGAGATTTATTTCGAGGAAAGCTACACCGGCAACCCGCTGGTCAACGCCATGGCGGTCGGTATCGTAAAAACCGACAAGATGGCATCGGCGGTGGCCAAGGAAGCCGGAAGCCCGGTGCTGGTGGTTGGTTCCTCCACCGGACGTGATGGAATCCACGGGGCGACATTCGCCTCCGAAGAACTTTCCGAGGAATCGGAAGCCAAACGCCCGGCGGTGCAGATCGGCGATCCCTTCACCGAAAAACTATTGCTTGAAGCGACGCTGGAGATAATAGATGAGGACTTGATCGTGGGCATACAGGATATGGGCGCCGCCGGCATTATCTGCTCATCTTCAGAGATGTCCGCCAAGGGAAACTCCGGGATGGAACTTCAGCTTGCCCATGTTCCCATGCGGGAAGAAGGCATGATTCCGTACGAAATCCTCCTCTCAGAATCCCAGGAACGTATGCTGGTTGTGGCTAAAAAAGATAAAGTTGGGCGTATCCAGGAGATTTTTGAAAAGTGGGGGCTTCATTCTAAGATAATAGGCAAAGTGATTGATGAGGACCGGCTTTATATTCGCATGGGAGACAAGTTATACGCCGATGTTCCCCCGGAATCGCTTGTCCTTGGCGGAGGGGCTCCGGTTTACACCCGGGAAACTAAAAAGCCGAAGTACCTGGAAAAACTGAACAAATCCCAGCCGCGAGTTAAAGAACCTGAAGATTATAACAAAACCCTGTTAAAACTAATTTCGGCCCCCAATATATGTTCCCGCCGGTGGGTTTACGAACAATATGATTACCAGGTGCGCACTAATACGGTGGTAATTCCCGGCGGCTCTGCCGCGGTACTCCGTATACGCAAGTCCGACAAGGCTATAGCTCTGGCTACAGACTGCAATGGGCGTTATGTTTACCTCGATCCCTTTGTTGGCGCGCAGATGGCGGTTGCCGAAGCCGCCCGTAATGTCAGTTGCACCGGGGCTTTGCCGGTGGCTGTAACCAACTGTCTTAATTTCGGCAACCCTTACGACCCGGAGGTCTACTGGTATTTCTCGGAAGTTATCCGGGGAATGCGCAAAGCATGTCTTTCTTTTGATACTCCTGTAACCGGCGGAAATGTCAGCTTCTATAACGAGAGCAAGGAATCTGCGGTCTATCCCACGCCGGTTATCGGGATGCTGGGGATAGTCAAGGAATTAAAAAATATCACTACCTCATATTTCAAGGATAAGGGCGATTTAATTGTTCTCGCCGGAGAGCTCAGCAATGAAATCGGCGCCAGTGAGTACATCAGGACTATTCATGGCCAAATTCGCGGTCCATTACCCCCGTTTGATATACGTATGGAAAAGCGGGTGCAGAGATTTGCTCGCAGGGCCATCAACGCTGAACTGGTCAAATCAGCCCATGATATCTCCGATGGCGGGTTGGCGGTAACGCTGGTTGAATCATGCATTAACCGTCCCGATGGACCAATCGGCTGTGAAGTCGATATAGTAGACCGGCGCCGGTTCGACAAACTGATTTTCTCGGAAGCGCCTTCGAGAATAGTAATCACCTGCCATCCGGATGATATAGAGGAAATCGAGAGGATGGCATTGAAAAACAGCGTGCCGGTGCAGATAATCGGCGCGGTAGGCGGGGCGAAGGTTGAGATGAATGATTATATATCCATGACCGCGAATAGATTACGTAAGGCTTACGAGGAAGCTTTGCCCTGGTTGATGGAGAAAAGAAAGTAGCTACCGCCGGTTTTTATAATCCCATCTTATCTTAAAACATTATCCCCCAATGGAATTCATCAAGGTTTTTATATAATTTTATAATGAAAATGGGAACTATATTCATTTTCATGTAGTATAAGTTACTAAATCAGCAAGTGCCTTTTACCGTAACACCAAATTTCGGAGGACAACAATGAGAAAATTTTTAGTTCTGACAGCAGTGCTTTCTTTCGTACTGGTTTCAAGTTTTAATGTCTACGCTTGTGGCGAAGGTAAGAAATCGTCTGCCTCCAGCTATAAAGCTGATGCAACCAAATCTACAGTCAAAGCGGAATTCGCGGATTCGAAGAAAAGCGGTGAATACGCGAAAGCCAAGCAGTGTGATTCCAAGGATTACAAGGCCTCTGCCAAAGCTGGTACCGCTTGTTGCCCGGCGATGAAAGCTCATTACAACAAAGCTAATATGACTTCCGCCGGCGACAAAGCTTCCGCAAAGTTCGCCGGAGCCGAAGGGAAGACCTGTGATGCTTCCCGCAAAGCCTGTTCCGGAGATTACAATAAGGCTTCCAAAGCGAGTATGCCTTCCAAGTTTGCCAATGTTTATGCTACTGATGAGGATGGCAATAAGTATGCCGTTTGCGTACTCAGCGGCAAGTCTTTCAAGGTAGATTCCAGGAGTTCCTATTCAGTGGTTGACGGCAAGGGTTACTACCACTGTTGCAATGGATGCTCGGAGCCTTTCAAGGCTGAACCTTCCAAGTATACCGAGTCCCTGGAAAAGAACATGAAGGAAGCCAGCCAGAGATTTGCTGATGGCGAACGCCCCGGCGATGCTCACATGTAAAGATTTCTCAATAACCGAAAAGCTAACCTCATACTAATCTTGCTGTCGGAAAGGCCGCCCGGATGGAACCGGGCGGCTTTAATTTTTTGAGATTTACTTAACCACTGATTCGCCGGCGAGCTGGCGTCCCTTGTCGGTTAATTCCATAATGTCGCCTACAGTGATTATACTTTCTGATTTCTCGGCCCTGCGCACCACTCTTTCCGCGAAATCCTTGTTCCACTCGAAATGCCGTTGCAGGTGGTCGATACGGCTTTCATCCTTCGCTTCCGGAAGATTTTCGTGATGGGAAAGGTGAACTACCAGCATCTTGATGGCAAATTCCCATTTCTGGCGGGAACGTCTCTGCCATATCGATAACATTCCTCGTTTCGGGGCGAGAAAAAAGGAGAGGAGAAAGAACACGCCGGTCATGGTTGCCATTGAACCGGCGATGGATACATCAAAAATATGCGCGCACCAGTAACCTGTAACCGCGCTTAAAATGCCGATTACCGCGCTTATTATAATCATCCATTTTAAATCATTGGTCATGAGGTATGCCGCGGCGGGCGGCGCTATCATCAACGCCACGACCAGTATAGAACCTACAGCGTCAAAAGCGCCTACGGCGGTTACGGAGACCAGCGACATCAGCGCGTAGTGTATTATTGCCGGGGAGAGACCGATCGAAGCGGCCAGACCCGGGTCGAAAGTTGCAACCTTGAGTTCTTTATAAAAGATAATGATAAAAAGCAAATTCAGCAGAAGGATACCGGCCATGACATAGAGAGTTATCGGCCCTATATCATAACCGAAAGGTTCGAATCGGTTGAAGGGAGCGAAGGCAAGCTCTCCAAGGAGGACCGCATCTGTGTCCAGGTGAACATCCCCGGCGAATCTCGATATCAGGATTACCCCCATGCTGAATAGAACCGGAAAAACGAGCCCGATAGCGGCATCTTCTTTCACAAGCTTGGTTTTATTGAGAAGCTCAACAAGGCTGACAGTCAATACCCCTGTAAGCGCCGCCGCGATTACCAGTAATGGGGAGGCGAGGTCCTTTACCACGAAAAAAGCGAGAACGATTCCCAGCAGGATCGCGTGGCTGATGGCATCGCTCATTAGCGCCATTCTCCTTAATACCAGGAATACACCCGGCAGGGCGCAGGCAACGGCAACGACAATGGCGATAAGTTGTATTTCGATCTGTGCCGGATTCATTATACCTGTCTCTCCTTAACTAAATCATTAGCCTTCGCCAAGCCACTTTCGGTCAGCGCCCACTCATCTCCGCTTACATTTTTTACCCATCCCTTGGTTTGCAGTTCGCGGAGGCTGTTGCGAACGAATTCGCCGCCGCCGATGCTCATTGTTTCGAGGGCTCGGACTGAGTGGGGATGGTCGCGCCGTTCATGATGGAGGGTTAATTCGTATAAATCGCTCAATACCGCTTCCAAATGCAGTCTGTGGCGATTGATTCTCCTCCTGATCCAGTTCCAAACGAGTCCGCGGTTGGGAGCGAATAACATTGAGATTCCCACAATAAGGCTGATGCAGAGCACGATAATAGGTCCGGTTGGCAGTTTAGCCCCGACACTGCTGATTATCGCTCCGCTTACTCCGGCAATAATCCCGAAAATTCCCGCCAGGACGACCATCAGCCCCAAATGGTTTGTCCATTGCCGGGCGGCGGCGGCCGGAGCTACTACCATGGCGCTCATTAAAACCACTCCCACCGTTTGCAGTCCAATAACTATGGCGATGACCAGCAGGAATGTTATCAGTATATCAAGCAGACGAATCGGCAAACCGATACTTTCCCCGAAGTCGGGATCGAATGTCAATATCTTGAATTCCTTCCAGAAAAGCATCAATATAACTAATGCGATAGCGCCCAGTATACCCATGATGATAACGTCGCTCTGCAATAAAGTACTCGCCTGCCCGAATAGAAATTTATCGAGACCCGCCTGGTTCGCCTGTGGTTGTTTCTGGATATAGGTCAAAAGCACAAGCCCGAATCCAAAGAAAGTAGAGAGGATCAATCCGAGGGCTCCATCGGTCTTGATGCGGGTATTTTTTATTACGCTCAGCATTAAAAGAGTGCCGAACCATCCGGCGACAGCGGCGCCTATTATCAGGATGATAGGCGATTTTATCCCGGTGAGAATAAATGCGAACGCTATTCCCGGAAGAGCCGCGTGGGAGATGGCATCGCCCAACAGGCTTTGTTTACGGAGCACGGCAAAACTGCCCAGCGCCCCGCTTATAATTCCGAGAATCGCCGAACCGAGGGCCACGGTGCGAAGAGTGTAGTCTGTTATAATTTCACCCAGGAAACCAAATAATTCCATAGCCTACTCTCTATCTTCTCCAATATCAACATGCTCGTTCGCTTCCTGTTTGCGGTGGCTTATGAACGCTACCCGGCCGCCATAAGCGGTTTTAAGGTTCTCATCGGTGAATACTTCATCCACCGGGCCGCTTGCTATCCGGCGCACATTTATCAGGGTAACCCAATCGAAGTATTCAGGCACAGTCTGCAGGTCATGATGAACTACTACCACTGTTTTGCCTGCTTCCCGGAGTTCGCGAAGCAATGTAATTATCGCCCTCTCGGTAATGGCATCGACTCCCTGGAAAGGTTCATCCATGAAATAAACCTCGGCTTCCTGCACCAATGCCCTGGCGAGGAAAACCCTCTGCTGCTGGCCGCCTGAAAGCTGGCTTATTTGGCGGTCAGAGAATTTTTTCATCCCGACCTTATCGAGGGCTTCAAGAGCCATATCCCGCTCCTTTTTCCCGGGCCGTTTTACCCAGCCAAGAGCGCCGTAACGTCCCATCATAACCACATCAAGCACACTTGTTGGAAAATCCCAATCGACACTTCCCCGCTGGGGAACATAGCCGATAAGATGCCTTTGCTTGTGATATGGCTTGCCCAGTATCAGCACCCGCCCGGCGGCGGGTTTAACCAATCCCAGTATCGATTTGATCATGGTGGTCTTACCGGCCCCGTTTGGCCCAACGATTGCCATCAGGATCCCTTTGGGAACGTTCAGGTCGATATCCCAGAGGACGGGCTTGTCTCCGTAGGCGACGGTCAAGTCGGCTACTTCTATGGACAGGTCCTTACTTTCCAGGTTTCTATCATTCATATCAGGCTTCTCCCAGCAATGCCGCAACTATGGTATCGATATTATGTTTTACCATGCCGATATAAGTCCCTTCCTCTGTTCCCTCGGTGCCCATGGCATCGGAGAAAAGCTCCCCGCCGATAGCAACATTGTATCCCCGGGATTTTACAGCTTCCCGTACCGCTTCTATGTTGCGTTTTGGAACCGAGGATTCCACGAATATCGCCGGTATCCTGTTATCGGCAATAAACTGTGCCAAATCGCGGACATCGGCGGTACCCGCCTCGGAAGCCGTGCTTATTCCCTGAAGGCCGCGTACTTCGAAACCGTATTGCTTCCCGAAATAATTAAACGCGTCATGGGCGGTAATAAGCACGCGTTTGGCTTCAGGAACCCTTTGAGCCTGTTCTTTGACATATTTATGCAGTTCCTCAAGTTCGGCGATATAATCTTCGGCATGACCCTTGTATATATCCGCGTGGGATGGATCCATTTCCATCAATTTATCTCGCACTGTCTTTGCCGCTTCTATCCAAAGGGTAACATCGAACCATATATGGGGGTCATGAGCGCCCTCATAAGCGGGCGTTTCCATGAGCAAAGAGGGGTCTATATTTTCCGAAACGACAACTGTCTCTACTCTCTTACTCATCTGTTCGAATACTTCGGTCATGGCTCCTTCGAGATGCAGTCCGTTGTAAAAAATAATATCGGCATTGGCCATACGGCTAACATCGCCCTCGCTTGCCTTATACAGGTGAGGATCGACTCCCGGTCCCATTAAACCGGATACGTTTACACGCTCGCCGCCGATGTTCCCGGCAATATCGGTTATCATACCGATGGTGGTTACTATATTGATCTTGCGTTTGGACAGGTCCTCAGCGGCTTTCTCCCCGCCTCCGCAACTTATATATATAAATGCTAAACCTAATACCAAAATCGAGAGGCTTAATCTTCTGACCATTGTTTTCTCCTTGTTTAATTGCTAATTAAATCAATCTTAAATTATTAGAACTAAAAAGCTCAGAATGCTACTTAATTATTTAAAAAGTACCGTTCAGCGATAAGATTATTCCGCTGACGTCCAGCTTGCCGTCGTAGTCCTTTTCCCGGTAATCGTCTAAAAAGAAATTTGCCTTCACTACCAGGTCATCTCTCAAAAAATAACCCGCGCCAAGCTGGGTTCTATAGATGGCTATATCGGTAATTGTTGTTCCCGCGGGCCACATCGCCAGTCCCGGATGGGGAATCAAAGCGGACGCGCCTTGCCCGTTAGCGTCGCTGTCCTCAGGATCCCATCCTGAAAACCTCCCGGCGACATACCATTTTTTAAT
>WJIJ01000079.1 GCA_014730345.1 Candidatus Zixiibacteriota bacterium | reverse complement strand
CAGCAAATTGATTTCGCCCCTACACTCGTTGAATTTTGCGGAGGGAATCCACCGGATGGGTGGCAGGGAGAGAATATTTTTGATGAAGATTTTCATAATGACTATGCTTTGTCGCAGTGGGAAGGGATTTACAGCATCAGAACAAAAGATTGGAAATTAATGCAGTGCGTACCCAATTATGTAGAGAAGCGGCTTGAAGATCCGAGCAGGTCGCATGTCGACCCCAGGGCAATATTTCCCGAAGACAACTTATTCAATCTTGCAGAAGACCCCGAGGAAAAAAACAATCTCGCGTATACCGATATGGGCCGGGAGATAATCGACAGCCTTCAATCGCTGGTTGATATACAGGATGCTATGATTTTGCTCGAAAATGCCCCTTCCCTTGATTCTATAAAATTGGATGAAGAAACTATTGAACAATTGAAGGCAATTGGTTATATGCAATAGTGTAAACAACCCCACAAGCAATAAATATTATGCTGGGGGAGCAGCGAGAATGGGAAGATGGACAGTAGAACACTCAAATCATTAGAATACAGCCGTATCAAGGAAATCCTCCGCGGAAAATGTTATTCGGCTACCGGGGGGGAATATGTCGAGGAGTTGTCGCCTTCCTCCGACCGCGACAGGGTTGCCATGCTTCACCGGGAAACCTCGGAATTCCGTGAGATTATCAAGTACGAAGGCGGCGCGGCGTTGAGGAGATTCCAGGACATTATTCCTTTTTTGGCGCAAATAGAGATTGAAGGCTCTTATATCGAGGGCAATTTTATAATAAAGATAGCCGATACCGCGGATATTTCCACCAGGGTGTGCCGTTCATTGTCATCCAAGCGCGAGAAGTACCCGAGAATCTGGAGCCATGCTTCTCAACTGACCGATTTCCGGGAATTGCTCGGTGAAATCAACCGGGTGCTTACGCCCGACGGAGAGGTTACCGATAACGCTTCTCCGGCGCTGGTGAAGATCCGCCGGCAGATGGAATCCACCCGCGCGAAAATTTCCGATAAGCTGGAGAAATTGATTTCCTCCAGCCAGTACAGCGACCATCTTTCCGATAGGCTGGTTACCATGCGTGACGGGCGTTACGTGGTGCCGGTTAAAGATTCCAGCAAATCGGCGGTAAATGGTATTGTCCATGACCGGTCGGCATCGGGGGCGACTATTTTCATGGAGCCCATGTCGGTCCTGCCGCTTAATAACCAGCTTAGGGAATTGCACAGCGATGAGAAGCGGGAAATCGAACGGATACTTATCTCCCTGTGTAACAGCATCCGTGAGGTTCAGCAGGAACTTGTTATTGCCCAGAATATCCTTTCTATTCTTGATTTTATTCATGCCCGCGCGGTGCTTTCCGACAAGCTCAATGGTATCGCGCCGGAAATCTCCGAAGAATCGGTAATAAAATTGACCGAAGCCCGTCATCCACTGCTTATTCTCGATAGCACACTGGAGATGAAAGATATAATTCCGCTTGATTTTACGCTCGGAGAATCGGGGCGGGCATTGATAATTACCGGGCCCAACACCGGCGGCAAGACCGTAGCTTTGAAAACGGTGGGGCTTTTTGTGCTCATGTTTCAATCGGGTATCCAGCTTCCGGCGAAATACGCTAAAATGGGAATATTCGATGAGGTCTTCGCCGATATCGGCGATGAACAATCAATCGCCATGAGCCTTTCCACTTTCTCCGGGCACATGAAACAAATTTCCCGTGCTGTGGATTCGGCCGGTTCGCGTTCGCTGGTGCTTCTCGATGAACTGGGAAGCGGCACCGACCCGGTGGAGGGAGCGGCGTTGGGAGAATCGATAATTAACAGGCTGGTGGAAAGGGGAGCGCTTTTGATCGTAACCACTCATCTGGGCGCTCTGAAAACACTTGCCGGCGAAAACAGCGAAATACGCAACGGTTCTATGGAGTTCAATCGTAAAGAGCTTACGCCAACTTACAAGTTTTTGCCTGATATTCCCGGTTCATCCTACGCCCTTGAAGTGGCCGAAAAACTTGGTATGAATTCCGGGGTACTGAAAAACGCCCGTTCGCTGGTTGATTCCGGTCATCGTGATTTAACCCAGCTTGTTGTTCAACTCGAGGAAAACCTCGCCCGGGTCCAGAAAGAGCGTGATGAACTTGCCGAGAGCCGGCGGGCGGCGTCCAATCTCGAGGAACTCTACCAGGAAAAGATGGCAAAGATGAAACAGTGGGAAAAGGAATCGGACGCGCTGGCATTGCAAAAGACCGACGCTGCCTTAGCCGAAGCCCAGGATGAGATCGAGAGATTGATCGCCGGCATAAAGGAAACCAAAGGCAGGGAAGAAGCTGTTAAAAAAGCCCGCAGGGTGGTCCAGGAGCGAAGACAGGTTACGAAAAAGAAAATTCAAGAACTTACAGAAAAACCGAGGGAAGGAATCAAGACCGCTTCTCCCGGCGACAGGGTTTATATTAATGCCATGAATGCCTATGCCGAAGTTTTATCGCTGCCAGACGTTAAGGGGAAATTAAAGGTGCGGGCTGGAAATCTTGTCCTCGAAGTCAAACTGGCCGACTTGTCCCGTGTGGAATCGCCCAAAGAGGAACTTAAGAAAAGCGGCGTGCATTATCAAGAGGTTGAGGAGGTTAATCCTGAATTGGACTTGCGGGGATTAACATTCGAGGAAGCGGAGCCAAAGATAGAACGGTATCTCGAGGATGTTTATCTCGCCGGGGTGCATGAAGTCCGCATAATCCATGGCAAAGGCACCGGCGCCCTGCGGGCGAAAGTTTCCGATTATCTTCGCAAACACCGGCTGGTCAATGAAATGCGTTTGGGCAATTTCAATGAAGGCGGCGCGGGCGTTACGGTTGTAAAAATTAAATCATGATAAAACCTTGACTTCATACCTTCACGGTTTGTACATTCCGCATACAAACATCGGGAGGAAATTTATGTACAAAAGGTTTATTTACCTGGCAATATTCACTGGGTTGTTCTTGGCCATGCTGAGTCCGAACGCGGATGCCGAGTCCGAATACAATCTCGGTTCCCGCCTGGGCATCGTAGGCGGCACGAACGCCTATACCATATTTAAAGTCGGCATGCTCGATCCGGAAGCTACCAGCGGCGGTTTACTTCTGGGTTTGGAGTCAGGCACCGCCGTCGATGAGGTGGTCAGCGCGGGTCTGGAAGTCGATTTCTGGCGGAAAGTTTTCGAGAAAAAGATCACAGTTGGCGTGGATACCAGCGTAATTCAAATCCCGACAACGACGGCCAAGGTTCTATACAAGCATTCGGTTTACTATGTACCCTTGCTGGCAACATTACGATTCAGCATACCGGTCGGTATCGACTCTCCTTTCTCACCGTTCCTCGGGGTTTCCGGGGGATATACATTTTCATATATAAGCTATGATTTTAAGGATGATGATATCGAAGAAGGCGGCGTAACCGCTCCTGATAAGGGATGGTATACCGGTTGGAACTGGCGTATTTTTGGCGGAGCGGGCATGGCGCTCGGTTCCATGTCCCGGGTAAACCTGGGGTTAATGTACAACGGGGCTAAACCATCGAAAAGCGAAGATAATAATATAGAACGAGAACTTAATCTTAATGGATTCGGTATCTATGTATCGATATCTCTTCTTGGAATATAATTATACGGAGTGAGTGCGATGAAAAATCTATACAAGTTTATTTTACTTTTACTTGTCCCGCTTTTTCTGTTTTCCTGCGGCGGGGGAGAGGAGCAGACTGCAGAAAAGGGAACTCCGTCGCTTTCCAAAAGCGATGAGCAGTTGCTTCAAACAGCCGCTGATAAGCTGATCATGAAATTCCACAACAATTTAAAAATGGAATTAGGGAAAGCTCTTAAAGAGGGCGGCCCTGCCAATGCTATTAATGTATGCAGTGAGATTGCCCCCGAGATTGCGGATTCATTTTCGGCCAACGGCTGGAAAATAAAGAGGGTATCGGATAAAAACCGTAATCCCAATAATCATCCTACTCCGGCCCAGATGGCTTTCCTGGAGCTGTTCGCGGCCGATTCCACCCGGGGATTGAAACATGCCAGCAATTATGACGGAGAGATATTTCATTACTACAAACCTATTCACACTAATTCGCTTTGCCTTACCTGTCATGGCGATAAAGATAACCTCGCCCCCGAGGTCGTGGAAAAGCTTAATGAAAGATACCCAGACGACAAAGCCACCGGTTATGATGTCAACCAGTTGCGGGGAATGTTTGTAGTGGATATAAAGATGCCCGAGGGCAAACACTACGCCGAGGAGATCGCCGGCTCGGAGTCGTAGGACTGACCGTATAATCCATATCATCATTTCAGACCCCGGCAGGTTTCTGAACTGCGGAAATGGAATTTAGGGGGTTATTTCTTGCTAACTGCTTGATTAACAGAGCCAATCCCATTATATTACTATTATGAAAAAACATCGAACTATTTTGGTATCAGCCATCGCCATTGTGTATGTCCTTTTACTCTCCTGCGGCCAACCGGCGCCAAAACCGAATATCATCTTAATAATAATCGATACTTTGCGAGCCGATCATCTCGGTTACAACGGCTACCAACGGAATACATCTCCCAATATAGATGCTTTCGCGCAGGAGGGGGTGGTCTTCAATAACGCCTACAGCCAATCGGGATGGACCCTTCCATCTATCGCTACTATTTTCACATCCCTGCATCCCCGGGAGCATGGCGCGATCGAATGGTCGGTAAAACTTGACACAGGGTTGACCACTATCGCGGAAGTTCTAAGGGACAACGGCTATTATACTTATGGCTATCCGGCCCTTTTCGCCCTGAATGAGGAAAGCGGATTCCAGCAGGGATTTAATACCTATCCTCTGGATATTCCCCGAATGGGCAAACCCCAGTACACTAAATCATCACCGAAGGTTAACGAGTTGATAATTAATGACCTGGGAAATATCCAGGAGCCGTTTTTTATCTGGGGGCATTATTACGACCCCCACAGCGTTTATATGACCCATGATAATTTCATCTTCGGAGACGGCAAGAAAGCTGTCGACCGCTACGACGGGGAGATTGCCTATGTCGATTATTTCGTGGGTATGCTATTCAAGAAGTTGCAAAAGATGCAATTATATGAAAACTCGGTCATAATTGTGATGTCTGACCATGGCGAGGAGTTTTTCGACCATGGCCGCGAAAGCCATTACACGCTTTACGAAGAAGTTCTCAAGATACCCCTTATAATCAAAGCGCCGGGGGAAGAGCACAGGGAAGTTGATAAATATGTCAGCCAGATAGATATCGCCCCCACGATTATTAATTTCGCCGGTATTGACAGCCCGGAACAGTTTACGGGTATCGATATAATGGATGATGATATACCGAACCGCCCGGTATTCGCCGAACGCGGCGATAAATTAATTGCCTTTCAAAGAGCGGTTATTGACGACGGTATGAAGCTCTACCATATTGACATAGGCCAGGCGGATACTTCTAACCCGAGGTTCAAAAAGCAGGAATTTTACCGAAACGAGAAAATGCTGTTCGCTCTTACCCGGGACCCGGCTGAAAAAACGAACATTTATGGAATCCCCGATTTTACCGACATAAGGAACAAACTCGACGACAGGTTTTATAATTTCTACCAGGGAGAAGCAAAACCCTTGGATGTTATAGAGCAATTAGATGAAGAGACAGTCGAGAAACTCAGGCAATTGGGATATATTGAATAATATGCGGCAACGACGCGGGAGACAGGCGGATTTACGGAGACTGCGCAGTATCGATAAGGAATTCGTGCGCAAAGGGGCTAAAGGTATATCCGATAAGGATATCGAAAAAGTTACCCAGAGAGCTGATGAGATAAAGAAAAAAGTCAAGTCAAAGGGGCCTTTGAACCGGTTTATCGAGGATGTCAAACTGCTTCTCGACTTGATAAAGGACTACTGGAACGGCAACTACCGCAAAATACCTTACTGGGCAATCGGCGCCGCCGCCTTTACATTGCTCTATATCCTTAACCCGATTGACATTATCCCCGATTTTATCCCGGTCGTAGGACAGATTGATGATGCCGCCGTGGTTGGAGTTTGTATGTTGCTATTAGAGCAGGAACTCCACGACTACAAGGCATGGCGGGATACCCAGGCCAAAGAAAGCGATTAAGCTTTTACTCATTCCTCAACGCTACAGGTATATTCTATCTTTATCCTGTCGGGGTCCTCGAAATAAACTCCATAGGTTCCCGGACCGCCGGCTTCGGGATGGCGGTCTTTATAGAGAATTTTGACTCCCCGGGTTTCCAATTCTTCTGTCAGTTCATCAACCATATTTTTCGAACCGGCATGAAACGCCAGGTGATTGAGTCCGCAACGGCAACGATGGTAAGGGATATCCAAAAATCTCTCCTCGGTCTGCACAAAGACAATATAAGTATCTTCCAGGATGTAACTTACGCCCTTATCCCACTTCTGGAATTGCTCGTAACCGAGTTTTCCAAGAAACCATCCCCAGAATTCCATTGACCTGTTCAGGTTGGCGACATAAATCTCCACATGGTGGAGCCTGCCATTCGAATATCGATTATTCATCTTTAATCTCCTAAGCTGATTTTTATCAACAACTTCGAAAATAATGCGGGAAATTGATTAAAAAAAGTATAAAAAGCGCTTGACAAAAAAGACAGGAGATATTATACTGGAAACTATTAAAACCGAAATAGTTTCCGATAACAACCTATAAATAAGGATACTACATACTTTAACCGTATTATAGAAACTGTAAATACTGATTAAGTTACCTTTTTAATTACCGATGGAAGCAGATCTCAAAAACAGAATAATAACCACCGCTAAATCTAAATTCTTCCGGTATGGTTTCAGCAAGATTTCCGTCGATGAACTTGCCTCGGATCTGGGTATCAGCAAAAAAACGCTTTATCAGCATTTTCCCAGCAAAGAGGCGTTGCTCAAAGCGGTTATCGAGCATCACCGGAATGATATTAAAGGGGCGGTGGATAGGATTTTTGATAATCCTGATATTGATTCTATCAGCAAACTCAGGAGTATTTTCAAGGAAGTAGGCTTTAGATTATCGCAGGTGGGCCGGCCGTTTATCATGGATTTAAAGAAACATGCTCCTCATATATGGGAGGATATTGACCGTTTTCGGAGGGAGCAGATACTGAACAGGGTTAAACAGTTGTTTGAAGAGGCGGTTAACGAGGGTTTAGCTCGCAGGGATGTCAATCCGGAGTTGGTATATATAATCTATTCTAACGCGGTCCAGAGTATTTTGAACCCGGAAACTATATCCCAGATTCCGTTCGTGGTTTCCGAGATATTTGAATCATTGATAAAGATACTGATGCAGGGAGTTTTAACTGAAAAGGCAAGGGCGGATTTTTCGGCATAGGCCGGTTTAGTATAGAGAAAGGAGAATAAATGTTCAGGCGGGTGTTCAACAAACCAAATATGAAGAGGTTCTTTATTGCCGGGGTACTATCAGTGGCGGCTTCAGCGTTGGTTTCATGCGGGGGCAATAATGATGGTATAATCTCTGCTACCGGGACGATCGAAGCCAGCGAGGCAAGTGTTTCATCAAAAGTTAC
Source organism: Candidatus Zixiibacteriota bacterium (assembly GCA_014730345.1). Taxonomy (GTDB): domain Bacteria; phylum Zixibacteria; class MSB-5A5; order UM-FILTER-46-8; family UM-FILTER-46-8; genus WJIJ01. Next base: position 3,886 of record WJIJ01000079.1, on the reverse strand, counting down.
CGGTGAAATTAAAGCTATACCGGTTGAAGAAGGAAGTCTGGTTCATCAGGGCGATACGCTGGTCATTATCGACCGTAGTACCCTCGATATTCAATTGCGCCAGGCGAAAGCAGGTTATGAATTTGCGTCCGCCCAGCTTGAAAAGTTGTTAAATGGCGCCCGTGTTGAGGATATAAACCAGGCGGAGGATGCTTTGAAGCAGGCCGAGGCGAACTTAAAGGTCGCTGAATCCAATTATAATCGGATGAAGGACCTTTTTGATAAAAATAGTATTACCCGGCAGAAGATGGATGACGCGGAAGCGGCTTACACCATAGCCAGAGCCCGCTGCAATTCGGCGAAGCAGGCATATAATAAAATCATGAACTGGGCGCGCCCGGAGGAAATCCGCGCCGCCCGCGCTCAAACCGAACAATCCCGGGCGGCTGTCGATTTAATCGAGAAATCGATTTCAGACAGCTATGTAACGGCGCCCATTTCCGGCACTGTTACCCAGCTTCCGGTCGATGTTGGCGAACTTGTTGGGCAGGGCGCTGTTGTTTCAGAAATATCCAAAACCGATACGGTTGATTTGATGATTTACATCCCTGAACCGAAGCTGGGGATGGTCAAGTACGGCCAGCGGGCGAGTATTACTATCGACACCTATCCCGACCGTGAATTCGAGGGAAAGGTGGTTTATATCTCCCCGGAAGCGGAATTCACTCCCAAAAATATCCAGACTAAAGAGGACAGGGTCAAGCTGGTTTACGGGGTGAAAATCAAGATACCCAATCCGGATGATATCCTGAAACCGGGTATGCCCGCCGATGCCGAAATCCATACCGGTAATAATGAGGACTGAGGATAAGATGCGGGAAACAGTAATTAAAATAAATGGTCTCTCCAAAAGCTATGGAGATATCCCCGCGGTCAGGGGGCTTGATTTAGAAGTGTTTTCAGGAGAGATGCTTGCTGTAGTCGGGCCCGACGGCGCCGGAAAAACAACCACCATAAGAATTCTCTGCGGTATTCTCGATCCTGATGAAGGCCGGGTGGATATTCTCGGGCATGATCTTCGCCGGGAAATCGAGGATATCAAACCGGATATAGGGTATCTCTCCCAGAGTTTCAGCCTGTATGGAGACCTTTCCATTGATGAAAATATAGAGTTTTTCGCGGATATCCATAGGGTTAAGGATTTCAAGGAACGCCGGGAGGAGTTGCTGGAGTTTACCCGCCTGACCGGATTCAGGAAAAGGCTCGCCGACAGGTTGTCCGGCGGAATGAAACAGAAACTGGCCCTCGCATGCACATTGATACACAGACCCCGGATAATCTTCCTTGATGAACCAACAACCGGCGTTGACCCGGTCTCCCGCCGCGATTTCTGGAAGATTCTCGCGGATTTATTGAACGAGGGAATTACCATTATAATGACCACCCCATACCTCGATGAAGCAGAGAGATGCACCCGCGTGGGCTTAATGAATGAAGGAAGTTTGATGGTAGTAGATACGCCCATGAAGGTCAAAGCGATGATGAAGGGAAATGTTGTGGAGATTGTGTGCGATAAAGTGCGCCAGGCGTTTTTCGGGCTGAAAGATTTGAAAATCGTTCGTGAAGTACAGGCGTTCGGTGACCGTTTGAACATTGTCGTAGAAAATATCGAAGAGGACACTTCCAGGGCCATAAATAAGCTCAAGGAGATGGGGATTGAAGTTTCGGATTGGAGGAGAGTGAATCCGTCGCTGGAAAATGTCTTTATATCCATGATAAAATCGGGATAGAGTGAGGTTATTATGATATCAAATAGATTTTTAAGCGCGTTAATTATCTTGCTGTTGCTAATTCCGCTGAACGCCGGGGCCGAAAACATGAACTTGACCATAGATGATGCTATCGAACTCGGTTTGAAAAACAGCGAAAAACTGCATTCCTCGAAAATGGAGGTTAAGGCGGCGAAAGCGAAAGCGAGGGAAGCCAGCATTCTGCGTTTTCCATCACTGAGTTTCAGAGGTTCTTATTATCGTTTGAGCGATGAAAAACCTTTCGAGATAGACGCTCCTCCACCCGCCCTGGGAACTATAGAGATATCTCCAACAATCAGGGATAATTACAACTTCAAACTCACCCTTCAACAACCGGTTTTCACCGGGTTGCGGTTGCATAACAATTACCGGGCAAATAAATTTTCCGCAGATGCCGAGGAACAGGAATTCAGCGCGGATAAGGCTAATCTCATCTATGATATCCGTGTCTCCTACTGGAGCTTGTTTAAAACATTAAAGCTTAAAAATGTTATAGATGAGAACGTGGAGCTGGTGGAAACGCATCTGAAGGATGTTCGTAATTTCTACGAACAGGAAATTGCCACAAAAAACGAGGTTTTAAAAGTCGAGGTGCAATTATCCAACGCCAAACTTAAACAGCTTGATGCCGACCATGCCGTACGTCTGGCGCGGATTTCGTTGAACAGCGCCATAGGTTTACCGCTGGACGCGGAGATCAGCCTTGCCTCGGATGTTGAGAATGGTTATGAAAATTTCGCCGATGTCAATTCTTTGACCGCTAAAGCTATTGAGGAGAGAGCGGAACTGAAGGCGATGGGCTACCGTGTAAAAGCGGGTAAATCGGCGGCAGGCGTAGCGAAAGCCGGTTGGTTTCCTCAAATCTACCTCGTTGGCGGATATACCTATGCCCGTCCCAATTCTCGAGTAATGCCCCCTACCGATGAGTTCGAGGACAGTTGGGAGTTGGGAGTAATAGCCACTATGGATATCTGGAACTGGGGAAAAAGCGCGCAACAGGTTAAGTATGCCAACGCCCAATTGGAAAAACTACATGACGCTATGGCAGTGCTTGAAGATGCTGTCGTGTTGGAAGTCACCCGCAACTACCTCGAAGTTGAAAAATCCGGGAAGCGAATTATTCTTTCCGAAGAATCGGTTGCCCAGGCCGAGGAAAATTATCGTATAACCCGAGATAAATACCGCAACGGAGTAGCATTAAATTCGGAGCTTATCGACGCGGAAGTGGCTTTGCTGGAAGCAAGGACTAACCATACCCACGCGTTGGTTGATTATCAGCTCGCGGTGGCTGAATTAAAGAAATCTATAGGGGAGTAATGACGGAATGCCGGACAAAGCGATAATCGTGGATGATCTCACCAAGAAATTCGGCGGTTTTACCGCCGTGGACAGCGTAAGTTTCGACGTTGAACATGGCGCTATCTTTGGCTTTTTAGGGGCCAACGGCGCGGGGAAATCGACTACTATACGAATGCTCTGCGGCCTTCTCGATTCAACATCCGGGACCGCCACGGTCGCCGGATACGATATAAACAGAGACGCGGAGAAAATAAAAGAGAATATCGGTTACATGTCCCAGAAATTCTCCCTCTACCAGGATTTGACCGTGGAGGAGAACATCGAATTCTACGGTGGGATTTACGGTTTATCAGAAAAACGAATTGAGGAACGGAAACAGTGGATACTGGATATGTCCGGGCTTGGGGGACGGGAAAAAAGCCTTACCGGAGAACTTTCCGGCGGATGGAAACAGCGGTTGGCGCTGGGATGCGCGATATTGCATGAACCACAGATAGTCTTTCTCGATGAACCCACCGGAGGAGTGGATCCTATCTCCCGGAGGAATTTCTGGGAGTTAATCAACGGGCTTTCCGAAGAGGGGACTACGGTATTCGTTACTACTCATTACCTCGACGAAGCCGAATATTGCGGGAAGATAATGCTTATCCAGGCCGGTAAAATCGTCGCCGGAGGAAGCCCCCAGCAGTTGAAAAGCGAACATATCCGCAACCCCATGCTGGAGGTCGAATGCGATAATGTTATCGAAGCCATGGAAGTCTTACAGCGGGAAGATTGGGTGGTAGAGACTTCGGTGT
>WJIJ01000078.1 GCA_014730345.1 Candidatus Zixiibacteriota bacterium | reverse complement strand
GAAGTGATAACGAAGAGAATGACATTGTTGAAATAGGAACAAGCGAAGTGCGATTAATAAAAACTCTAACCATTATAGATTATATTCAAAATCAATAAGGAGTAGTCATGAAATTACAAAAGTTCAAATCTGTAGGAACATCACTCTCAATAGGATTATTTCTCCTATCTCTTTTTATAGGAATCTCTGACGTTTGCGCTGAAACCTATGTTTATGGCGATCAGTCAGGAACATGGGACCTCGCTGGGAGTCCATATATCGTAATCGGCGATGTTAACGTCGCGAACAGCTTAACTATCGATCCCGGAGTTGAAGTGCTATTCACGGGCCCTTTTGAACTCTATGTTACCGGTTCTTTCAGCGCGATAGGAAATGACCAATCACACATATTATTTTCATCCTACCTGGATAATCCTGAACCTGGGGATTGGGAAAGGATTTATCTTGGGCATTGCGGGAGTGATATCCATTTTGAGTATTGCGATATAGAATATGCAACACACGGTTTATACATAGTATCCTCAAGCTGCAACAACTTTTCACCGACATTTAAAAATTGCGAGATATCCTTCTGTAGTGAAAACGGAGTATACTCGACAGCCAACGCTGGACATGACGCCTGGGCATATCTGTATGCAACCTTTGAAGATTCATATATCCACGATTGTACTTACGGACTGTTCGGTTATGCCAACGGGTATAATTACTACGCCAGGCAGGGACATAATAATATCAGCCTTCTAAACTGCATAATAAGGGACTGTAGTAATGATGGAGCCCACTTTTACCCCGGGGATTATCATGGATATTGCGATCCGGTTTTCACGAACTGCGTCATAGATGGCTGCGGCGATAGGGGTGTGTATTTGGGGCCCTCTTCGGTAATTGAGATGTCCGAATGCGCCATAACAGATAACGCAATTGGATTGGAGAGAGATAATAACTTAACTCAGGCGGTATCTTTTAACGATATAGTGTCTGATTCCTTCGATTTCGTGGGATTCGATCCTGAATACGGCGAAATCGTCATGCAGAATCTAAATGGTGATGACTGCGATGCTTTCTTTAACATTTTCCTTGATCCCCTATTTGTAGATCCAGGAAACGGTGATTTTCAATTACAGGAAGGTTCACCATGTATTGATGCTGGTAATCCTAATCACCAACCGGATCCGGATAATACTATCCGCGACATCGGCGCTTTTTATTTTGAGCAGAGAATTGTATCTATCGATATGCAACCTGATGTTTATCCTATCGAAGTGCCGGCAGGAAGCCTGTTTACCTTCACGGGAATTTTAAGTAACCTTTCAGATGAGTACCAGACCTCCGATGTTTGGATAATGCTTGAATTGCCGGGCGGAAGCGCCTATGGACCCTTACAGCGGTTTAACAACGTACAATTAGCGCCCATGCAAACAATATCCGTCCCCAACGTAACCCAGCATATACCGATCTTCGCTCCGCCGGGAACCTATGACTATATCGCCTATTGTGGTGATTACCCTGATGTAATCGGCGACTACGTTTCGTTTGAATTCACTATAACCGATTCTATGTTCGATTCGGGTTCAGGTGATTGGAGTTTTGCCGGCTGGTTCGGAGAAAATTCCAGCGAAATACCCCGGGCTGCTAAACTTCATCAAAACTACCCCAATCCTTTCAACGCCGTAACTAATATTAATTTCGATATCGAAACTCCCGGGGTTGCGAGATTGGAAGTTTATAATCTTATGGGGCAAAAGGTGGCTACGCTTGTCGATGAATACCTTGAATCCGGCCCTAAAACGGCTACATGGGATGCATCGGAGTACTCCAGCGGCGTCTACTTTTACAAATTAAACACCGGAGATGAAGTGATAACGAAGAGGATGACACTGATTAAATAAATGCCGATATTTAAGTAACTGCGCGGGCTGAGGAAAACTTCAGCCCGTAGAAAATAAATATAATTTATGGAAAAGCAATACGGAGAGACTGGGATTCGAACCCAGGAGGGGCAAAGCCCCTACACGCTCTCCAGGCGTGCTCCTTAGACCACTCGGACATCTCTCCGGCCCTAAATTACAATTAATACCCGCAATTGGCAAGTTTTTATTTCAATTCCATTGTACTATATCGACCAACTCCCTAATACTCACGATACCCAACTAAGCTAATTTTAGTATTTATATAGTGGTTCGAAAATTTGTAAAAAGATTATCAAGCGAATTTTCATCACGCCGATATTCAACTTAGCGTCTGGAGTTAAACCCAAAAGTTACAACTACAGCTTCGCAGTAAACCGGAAGTCTTCTTTAAATATGGGCATTTCGAGAATACGCTATCGTACTGAACGATACGTAAATAACAAATTTTTACAAATTGAAAACATTTCCCTTTTTTAAAGCGTATAAGGATTAAACCGAATCAACAGGGAGTTATCATTGGAAAATTTAAGGATCGACAGTAGTATTATGGGAAAAGAAGAGGAAAGGGATGTTCGCGCTCCCTCAAACCGCGCGCATAATACGATTCAATTTCCCGGACGTATAATATCCGGAAAAAAGGAAACTAAACCATCCAAGCTCGATTTATACAAAATCGGGAGGGAAAAAGATTCGCGGGATTAGACCGCGTATAAACTAATTATCAGGTTCCTGTTCCTGAAGAACCTGGTTGAAAACTTCTTCGATATTAGAGACCGGTATGAACTTCATTGCTTTCATGACTTCCCTGGGGAGTTCATACAGGTCTTTTTCATTATGTAAAGGCAATATAACCGTCTTTATCCCCGCTCGGAAAGCGCCCAGGCATTTTTCCTTTATACCCCCTACCGGAAGCACTTCGCCGCGCAATGTTATCTCGCCGGTCATAGCCAGGTGCGGCTTAACCGGTTTATCGGTCAGTATCGACAGCAATGCGGTGGCAATAGCGACACCCGCCGAGGGTCCGTCTTTGGGCGTAGCCCCGGCCGGAACATGAATATGGAAATCGAAAGCATCGAAAATCTCGGGGCTTACTCCCCACATGGGAGATGTACTGCGGATATAGGATAGAGCCGCCTGCATCGATTCTTTCATAACATTGCCGATATGGCCGGTTAGGGTCAACGACTTGCCGCCGGGCATCTTCGTCGCTTCGATAAAGAGGATTTCTCCGCCAACAGATGTATATGCCAGCCCCGGAACGATACCAATTTGCGGTTTTTCAGCGGAGACTTCCCGCATGAACTTTTCCGGCCCGAGGTACTGGCTTACTTTCTTGGGAGTCACTTTGACCCTGTTCGAGTCTCCTTCGGCGATCACCCGGGCTACCTTCCTGCATATATTAGCCACCTCCCGGGTAAGATTGCGCAGGCCGGCTTCGCGGGTATAGTCATTGATGAGTTTCATTACCGCCTTATCTGAGAAATCGATTAAATCACCGGAAAGCCCGTTGTTCTCGATCTCACGGGGAAGGACATATTTCCTGGCGATAGAAAGTTTCTCCATGTCGGTATATCCGGGCAGGTAAATCAACTCCATACGGTCCCTGAGAGCCGGCGGTATAGGCTCCATGAGATTAGCCGTCCCCAGGAAAAATATTTTTGATAAGTCGAATGGTACTTCAAGGTAGTGGTCACTGAAAGTGTGATTTTGTTCCGGATCTAAAACTTCCAGTAATGCCGAAGATGGATCTCCGCGGAAATCATTGCCGAGTTTATCGAGCTCATCGAGCATAACAACCGGATTGTTTGATTGAACTTTGCGCAGCGCCTGCAGGATCCTGCCGGGCATAGCGCCGACATACGTACGCCGGTGGCCGCGGATTTCAGCCTCATCACGCATTCCGCCCAAAGACATGCGGTAGAATTTCCTGCCCATGGAACGGGCGATGGACATTCCCAGCGATGTCTTCCCCACTCCCGGAGGGCCAACGAAACAGAGGATGGGACCTTTTATATCCGGATTCAATTTTCTCACTGCGAGATATTCCAGTATGCGATCCTTTACTTTTTCCAGGCCATAATGGTCTTCATCGAGTATTGTTTTCGCTTTTTTCAGGTCAAGGGAATCATAGGTCTGCTTTTTCCACGGCAACGCGATGAGCCAGTCGAGATAAGTGCGGGATACAGTGTACTCGGCCGCGGCGGGATTCATACGTGAAAACCTGTCCAGCTCGGAATTGGCTACCTCTATCGCTTCCTCGCTTAAACCGGCTTCTTTTATTTTCATCCGGTAATTCTCGACTTCGGCGGCACGGTCATCGCCTTCGCCCAACTCACGCTGGATAACCTTCATCTGTTCGCGTAGTATGTATTCCCTCTGCAGTTTACCCATTTCCTGCTTTGTATCCTGCTGTATCTGCTGGGAGAGTTCGATTACCTGCAATTCACGGTTGATATGGGAGGCTATCAACCTTACCCTCTCGGCGATATCAAACGCTTCCAGGATCGTCTGCTTGGCTTCGGTGCTGATTTTCAAGTTGAAGGCTATCATGTCGGCGAGAGCCCCGGGGTCCTTGATATGCGAGGCCGTCTGGGTAAGCTCATCCGGAAGGTATTCCACTTTTCCGGAGATATTCTGCAGGTGTTCTCTCAGACTCCTTATGAGCGCTTCGGATTCAACTTCATTCAGGGGCTCCGCTTCGGCGATTTCGTAATCCGCAAATGCCTGGGGAAGGGCGCCCAGGATCGATTTTAAGATGAAACGGGATTCCCCCTGCAGGAGGATACGCACGCTTCCATCGGGAAAACGCAGCATCTTCAACACTTTGGCGGTACAACCGACATCGAAAACATCGATTTTCTGTTCACCGCCTTCCGGGGGTTTCTTACGGGCAACTACCGCGATAGGATTCCCGTTTATTATGGCATCATCCAAAAGCGATGCGTATTCCGGCTCGGTGATAACCATGGGCACCGAAATCCCGGGATAGATTACTTTATCATTAATTGGCAAAACCGGGATTTTATCCACGGTGTCACGCTGTATCTCTTCAATTCCTTTTTCAAATCCGTTTGGAGCCACCTGTACCTCCCTTTACCGATGTGTTATTGGATCAGGTAATATCTTCGGGTACTGCCCTGTAATTTTTTATCGTCTTTTCCAGCCAATTTTCGAATTTTTCGACCTTGCTTTCGAGGAAAAAATTCAATTCGAACCGGTTGTCGGTGTTGCTCATAGCCCGTTTGGGAGTAAAAATGAAGTCTAAATCCGCCTCGACTTCCTTACGCTCGCCTCTCAGCTCTGGACTGCCATCGGGATTGTAATCGATTCCGCCATCGAATTCTACAACATATTTACCCGGCTCTCCAACCTTTTCCACGGTCAACGTGAAACCGTTAAATGTCCATTTTCTCTTTTCCATCGAATTCAAACTCCTTATTTGAAAAACTCCATCTATATAGTTATCGGTGCATAAAATGCGCCTCTTACAGGCCAGATGCAATTATTTTATATTGACGAACAGCGTGACTATTGTTATTATAATCAAAACCGGAGAATTAACTGTGAAAACATCGTTTATACCGCTTATATCGTTGCTTACCCTGCTTATATTGATTCCCCTGAACTCCTGCAAAAAAAGCTCAGAAAGCAACAATGACAACTGTATAGATTTCACTGACTTCGACGGTATTACCAACACCGATGCAAACGGCAACGTGATAAGCGAAGATGGCGATGATTGGTGCCCCGCGGGTCAGGTTGGCTCTATTACATTCGGGCCGGCATATCCCAATCCCACCGGAAGTGAATGCCTTATTCCTTTCAATGTAAGTTTAGGAACCCAGGGTTACATCCGGATTTACAATGAGAATCAAACCCTGATACGCACGCTCCATAACGGAACTTTCACGGTTAATTCTCTGAATCCGGTTTGGGATTTAGCCAACCAATTCGGTGAAAGGGCCGGCCCCGGTCTCTACCGCGCCATTCTGAAAGTCGACCAATTCTGTTGTTACGGAGATATTTGGGTACTGGAAGCGGACAGCAGTGGGGCGGAGTAAACAAAATCATTCGAATAATTCCCATAGTACCTAAAATATTTATCTGGTAAATGGCGATTCAAATAATAGATCAATAAGTATTTTTCCCAGAAAAAAACCGCCGGATTTTATTCATCCGGCGGTTTTGTCGCGTCAATCAAATACTTCGTTTATTTAATCATTGTCGCTTGTTTGATAAAGGTCTTGTCCCCGGCGGTAAACCTGTAGAAGTAAATGCCGGAGGAATAGCGGGAAGCATCCCAGCTGACAACCTTCTCCCCTGCCTGCTGGTACTCATCGAGTACCGTCTCCACAACCTGTCCCATGAGGTTGTAGACCAGCAGGCTAACCTTTGAATCCTGCGCCAGGTCATACCTGATATTGGTCTGGGCATTGAACGGGTTCGGGTAGTTGCCGTAGAGTTTGGTAACCTTCGGCAGTGACGCGCCCTGGTCATCGAACCAGCCATGCAATGTCCAACCGGTAACATCACCAATGACATTGCCCTGCACGCTGAACGGGAATGATGAGGAATCTTCCTTAACCGAAGGATAATCTCCGCAGTAGGAAATATAATCGTAAGTGCCGGTAGGAGCGAAGGATGGTATATCCTGTCTCACTGTCGGAACGGTTATAGTCTGTCCCGGGGAGAGGAAGATGTTGTTGAACTGGTTCAGCGGACCGTAGAACGAACCGCCCGGAAGCTGAAGCATAATCCAGACATCGGCCTGCTGATACTGCTGGGTGGTATTCTCCAGGATACCAGTGAATGTGAAATATCCGCCCGGGTTGACAATAACCGGCGGATTATGCGGATTCATGGTAACCACCACGTCAGGAGCAGGCGGTTCCTGTTCGCCGTAACCGGTGATCTCCAGGTCATCGATATTCCATCCGCAGTACTGCCAGGCGCCGTCGGTAGTGCCAATACCGAACCGAATCCTGAAATTTGCATTACTGTCGGCATAAGTGGAAATATCATAGGTCATTTCTATCCATGCCTGGTCGTCAATTGTAGTGTTGCCGTTCTCCCAGATGGTATGCCAGGTCGAACCGTCATATACCGCGAGGTAGCCGTTATCGTAGGCATCCCGTTCGAGACCCAACCAGCGGTAGAACTTCATGGATACTTCGGAATAACCACTGCAATCAATGGTCGGCGATGTTACCCAGTAGGTACTGTACATATTAGCGCTGTAATCGCCGCCGCTACCGGAGGTAAGGTCATTGCCGAGAACGCCGTTATCGGAGCTGGGCGTATGGTCGGTAGAAGGATCGGGACCGCCGTAGTTATCGTTTCCATAACCGCCGCCTGCAGAACCGATTGTCCATTCACCGGAGCCACCCATCCCCGTCCAGCCCTGGTTGGACGAGAAATCATCTGAAAAGATTGTAGTAATCTCATCTGCGATAAGCTGGAAGTTTACAGTTTCGGTACCGCCTTCGGGTACGCTCACGCTGGCGGTGTCATTGGAATAATGCGCTAATCCCCCGGCAACCAGCGTCCACTGGGTATCAGCAGGCACGGCCATCGTATAGTAGCCGTCGAAACTACAATGGGCAATTATCTGCGGAGTCCGGTTTATAAGGGTTACTTCAGCGTAGAGTCCATCGCCGGTTTCCGAATCGGTTACCCGGCCGGTTACCGTACCCCAGCTTCCTTCGGCGATCACGCTGACGCCGCTGACATTGGTTATTCGGTTGTAGGCAGTAACGGTAAGGTCTAAAGTCGCCCCGATGGGGAGAGGACCGTTGATGCTGATTACCGCGTTGCCGCTGGAGTTGGTGTATTCAGAGCCGTAAAGGGTGCCATTATAACTTAAAGCACAAAGGGCGCCCTCCACACCGCTTACGGTTACGTTGTAAGAGGACTGGGCGAAATGAACGGTTCCGTCATGGATGACATTCATCGCCACCGGGTCATCAGTACGTACCTGAACTGAGGGGTCGCCGAAAATAATCCATGTACTGAAAATTTCATCACCGTCGCCGCCATTGAGCTCGATAGTTTTGCATGAACCGTTAAAGCAAAGCCCGCCAAAAGTGTTCTTTTGTTCGGCTACGAGCAGGTCGGTTATTTCGTCCTGGGCATCCATGGGAGGATTCCAGCTCTGGTTGATGGAGGACATATAGGCAGCCAAAGCGCCGGAGGGTTCACCGCCGGATGTGGCCCGCAACCAGGCTTCGCCGAAACATGTATAACCGTCGAAGTTCCCGTTAACGCAGGCGACGCTCACGATAAAGGGAAGCATTCCAACGTTGGTGAGAGCATTAACGTCGCCGTTGTCAAATCCTGTGGTTCCCCATGATGTGGTAGAACCGTGTCCGCAGTAGTTTACAAAACTGCGTCCGTTGTTCAATGCGTTGGTAACTTCATACGCGGAAGCGCCCGGGTCATAAATCTGGTCTACAGTAGTGTATGTGTAACCGAGCAGGTCATTGCGGATAAGATCCATGTGTTCATCGTCATACTCTCCGTAATGACCGGGTCCTTCATCGGAAGCGACGCCGGTACCTTTATGGAACCAGTTCGAACCACCGGGATTTAATTCGTAGTCGATTGTCCGTTCGACCTGCGTGGTTACCTGGGTCCCGGTCTCGGCGGAGAACCTGCCGATGAAAGCATCGGGATAATCATCGCCACCGGCAAGTTTGGCATAGGTCGGGTCAGCCGCGCCCCAATAAGCCTCGGGAGTCGCTACATGCTGGGCGTCGCCTACCAGCAGAACAAAAGCCAGGTCGCTCGTGTTATAAAGGTTCTGTATATAATTCTTAATGGCTGTGCTGTTATTGCCTATGGCAGAGACGTTAACCATCGTGGTAGCGATACCCTTCTGGTTTTTCCAGTTCACGAAGGGCACCATTTCATCGGCGTAGCTGTCATAAGTGATAACCAGCATGCTTCCTGTTTCCTCAACCGGATTGTAAAGGGTCATTGTTTCCTGGTAATTGAGGAAACGACGTTTATAAATCTGGTTGAATTCCGAAACCACCGAGGTAAACGGTTCATCACGCTGAAGAACATTGGCTTGCCCCGGTCCTGCATTAACCAGTTCCACGGTAACCGATGTATACACCCTCAGTGTCTGCAACGCCGGATTATACCGGAATGCGTTCAACTCAATAACCGTACCGCGCAAATCACGAAGAATAAACGGTTCCCGAATCATGGCTATATCGCCGCGATACCATTGATCGCGGTTATATATATCGCCGAACTCGTAGGGAACATCTTCAGGATTCACATCGCGGTACAGGTTGCCTTTCGAGGGTACAACCGCCAAACCGGCGAAATCCTTGTATTCCGAGGAAACTACATTTACTTCCATGCGGGCGTCATCGGGAATTATCACGCTCCTGCATATCCTGGGAAGCGCGGGATTCCCTTTTTCCATCAGGATGGATTCCTTACCGCATTCGATGTTATAATAAGTATCGCCGTTGATTTGAACGGCTTCCCTGGTAAATGCCCCGATATCGAATCTGACCACGATCCTGGAATCACTTGATTCAAGGACTTCCGTGTTGACAAAGCCATCCATGGGCTGTAATTGAACTCTCTCTGCGGCTATGGCCGTTGAAGCCAGCAGAACAATTCCAATAACCGCTAACAACCGTCTCATACTACTTCCTTTCAGTGACTGATTATTTAAAATGAAAATGTTTGATTTCAAGTCTTTAATGGCAACCGTAATTTTATAAAATTTTCAGGCTCTCCAGCCTGCCGAAGAAACTCTGGAGAAGTAGGTTTTGAAAGGTGAACTTCGCGAAAGAACCAACAGCAATTTACAAGTAGAATTTGATGCTGAAAGTGCTATTAACCTTTGAGGAAAATACAATAATTAGCTGTAAATGTCAAGTTACAAAAATATTAATAATATTATACCGCATGGTACAGTTTTGCCTTAAACGCTGGCGGCTATTTCATGCTTGCGCTTGAAATATTCATAAGTTTTTTCAAGACCGGTCTTTATGTCGACCCGCGGTTCCCAACCAAGCTTTTCCTTCGCCTTGTCATAAGTTATTACACTGCGGATCTGTTCTCCCGGTTTACCCGGTCCGAATTTTTCCTCTTGATCTGAACCGGAAATGTCGCGCATTATTCGGAAAAGCTCCACAACCGTGGTTTCGGTAGCGGTGCCGATGTTAAATATATCGCAGTCGGGATATTTTAAACCCTTTATCAGAGCGTCGACAACATCGCCCACATACACAAAATCGCGGGTCTGGTTGCCTTCACCATTGATTATCGCGTCGTCGCCGGCGATTAGGCGGTCATAAAAAGCCGCAACCACTCCGGCTTCTCCTACGGTGGATTGGCGGGGGCCGTAAATATTTGCCAGCCGGAAAATATTGTATTTTAATCCATGAGTGCGGTAGTAAAACTGCAAATACTTTTCGCTGGTCAACTTGGTTATTCCATAGGGCGATTCCGGGTTTGTGGGATGTTTCTCATCCGCCGGAAAGTATTCCTGCTCGCCGTAAATAGCCCCCCCGGTAGAAGTAAATATCACTTTTTCGACGTCATATTCTCTTGCCGCTTCAAGCAGGTTGATAATTCCCATCACGTTGACATCGCAATCGAAAACCGGATCGGCAACGGATTTGCGCACATTCAACTGGGCGGCAAGGTGAAAAAGGTATTTCGGTTTCTCTATAGAAAAAACACGTCGCACCACCGCGCTTCGAATATCCACCCGGTGAAGGCGAATACTCTCAGGCAGGTTGGCTTTATTCCCAGTGGACAGGTCATCCATCACCGCGACGCTATATCCTTCGTCAAGAAGCTTATCTACAAGGTTGGAGCCGATAAATCCGGCGCCACCGGTTACAATGATATCCGCCAATATTTCTCCTTTCTGCTTTTATTAACTATATCGACCAATATCGGACATCATGAACTTCATCATATTTCTAATCTTTTCAATTTTTTGAGCCCAAATAGTACGGGAAGAGAAAACGCTATTATACTAATAAATATGATTCCCGCAAATGAAATAATCATCGCCTGTTGATTGATTTCCTCTCCCGATGTTAAGAACTTGGTATACAGATGAGTAGGATAAGCCGTCATGATAACCACAACGCACACATATACTAAACTCAGTATCGCCGCCAGCATACCACCCGCGCCGGAGGCGATTTTAGATGGATTTTGTTCGGCAAAATCCGGATAAACTGCCCCGAGGCCAACCGCCAAACCGGTAAGGGTCAAGCTCAAAATCAAAGTGCCCGAGTAGTTTAATGCCGACATCAAAGGAGTTAAGCCTAACATCCGGGAAGATATCAAAGCTAATAACTCCGCTAATACCGCGAACAATACAAAAGAAACGGCAAATTTTTCCCAGAATATCATCGATGGTTTGACCGGCGCCGCCCGCAAAGCCCAGAAGGCCTTGCCTTCCATACTGATAGTGGGAAAAACAAACCGCACCGCCAGTGTAGCCAGCACAAATCCGGTAAACGCGAAATTGGCGAATGCCACCACCGATTTCCAGAAGGGGTCGGCGAGGTTGGCGGGAAAGAATCTTAAATTGAAAAGATAAACCAACATCAAACCGATCAGGATTGAAAATTGCCCCCACTGGGCGCTGTCCCGGAAAAAGATGGCTACATCCTTGTATATCAAATTTTTAACCCGGTTTGGAAGCGGGATAAATTTTGATTTAAAAGGCGCGGCGATAAATGTGCTGAATTTTGGGATATGCGCGCCGGATGAGACTTTCGAAAAGGCGTTTTGCCAGGCGATTGAATACAACCTGTTCGATAATTGGATATTGATTTGCCACAGGAAAACAGCCGTGGATAGCATAGATAATGAATATATCCCCGACCTCAATATGTTTCCTTCAGTTATCGCGTATATGCAACTCGAAAGCCACTTGGATGGAAAAACAGCCGATGAGCTTAATGCCATACCGGAAAGATAATCATTGAGTATGCGCCAGTCCTGGTAGGTGTAAAGCGAGAGTTTATCGGGGGCGCTGTATTTTAAGTATATATAGACCGCTCCCGCCATCAGCGTACCCACCACAAGCGCGAACTTTTTAGGGTCCGCTTTCCTCGCGAAACGGAAATACAGTAATAGTATCAGCGATGACAAAGCCGACGGGATTAAAGTAAACGGAACGAAGGCCAGTAAAACTATACCCGCGTAATGCCAAATTTGAAAACTATTGATGTTACCGTAGGCGGCAATCATGGGAAAGCCAAGAACAGCGAAAGCCCATGTTGAATAAACATAGCTATCGATTGACTTCAGCAGGAAAATATCCCTGTATCCAATTGGAAGCGCGTACAACTGCATGGATTCCTTGCTCCTGTAAACGGTGGAAATTCCGGTCAGGAGGTTGGAGACAAACAGCAGAATCATCACCGCGAAGAACGCCAGCGCCATTACCTTGCCCATCAGGAGATTGCCGACATCACCCAATTTCTGCAGGTAATTGAAGATGTATTCAAAGAACCAGTAACCGAGGGTAATAAAAAATATTGATACTCCCACCCCGACGAAGAAGTTCAATATTTTCTCCGGCCGCCTTTCCGTGAGGAATGACTTAACCGCCCTTGTACGCAGATTTAATAGCTTAAACAGCATCATCGATATTCAATGCCGGCGCGTAATTCTCCCGTTTGCCGGTAAGTTTAAGGAATAGCTTTTCCAGGTTCCCTTCCGCCTCTGCCGCGATCGAACGCAGATCATCCTTCGTTCCAACCGCTATCAAGTTGCCCTGGTTGATAATCCCGATACGGTGGCATATCTCCTCGGCAAGCGGAAGTGTGTGGGTGGAAACGAAAACTGTACTACCTTTATCAGCGAAGTCGACAAATATATCCTTGACTATACGCGCGCTCGATGGGTCGAGACCGACCATAGGCTCGTCGATAACCAGCAGTTCGGGATTATGAATAAACGCCGCCGCCAAAACAACTTTCTGCCGCATCCCATGCGAGTATTCTCCTGTTCTGTAATCGAGATATTCGCTCATTCCCAGCAGGGAAGTATATTTATCTATCTCATAGCGGGTTTCCTTCGCGGTCATCTCAAAAACAGAAGCGATAAACTCAAGGTATTCCCTGCCGGTCAGTTTTTCGTAAACATAAGGGCTGTCAGGTACATACCCCAGGAGTCTCTTGGCATTGATGGCATCTTTGGCCATATCGAATCCGGCGACTTCCACCCGTCCTGAAGTGGGTTTTAGCATCCCCATGATAAGCTTTATAGTCGTGGTCTTTCCGGCGCCGTTTGGTCCTAAAAAGCCGAATAACTCGCCCTTTCCAATCTCGAGGTTGAGATTATCGAGGGCGGTTTTTTCGCCGTATTGCTTGGTCAGTTCAAAGGTTTTAATCATATTAATTATAATCGAGTACTTTAACCTCTAATTTACCTACTACATTAACAAGTTCAGTCTGTTTTTCGATTCCCCCTTCGAGAAGCTGGATATGGGTAGCATCGGCTGTATGTTGTCCGAATGTGGGGTCAAGCTGATGCCAGTAGCCCAGAAACACCGCGGGCCATGCATGATAATAGAAAATGCCATCCTTGTAAACAATACCCACTATAACTTTCGTGGGAAGCCCGGCCGCACGCGCCAATGCCGTGTAGAGGGCCGTATGTTCATTGCAATCCCCGCGTTTCACCCGAAGGACCTCAACCGCCGAGGGCACTGAAACAGTAATATCCTTCTCGATATTCTCATATACCCAATCGGCTATGGCGAACGCTTTTTCGCGGTTAGCGGTCAAACCTGCGGTCAACTTCCGGGCAAGTTCAACTATCTGTTCATCATCGGCCTGCACAAAATCGGTTGACTGGAGGTATTCATCTCGGTCAATGGCGCCCCGGTGGATATTGTTTCCACGGGTAATTTCGATTATCGGCGGCCGGGTGTTTACCAATCGCTGGGTGGAGCCGTCATCGAGGCGGTATGATTCATATTCAATACCCTTCAATTCGGCTTTGAAATATCTAACATTCCGGTCGTTTATTATAACTTCGCTGGATGGCACCGAAAGGGTAACCAAAAAATCCTTGTCGCCGGAATAGATATTTTCCATCGCCAGGGCGGTTTCTCTATTCTCACCCTTGAGCATCATCCCGCCGGGTTGGGTTTCCTTTATCAGGTTGCCTTCCGAATCGACAAGCATCGTGGTTTTAATTCCGTTCATATCGAGACCTAAATTGTAAACCGTATCAGCATCTTCGATCACCGGGCTGGAGACATCGACATTGAGTTCGGCAATGGTCATCGAAAGCGGATCGAAAACAGGCGCCGAGAACTCCCCTTCCTTGAATCCGGTTCTCTTAACCAGGCGGGTAATCTGTCCCTGGAAGTAGAGATTATTTTCGATAGGAATCGTCTTGGTGTTCTTCTTGCCGCCGGATAGATAAGTCAACTCTAACCTGCCGTTATCCACTAAACCATGGATGGTAACATCATATTCACCGGAAGTCATGCCGGCTGAAAAGCTCTTTACGCTCAATGAACTGTCCAGCAACGCGAAGTTATCGGCGATCACCTCCCGGAGCGAACCGCCCAGCGGTATGCGCATTAACATGTATTCCTTGTAGATTACTCCCTTATCCGATTGCTGGTAGGATTGGTAGCCATAACCGATTTTCTCATCCTTGAGGTAAATGCCGGCCCATGACTGCCCGGCGAGCGACTCGGGCGCCTGGCTGAATATATCATTGATTTGCAGTCGTTCAGAACCGATATCGCTTTGCCCCGCAAGCAATACCATGGAAAAAACCCACAACAAAGGTATAAATATTTGAATTATTACTGAAAAGAGTTTTTTCATATCCATAACAATATAACTGACAAACCACCGCTTTTGTTTTTATCGGTTATAAATATGTCCAGTTGAAAAAAGGTTACCCTTTAAAATAATCTTCGAAAATCCCGCATGCTAAATCGATATCGGAATCATCCACATCGAGATGGCATACCGCGCGCAGGAGGCCGCCGCCCATGCCAACTATCAGCAATCCTCTTTCCCGCAGGTCATCCTCAATTTTCTCCGGGGTAACATCTAATCCGGAAACATCGAAAATCACGATATTGGTCTCCACCGGATGGAGTTTAATTCCCGGCAAATCCTTGAGGGTGCCGGCAATTTTCTTAGCCCGGGCGTGGTCATCCTTAAGCCTGTGGAGATTATGCTCAACGGCATACATGCCCGCCGCGGCGATAATTCCTACCTGTCTCATACCTCCGCCGTAAGCCTTACGGTAACGTCTTGCCAGCACGATAGTTTTTTCATCACCCACGAGAACGGAGCCGATCGGCGCCCCGAGGCCCTTTGAAAGGCACACCGATACCAGATCAAAATGCTTAGTATATTCATTTAGCGGAATACCCGATGCCGCCGACGCGTTCCATAAGCGGGCCCCGTCGAGATAGGTTTTAATACCGTGTTTTAAACACAACTCACGAATTCGCTCGATTTCATCAAGCGGGAATAATGCCCCCCCGGCCCGGTTATGTGTATTCTCAAGGCATACGAGAGTGGTCAGCGGTTGATGTTCATCGTTGGTAGGTCGGATTCTCCGCTCAATCTGACCGACGGTGATAACTCCCCTGTTACCTTCGATTGTGTTGAATTGAAGACCATTTATAGCCGCTCCCGATGCCGCTTCGTAGCGGAAAATGTGGGCGTTGGCTTCGATTATGACCTCATCCCCACGGTCGGTTAAACAACGCAGTCCAACCTGGTTGGACATAGTACCCGAGGGGAAAAATATCCCGGCCGGTTTACCCAGCAGTTCGGCAATCATCTCCTGAAGTTTTATAACGGTGGGGTCGTCGCCGAAAACATCATCTCCGACTTCGGCATTTGCAATAACCTCGCGCATTGCCTGCGATGGTCTGGTAACTGTATCAGAACGCAAATCGACTATTTTCAATTCAAACTCCTGTAGGTTTCAACTTGGTTTATATATGATAAACACGCGAAAGCGGTGTCAAGGGAATTAAATCAATTCATCGCGGGTCATTAAGCCCGACCCCTTAAAATAATTGACGTTTACATATACTGCCTTTATATTGAAACAAAACTATAAGGAAAGGCAGATTATGACTGAATCCAAAAAGACACCTTTTTATAATATCCATATAGACGCCGGCGCTAAAATGGTAGATTTCGCCGGTTATAAAATGCCCATTCAGTATAAAAGTATCACCGCTGAACACCTCCGGGTACGGGAAACAGTGGGAGCTTTCGACCTCTCGCACATGGGCGAATTTTTCGTATCCGGCGGCAAGGCGCTCGACTTTCTGCAGATGATGACCGTTAACGATGTTTCCGCCCTCGAAGAATACCAGGTCCAGTACACAGCAATGTGCTATCCCGACGGCGGAATTGTCGATGACCTGCTCGTTTACAGGCTTCCCGATAAATATATGCTGGTGGTCAATGCCGCCAATATCGACAAGGATTTCGCCTGGTTGGAGGAGCATCTGATTGACAATGTAACCCTGCATAACGCGTCAGACGATTTCGGGCTTATAGCAATTCAAGGGCCTGATGCGCAAAAGGTTATGGAGAAGATGACCGACATCAATCTCGATGACATCCAATTCTATTACAGCGCGGAAGGCGATGTCGCCGGGCATAAAATGATTTTCTCCCGCACAGGCTATACCGGCGAGGATGGATTTGAGTTGTACATCAAGCCGGATATATGCCCCGAATTGTGGGAAGCCGCCATGAAATCCGGTGCCGAATTCGATATCGAACCCATAGGTTTGGGAGCACGGGATTCACTGAGACTGGAGATGAAATACGCGCTCTATGGCAATGATATTGACCAGACAACCAATCCTATTGAAGCCGGGCTTGGATGGATATGCAAACCGGAAAAGGGGGACTTTATCGGGCGGGACGCGGTAGTCAGGATGAAAGAGGAAAAGCCGCCCCGCAAACTGGTTTGCTTTGAACTGCAGGAACGCGGTATACCGAGGCACGGGTATAAGATATTAAACGATGAAAAGGAAATTGGCGATGTAACCAGCGGGATATTTTCGCCATCTTTGCAAAAGGGAATAGGCCTGGGTTATGTTCCACGGAAATTATCGAAATCGGGCCGGGAAATTCAAATCGAGATCAGGAATAAACCAACTCCGGCAACCATAGTTAAGCCGCCTTTCTATAAAGATGGAACTCACCGTTAACGAGATGGCATTTTAGCTTTAAATCGGCAGAGGGCAAAAGAATGTCCTCTGCCTGTTTTTTGATATTACTTAATCAGGGTCATCG
>WJIJ01000077.1 GCA_014730345.1 Candidatus Zixiibacteriota bacterium | reverse complement strand
GCAGGCATTGTTACCAATTCCTACTGGGCGACATCGGTGGAGGATGCCGAACTATGGCTCGCACCGCTGAAAGATTTGCAGATAGATAATATTGGGTTCAGCGCCGATGAGTATCACCGCTCCGAAAAGCTCGATGACCCTCCCCGGATGGCATTGTCCGCGGCTAAAAAGCTGGGCATCAACAGCTATACAATAAGTATCGAGGAACCGAGAATCGAGTATGAGCAGGATACTTCATCCGGCAAAGGGAAACCTATCGTTGGCGGAAGTACCCGTTTCCGGGGGCGCGCCGCGGAAAAACTAACCGAAGGTCTGCCGACCCGGGATTGGAAAAAATTTACTTCCTGTCCCCATGAGGAGTTGGAGAAACCGGGGCGTGTGCATGTCGACGCTTACGGCAATGTGCATCTTTGCCAGGGCGTTCTAATCGGCAATATGTGGGAAACACCTTTGTCGGAAATTGACGCGAATTACAATCCCCACAAACATCCTGTATGTGGTCCCCTGCTGAAAGGCGGTCCGGCGCAGTTGGCGCGGGAGTATGGTATTGAGCTTGATGATGAATATGTGGAGGAATGTCATCATTGTTATTTCGTCCGCAAAGCTCTTATCAACCGTTTTCCGCAATATCTCGGTCCGAAGATTGTCTACGGGATAGATGAAGGTTAGCGGTATGCCGCGCTGTTATAGATAACTATTGTCATCAGAGGGGGCATATATTACATTAATTCCATGGTTGTAAACAACTTACATTGTCAGACGTGCGGTTTTAAGCAAGACAGTCTCTTTTGTGGATTAGCGGCGCAATTGCTGGATAATCTCGACAAAGCTAAATCAGCTGTTGAATATAAACCCGGGCAAATAATTTTCTATGAGGGGTCTCCGCCGCTGGCGATATATTGTATTAAATCGGGCAGTGTGAAACTTTATAAAACGGGGGGAAAGGGCGAGGAGCAGGTGATAAGACTGTTAGGGCCCGGTGATATAATAGGTTATAGAGCATTGTTGTCGCAGGAACCGTTCGCCGCCACTGCCGAAACGATTACGAAATCGGTAATTTGTACTATTCCAAAAGATATGTTGTTGGAGATATTGCGAAAGTCTCCCGAACAAAACCTGCGGTTGTTAAAAAAGTTGTCGGTTGAGCTGAGGATATCAGAAGAATTGCTGTTGAGCCGCACGCAGGAATCGGTTTTACAAAGGACCGCCCGTTTTTTACTTTTTTTCAGCCAGGGGATATCTCACTCGGAAGGGGAAAACCGTCCCCTGTCTATTCCATTGAAACGTAAGGACCTGGCTCAATTGATAGGAACATCCCCCGAAACCTTGTCCCGTACTCTCAAAGAATTGGCATCAAGGCAGATTTTAATGGTCAATCGAACCCAGATAGTTATAAAAAATCAGGAAGCCCTCCAGAAAATTATCTCCCGATTTAAAAAGAACTAAGTTGATGCATATCAATTTAGTAATTGATAGACATCATTGCATTCAGTTAAAATCATGTATTTATTAATAATAGTTCTTATCAAGGTGATAGGTTCGATGTTCATTGTTAAATGCAAAACCACACTTGAAATTTAATTGACCGCGATTCCTTTCCTTAAATTTTAACATTAACAAGACAAAAAGTTTCGTGGGTAGTTTTTTGAGTTATTTAACATGGAGGAGTGATGAGAAAATCCGTTCTGCCGCCGAGAGGATTTACCAACGCGGCGTTTGATTCGGTTGGTTCTCCGCCGGTCGCTTATACATACAATGACGGGCAGTACTGGGATGATACCGAGTATATGATACCCGGTTCGGCGGCGATGATAACCGCGACGCTGTATTACCAGACCACATGTAAGGAATATGTCGAGTTCCTCAGGGATGAAAACGTAACCAATGACTGGGGCGATATTATGTATAACCTCTGGGAGACTAACGGCAGGGGCGCTCCGGAGGTTATGCGCTCCGATACTGTTTATGTCGATCCTCTTGAATACCCCGATGTTACCATTAACATGATTCCTGATAACACGCCGGTTACGGTCAATCCAGGAGGATTTTTCACCTTTACAGGGATATTGACAAATAACTCGAACGAGACTCAAAGTGTCGATGTTTGGTTAATGCTCGATGTGCCCGGAATCGGCAGATACGGACCGTTGAACCAGTATAATAATATACCGCTATCACCAGGTCAGGAAATTACCGTACCGGGAGTGCGCCAGGATATTCCGAGCTTCGCTCCGTTGGGCACATACAACTATGTCGCTTTCTGCGGGCAATATGATTACGAAATCATAGACTCCTCTTCTTTTAATTTTGAAGTAGTGGCTCCGAAATCCGGCGACGGCGGGCATTGGACCCTCTCCGATTGGTTTGAAACGCCCAATGAAGCTTTGCCATCGGAAGTATATTTAACCGGCAACTATCCAAATCCGTTCAACAGCAGTACAGAAATTCATTATGCCCTGCCGGGCGATATGGATGTACGCATCGATGTTTATAATGTCAGGGGGCAATTGGTTGAAACTCTGGTTGACGGAGTAAAAAGCGGGGGATACCATCAGTTGAGGTGGGATGCTTCTCAATTCTCGTCGGGTTTATACTTCTATAAACTCACTGCAGGGGGTAAAGTCAGCACAGGACGTATGACTTTACTCAAATAAAGAACCCGCGCTCGGACACAGGAGGAGGACAATCCCCCTCCTCCTTGTCCATGTTCATCCGCTCATAATCAATATAAATGCCGAGAATATCGGCATTGAAAAAGGTGGGTGCCGCGGTTTTTGCGGTCGAAAAATATTGCATTCCGGGGCGTTAATTCTTACTATAGTTATTTGTATTTTCGTTACGTAAAAGTCGCGGTCTCCGCTATTGTATCGAAAACAAGAACCATTTACATGTATACAAAGAAAGGATAACTTATGGTTGGAATTGTAGGCTATGGCGCCTATATCCCTCGCTATCGTATCGCGGTCGAGGAGATAGCCAAAGTCTGGGGCGCGGATGCCCCCAGCTACAAACGAGGTTTACAGCTATGGGAAAAATCGGTGCCTGCCCCCGACCAGGACACGATTACAATGTCGGTCGAAGCGGGCAAAAACGCCCTAAAACGCGCTGGAATTGACGGTTCGATTCTCGGCGCCGTATATATCGGTTCGGAATCACATCCTTACGCGGTAAAACCCTCGGGCACGGTTGTCGCCGAAGCGCTGGGCGCGTGCCCGGAATGCCGTTGCGCGGATTTCGAATTCGCCTGTAAGGCCGGTACCGAAGCCATGACCTGCGCCATGTCCCAGGTCGCCGCGGGCAATGTTGAATACGCCCTCGGGATCGGCGCGGACACATCGCAGGGCGCGCCCGGTGACGCTCTTGAATATTCGGCATCGGCAGGCGCGGCGGCATTCGTCATGGGAACCGCAAACCTCATCGCCGAATGCCATCATACTTATTCATACATGCACGATGTCCCCGATTTCTGGAGGCGCGAGCATGAGTTCTATCCCCAGCACGGAAGCCGTTTCACCGGCGAACCGGCGTACTTCGCGCAGACATTCGGATGCGCCAACGGGTTGATGAAAAAGGCTGGAATGAAGCCCGAGGATTTCGCGTACGCTATCTTCCATCAGCCCAACGGCAAGTTCCCCATGCGCGCCGGTCTCAAGCTGGGATTCACCAAGGAGCAGATTGAACCGGGATGGTTGACCCCGCGTTTGGGCAACACCTATTCCGGAGCGTCTCCCATTGGTTTAACCTCCACCCTGGACATCGCCAAGCCCGGAGATATGATCATGGTTGTCTCCTACGGTTCCGGCGCCGGTTCGGATGGTTTCGTGTTCAAGGTAACCGAACGTATCGATGAAGTCCGTGATATGGTCAAGCATACGGTATGGTACCTTGATGAGAACAAGGTCTTCCTGGATTATGGCTCCTACGCCAAGTTCCGGGGCAAAATCCGCAAGAATGATTAGGAGGTTGTGATGAGAGATGTTGCCATAATCGGAATTGGAATGAATAAATGGGGCGAGTTGTGGGATCACTCCCTCCGCGATATTTTCGTGGACGCCGCCCTGAAAGCGAT
>WJIJ01000076.1 GCA_014730345.1 Candidatus Zixiibacteriota bacterium | reverse complement strand
TGTTCAGTTGCGGAGCGAAGCGTAGCAAATGAGCCCGCCTCGGCGGATTCAAGAACATGTTTCTTGAACTTAACATGCTTATTTTTCCTCGATAAATCGAGAAATACTAAGCATGCCACACGCTGCACCTTTTTCAACAAGCCCCAAGCGACGGGGCACCCTTGGATGACGCCATTAAAAATTTGAGCATTACTTACATGCTTATTTTCCCTCGATAAATCGAGATAAACTAAACATGCCACACGCTGCACCTTTTTCAACAAGCCCCAAGCGGCGGGGCACCCTTGGATGACGCCATTTAAAATTTGAGCATTACTTACATGCTTATTTTCCCTCGATAAATCGAGAAATACTAAGCATGCCACACGTAGCGCGGGAATGACATGAAGGATGTGCCATTTATTCAAGAACATGCCACTGTTTCGCGGCGGGGGATGGAGCCTTTGTGCTGAAGATAAAAAAAGGGCGGACCTTAAGATCCGCCCTGACAGCCGGAAGACGCTATTAGTTAGTCGTTTCGGTTAAATGCCATTTCATCGGTGCGCCAGCAACCCTGACCGGCGTAGTCCATGACAGTGTTTACGTTATCATCACAAAGCCATTCATTTCCATGTTCGTCGATGACGGCTTTCATGGGTCTGGCGCCAGAGTAGCTGGAGCCGTTTCCGTATTTGTTAATGTTATTCTTCATTTTTAATCTCCTTTGACAATTGGTCTTAGTTTCGTTTATTTGTAACTTATAACCGGAGTGTCTATAAAATGTTCCCACATTGTCTATGTTTTTGGAAAGTTTTTATAATATCATGTGTTTATTGGCATTATGGGGATACATATATCTTTGTTGGCTGGAACATTGCCTCCTGAAGGCAGTTATGATAATAGATGTATAAGAAATGTCGAATATTTTATGCTTTTATTTTAGGGATTAATATGCTATAGTAGATTATAAACTTACGGAGATTGAAATTGGCCTCAATACTTGTTCTGGGCGCGACAGGATATGTCGGTTCAAAGCTTATCCCGGAATTGCTTACCCGGGGGCATTTGGTGAGATGCCTTGTGCGAAACAAGATTAAACTGCCCGATAATTTAAGGGATAAAGTCCATGCGGTCGAAGGGGATGTACTCAAGCGGGGGACTCTCGAGGGCGTTTTTGAGGGGATCGATTTTGTATATTACCTGGTGCATTCGATGGGTGCCGGCGAATCGAAATTCGAGGATTTAGATGAGCTGGCCGCCGGCAACACATTGGCGGAGGCGGAAAAATCGGGTGTAAAGCGGATTATTTATCTTGGCGGTTTGGGACGCAGGGATGTGGAGCAATCGGCGCATTTGAGAAGCAGGCACTCAGTCGGCGACAGGCTTCGCAAGGGCAATGTTCCGTTAACCGAATTCCGTGCGGCGGTAATACTGGGAAGCGGAAGCCTGTCATTCGAGATGATCCACCACCTGGTAAACCGTTTGCCGGTAATGATATGTCCCCGATGGGTGATGACCGGTACCCAGCCGATCGCAATTGATGATGTAGTGCGCTACCTTGTTGAATCTATTGATAAAAAAGAGGCTGAGGGAAGGATAATTGATATAGGCGGGCCGGAGGTGATGAGCTACCGGGATATGATGGTCAGGTTCGCCAAGGCGCTGGGATTGAAGAGGTTCTTGATACAGGTGCCGGTATTGACGCCGAGGCTGTCATCGTACTGGGTTGATTTCGTGACCCCGATACCATCGCACCTGGCGCGGGCGTTGATAGAAGGGGTAAGGTATGAGACCGTTTGCGAGAATGATGATGCCCTGAAGATTTTTAAATTCAAGCCCAAAAGTTATGAAGATGCCGTTTATAGGGCGTTTACCGGGAAGTACCCGTTGGAATCAGACGCGCTCGGACATGATATCACCCCGGAGATAAGGCGTGAGTTGATAGAACCATCGCATTATCTTTCCGACAGCAGGGAGGTTATATCGGGGGTACCGGCGGAGAGGGTATTTGGAATTATTGAGAAGATAGGAGGGGATAACGGCTGGTATTTTGCCGATTGGCTGTGGAGGTTGAGGGGATATATCGATAAGCTTTTGGGGGGTATCGGTTTTCGCAAGGGGAGGAGCGATCCGGAAAAACTGAATGTTGGCGATAGGGTTGATTTCTGGCGTGTGGAAGAGGTAACAGCAAACCGTAGGGCGGTATTGACGGCGGAGATAAATTTGTGGGGGCGGGCGTGGCTGGAGTTTGATTTAAAACCCGAGGGTGGAGATTTATGCCGTGTCAGGCAGAGGGCGCTCTATTATCCCAAGGGGCTTTTTGGGTTTGTATACTGGTATGGTATTTATCCGGTGCATTTGATTGTTTTTAAGGGGATGTTAAGAGCAATAGTCTCGAGGGCGGTTAAAAAATAATTACAAATATTTGCCGTTTTCAGTTAAGCAAATTATATTCAATCACTAAATTCAGCTTCGGAAAACTTCGCATAAATTCAATCAATTAAAAATCTGGATAAAAACAAACCGCATTATAACGCTGATGGAGGTAAAATAATGGGCATGATGGACAAAATGATGGGCGTAATGCTCGGAGGCATGAGCAAAGAAGATAAAGACGCCATGATGGATAAGATGATGGACAAGATGATGGGCACGATGAGCAAGGAAGAGAAGCAGGAGATGATGTTGAAGATGATGCCGAAGATGATGGAGCAGATAAACATGCTGGAGATAATGCCCAAGATGATGCTGACGATGATGCCGAAGATGTTCGATGAGGTGAAGGCTATTATGGCTGAGCATGGCAAAGAGGTCGATATGATGGAGATTATGCCCAGGATTATGGGTCCATTTATGTCGACCATGCTCCGGGAGATGCCCGCCGAGAAGATGGTGGATAGAAAAGAGAATATGATGTCGAAGATGTTCGAGCGTGAAGATTTGAAAGTGGCGATTCCCGAGCGCCAGCAACAGATGATGCCCGGTTGCATGAAACGGCTAATGGAAAATATCCCGTATGATGAGAAGCTCAGTTACGCCACGCATATACTGGGTATTTTGGCAACTCACGGTTCCAAAGGAATCAGCGACGAACAGAAAGCCAATTACAAGGCTAAATTGCTGGAAGTAATCAATACGGAATTATAGGGGAGGGCAAAAATATTTTTAAATAGCGGGGAAGCCGCGCCTGATGGAAGTACTATTTTTCATCCTGGTTATAGGGTTCGAATTTGCCCCCGAGGTGTTCGGCGAGGAAACGTTCGGCATGGGCGTAGAATTTCAGTTTGTTTTCCGGTTTGGTGAATCCGTGGCCCTCATCTTCGAAGACGAGATATTCATACTGGATTCCCTTTTTACGCATGGCTTTCACGAACTGTTCGGATTCGGATTCTTTCACACGGGCGTCGTTTTTGCCGTGGGCGATGAGAATCGGGTGCTTAATGTTATCGATTTTAAACAGGGGGGAGCGGGATTTTAGAAATTCGAGGTCGGTTTCGGGATTGCCGATCCGCTTATACATCATTTTCTTGGCGGCGGACCAGTATGGGGGCATGGTTTTGATCCATGTAACCAGGTTGCTGATTCCGACCACGCTGATGGCGCATTTGAAGACATCGGGGGTAAAGGTAGCCCCTACCAGCGCGGAGTAACCGCCGAAGGACTGTCCGTAGATGGCGACTTTTTCGGGATCGGCATAGCCTTTATCTATTGCCCAATTTACGCCATCGATGAGGTCATTGTGCATTTTGCCGCCCCATTCGCGGTTGCCGGCATTGAGGAACTCTTTGCCGTAACCTGTGGAGCCCCGGTAATTAATCTGCAGGCAGATATATCCGCGGTTAGCCAGCCATTGGGCTTCGGGGTCATATCCCCAGGTATCCCGGTAGTAAGGTCCGCCGTGAACGTTGAGCACCATGGGCAGGTCTTTACGGGTGGTGTCCGGCGGGAAAGTTATATACCCATGGATGGTCAATCCATCCCGCGCTTCATAGGAAATCGGTTCCATGGAAGCAAGTTTATAATCGTTTAGTTCGGGGCGGTGGTAGAAAAGGAAAGTTGCCTTCTTGGCCCGGCGGTCATAGAGGTAATATGGAATGGAGCCGTCATCGGTGGTGAATCCTAACAGCCAAATATTATTAGCTAAGTCGCTGTTGTAAAAATGGAAATCTCCGTGGTGGACTGCTTTGATAATTTTTACATCATCGGCGACCGATTCATCGAGCGCCTGCCATTCGAGCCTGTCTTTCTGGTAGCCGACCAACTGGATTTCGTAGGTTTGGGGATTGACCCATATTTTGGATATGTCGTAAACCGGGTCCTCGGCGATGGGTTTGTATTCACCGGTTTTGATATTTAAAAGAGCCAGACGGTTGGCGTTGACATCGCGGGAATCGAGGATATACAGGTTAGTGTTATCGCCGGCGAAGTAAATCGGGCCGCTGGAAAGGGTATTTTCATAATCCCAGGTCAGGATCTTTTTGAAATCGTCTTTAACATCAGGTTTGACCATCAAGTCAAGGCCGCCCTGTTCGTTGACGGAGACGGCGGCTCTTATGTTAAGGTCGTGGTCGGAAATCCAACTGGTGATGGAGCCGTCGTTTTTGGCGACGAGTTCGAGTTCGCCGGTAGTCATATCCAGAAGGTAGACATCGTGATAACGAAGGTTTTCCTTGTTTAAGCCCACAAGGCATTTGGCGGGATATTCTTTTTCCATGGCGATAACCCGCGCCTGAACCATGTCATACGGGGTTAAATCACGCACTTCCCGGGTTTTAAGGTTAACAATATAAAGTCGCCAGTTTTCATCGCCGCCGATATCCTGGAGGTAGACAAGGTTTTCGCTGTCATAGGTCCAGGCATAATAATATATTCCCCGGTTTTTATCGGAGGTAACGGGTTTGGCTTCCTCGGCTCCGAGTTCCTTTACCCAGACGTTCATAACGCCGCTGACCGGGGCGAGATAGGCGAGCATAGAGCCATCGGGTGAGATAAGCGGTTTCTGGGTAGTAGGATTTCCAAAAAGCACTTCGCGGGGAATAAGTTTTTTTTCGGGTTGGGAACAATTTGATAAGGTTAAAATTGCAGATATAGCAAATATGGAGAACAGTATTAATGTTTTTCTATTTTTCTTTAACATGGTATCCCGCACTTTCGATGTTATACCCTAACTGTAATATACGTTAATTGTTTCGAATAAGTCGAGTAAAAATTTAGCTATTAAAACATATATTTTTACAAATATGTTGGATTTGAAGAAGGAGGTTGAGCTTTAAGTAGCTTGCCAAGGATATATAGATTGTTTATCTTTGAGGCTTAAAGAAAAGATACATAAGCAGTCGGATTAATATGAACCTTTTTGATTCACATGCTCATCTCGATTTCTCGCAATACGACGGTATCCGTAATGATATTATAAAGGAATCATTCGATAACGGGCTGACGGGGATAGTAAATATAGGCGTTGATATGGCATCATCGCGCAAATCGGTGGAGCTCGCCAACCGGTATGAGAGTATATGGGCAACGGTTGGATTTCATCCGCACGACGCTTCGAAGCTGACCTCGGAGGGTTTGGTGAAGCTGGAGGAGATGGCATCATCGGAGAGGGTAGTGGCTATCGGGGAGATCGGGCTGGATTTTTACCGGAATTTAAGCCCGAAGAAGGCGCAGTACGAGGCATTCGAAAAACAGATTCGGTTGGCGCGGAAGCTGAATTTGCCGCTGGTGGTGCATGTCCGGGAAGCGTACGAGGAAGCGATAGATGTGCTGGCGTATAACGGAGCGGAGGAGGTCGGCGGAGTGCTTCATTGTTTCGCGGGAGAGGAAAAACATATCGACGCGGGCAAGAAGCTCGGGTTCGTATTTTCATTTAACGGTACGATCACATTCAAGAAATCCCGTGCGCCGGTGATGGCGGAGTACGCGGGGATAGAGAATATACTGGTGGAGACCGACTGCCCGTTTTTGGCGCCGGCGCCGTACCGGGGAAAGATGAACAAGCCGGTCTATGTCCGTTATGTTGCCGAAAAACTCGCGGAGATATTCGCGCCATTGAGTCCGGAGGAGATAGGGCGTATTACCGATAACAACGCGAGGAGGCTTTTCGGGATAGCGCAGGAGGACTCCGGCAGGATAGCGTATGTAATCCGCAACTCGCTTTATTTGAATATCACCAATGAGTGCAGTAACAACTGCTTTTTCTGCTCGCGGAAGACCGATTACAAGATACGCGGTTACAACCTGAGGTTGAATTATGAGCCGACAACCGAGGAGATAATTAAGGAGGCCGGAGATACCGGCGGTTATGACGAGGTTGTTTTTTGCGGGTACGGAGAGCCGACATACCGTCTGGATACACTGCTGGAAGTTGCCCGGGAATTGAAAAAGAGGGGTACGCGATTAAGGTTGAACACCAATGGTCAGGGAAGCCTTATCAACGGGCGGAATATAGCGCCGGATATAGCCGGGGTTCTTGATTCGGTTTCGATAAGTTTGAACGCGTCCAACAAGGAGCGTTACAACAAGATATGCAAACCGGCGGACCCCGAAAGGGCGTTTGACGCGCTTTTGGATTTCGCCCGGGAATGCGTGGGGCGGATACCGGAGGTTACGCTATCGGTTGTGGATATCCCCAAAGCTGAGTTGGATGAATGTCAGCGTATAGCGGACGGGATAGGCGCGAAACTGCGTATCAGGGAATATAACAAGGGGTGAGACTGGAGGCCCCATGAGCCGTAAATCCCTTTCCCAATATTTTCTAACCAATAAAAGGATTGCAGAAAGAATCGCTAAATCGCTGGGAGATGTTCCTCCGGGATCTATGGTGGTGGAAATCGGCGGCGGCCGGGGCAGGCTCACGGAAGCATTGACGGAGTTGTATGATAATGTAAAGGTGGTGGAGATAGATAGAGGACTCGCCGGGCGTTTGAGTATTGAATTTTCGGGCAAGGCTGATGTTATCAATAATGATATATTGAAGATCGATCCGGCGAGTTTGAATAGTGGGGGCGCGGTTTACCTGTGCGGTAATATACCATATCATATATCCGGCCTTTTAATGCGCTGGATATCGGATAAGTGCATGTTTTTTCCGGTGGTAGTGTTAATGGTGCAGAAAGAGGTAGCCCGCAGGATATGCCGGGGGGAGGGTAGCAAGGAATATGGAGTCCTGAGTATAGTTAGCGCGATAGATTTTCATCCGGAGTATCTTTTTACGGTGGGTGCGGGAAGTTTTAATCCCCGGCCCAAAGTAGACTCGGGGGTAATTAGATTAAGCAGGCGTTCGGAGTCTTTGATAGAAATGGAGGGACGCGAAGGATTTATCGATTTTATCAAGGTAGTATTCTCCCAGAGGAGGAAAAAGATACGCAATAACTTGAAAGGTATTGAGGGTTTGGAAGTTGAGGAGATTTCCGATATATTAGAACAGGAGGGGTTTGACATAGATAAAAGGCCCGGGGAGTTTTCGGCACGCGAGTTAGTGGATATGTACAGGATAGTTAAGACAAAGATATGAGCCCTTCATCGAATACGGCAGGAGTTATCCGTTTTGGAGTTGTAGTTATATTGTTGTGTATGGCAATCTTAACGGAGGCGGAAGGTTCAACATTCAGAACGCTTTTTAACCAGGATAACCAGACCTACAGGTGGGAGAGCTCGCTGTTGTATAATTATAAGCCATCGGATAGGTTCCGGGTACTTATCGACGGCAGGCTTCGTTCAACGCTGATTAAGGAATCGCTGATAGCATCGGGGGCGGATCAGTGGCAGGAGGACCGTGAGATAAACAGCAGGCTGACATACCAGTTTTCGCCGCGAGTTGGCGTGAATTTCGACATCTATCAAAGTTATAATTCATTGGGGCAGAGAAGATTGCAGGATTCGGAGATTACCGGCGGGGCCGTTTACAGGCTTACCCGCTGGTTGAAGTTCAATTACCGTTTGGGCGGGATGATAACTTCGCGGGATGAAGAGCTCGGGAAACGGTTGGACAGGGGCGCGAAGATGTTCTGGAACGCGATGGTGGACAGCCGTGTTTTTGGAAGGGACAGGTTGAACGCGGAGTTCAGTATAGAGGAGAATATTTTCCGGACGATACCTTCCAATGAGTTCACTTTTACGGGAGAGTATTCAAAGAGTTTTGCCGGTGGAGACAGCTTTTTGGTCAAGTATGTTGATTTCCGGGGGAAGCGGAAATACTATGCTTCGGCGTATTCGCTTGAAGGAACAAACTCACAGGTGAAGCACGAACGGGCGTTGGAGAGTATATTAATTAAGGGAATTCCCCTGGGAGTACAAACGAGGATCGAAGCCGCTATCGATTTCAATGAGTATCGCTATACGTCGGAGGAAGCCGATTCATCGGAGCTTTCGCGTTTGAAGGACAGGGATAACTCCCGTTTCTCGCATAATTTGGTGGTCAGCGCAGGCAGGAAATTCCATATCGCGGACCGAACGCCGGAAATTACGGTTCATTATCGTTTCAGCGGTTATGATGAAGATTTCGGGCTTGATGAGCGGGACCAGGAGTCGTCTTACGGGGAGCTGGGCTGTATATTAACATTTGATATAACCGACCGGGATTCATTGAGCGCGGACGCATCGGTGGGAGTGCGTTCGTTTTATCATCCTGATGAGTTCGCATTAATAGCAGACCGTGATGTATCCAGCGAAATTTTCAATCTTACCTACAGCCGGATATGGAGCAAATACCTGCGTTCGAATGTCCGTTTCGGTTACAGGAGTTTCGACCAGATATATTTGAGCAGATTAAGCTCGGCGGATAACAACAGCAATTATACATATTTGCTTGCTCCGGGAATAGTATGGTCGGTATCGGAGAAACTATCCGTTTACCAGAATTTCGAGATACAGGCGAATTATATAACATACGATTATGAAAAAAGGTTATTGAATTCGCGCAACCGTATCTTCCGGCGGGGTGATTCACGGAGCAGGATGGAATATAGATTCTCGGAAAATTTAATTATGGATATAGAATACGGATACCGTTACGAGGATTACGGGCAGTTGGTCTGGGATGAGCAGTGGCAGCAACTGACAAGCTGGGACCGGCGTACTCATTTCGGGAATATCACCTTTGATTACCTGTTCTTCGGGAGGTTCCGTGTACTTCCCGGTTACAGTTTCGATTACAAGCGTGAGTGGGAGCATACCGAGGAAACCGACCCGACAGACGATGAAGCTCCGATCGAGAAGGCGCGGGTAATGAAGGACCGGCAGGATCAGCGGATAATAAGTTTACAATTTGAGTATATATTTTCCGAGCTGGAAAGGTTTACTTTTGCGGCTTCAAGACGTATAATAGATGGTTGGAGGCGGGGTCACATACGTGATGATAAGTTTACGGTTTCATTGAGCCGGTCTTTTTGATATATTGGTGATGTATGAACAAAATTTTATGTAAAACAAGTATAGTATTATTGATTTTGATATTTGCCGCGGGTTGTAAAAATCCGTTCTCGACCCGTGAGAGCGAACCGCCCATCGGGACATCCGGTACCTGGGAGGTTCCCACCGAGCCGAGGATAGTGGTGGCAAATCTGCTGGCGGCTTATAATGAGCGTAATATAAGCAATTACCGCCGGTGTTTATCGGACAGTTTCGCTTTTTCGGCATACGAGGATTCCGTTGAAGCGGAGCAGAACGGCGACGGCTCATTATTCTACGACTGGGACGTGAATGTGGAGGAATCGGTAACCCGCAGGATTTTTCAGTCATTTCCCCAGGGTTCGGATTCGTCGTATTTGAGTTTGATGATTGACCTGTCATCCAACGAGTTCGATGAAGAGGATGATTCCACGGCGATGCTTATACGTGAATATACGCTGTCGTTTGTAACAAATGGAGAGAGTACGGTAGATACCACGATAGCTGTTGGGGAGGCGATGTTTTATATGTCGCGCTCGAGTATCGAGGGATGGGCGATAGATTTGTGGATTGACCGTCCGGATCCGCGGGAATCGGGTTCGATCAGCTGGGCGGATTTTAAGGTGCAGTTCAGGTAGAGATGAAAAAGCTCTGGTGGTTTGTTTTTATCAGCATTATTTCGTTTTGGGCGGTTTCATGCACCAATCCATTTTCGCCGCCGGAGGCGGGACTGGGACTTATAAAGCCTATCGCGGAGCAGACCGAACCGGACAGCGTGCTGGCGAATTTCAAGTTCGCCTACGAGAACCGTGATATCGATATTTATGAACATACGCTTGCACCGGAGTTCGTCTTTATATATTATGACCAGGACCGTGAGGGCGAGATAGAGACGGTAACGGTACCCCGGGATGGAATAGGGGGAGACGTATACCGTACCACCGGATTGTTCGAGGCGTTCGATGAGATCAGGTTGGATACATGGCAGATTTATAAATCGGAACTCGACGAGGATGATCCCCCGGAGTGGGAGGCGAGGCTGGTGATATTTCATCTATCCTTGAAGGATATAACCGGTAATTTTGGTTTTCTGCAGATGGAGGCTACGGGCAGGGCGCAGTTTAAATTTGAGAAGAGCGAACGGGACGGGCTCTGGCGCATAATAGTATGGAAGGACTTAACAATACCGAATTAAAAGGAAGTAAGGAGTTTGGCGTTAAAAGGTAAAAAGGGCGGGTCTCCGCATCATACGAGGTTAAGCAGAGAAGAGCGCACGCGGATGATGAGCGAGGGCGACCGCAGGGTAATGAATATCGTGATGGTCATCGCCGCGATAGTTCTGCTGGTAGCGATATATTTCAGCGGCAAGCAGGTAGTGGATTTGCTCGCTGACCAGTATTACGCGCGGATGAGCGTGCCGGAGAAACAGACTAAATTGATCGAACCGGTGATAAGGACGGCGGCGTCTTTCGGGGTCAATCCCGAGGATATAAGGAAGACCGATTTTGCCGGGGAGAACGAGGCGATGGAGTCTATTTACGAGGTGAAGATATCATCGCTTTATCCCAAGATGATTTTCCACCGTGAATTGATAAGGAACCTTTCCGGGACCGAGTATGATGTAGTTGACTGCGTGGAAAGCGGAGATGAGAAGTCGCTGGACTTTACCCTGAAGGCGGGTGATGAGGATATATTAAAATTCCGTTTGACATCATCGCGAGGAGTTTCGCCGCAGGCATCGCGGATGATAGTTATTCTCGACAAGGTGCAGGCGCAGACGGGCAAATCGAGGACGGAGCTGTTGAATTTGGGAGTGATGTACAGTTATATACTGAAGCCGGGTTCGCTTGGATTTACCGATACGAGGGAAGCGCTGGAGGCGGGTGAGCAACAGATTATATACGAGATACCATTTGATGAAGGAAGTTTCACGCGCTTGATGAACGCGGCGGCTTCGATAGTGGGACTGCGCAAAGCGCGGGATTTCGACCAGGCGTTTCATGTTATGCAGAGGCTGGCGGGCAAGAATAAGTATGTGTTCTGGCGGGAAGGTTCCCCGCCGCTGGGTGAGAAGCTGGCGGAAAAATTGGGTGGGGAAGGATATGTAATGCTGAGTGATGCCGATGATATAAAGGGGGAGGTGGAAATATTCACGAAGGCGGGAGGAAAGCTGGTGAAGGATATTAATTGGATTGAAGGCGAAAGTGAAGACCGTATCCGCCTGCAGATGCTGGATACGCACCGGAAGATGCTCCTTACCGATAACTGGGGTATAGTGCTTATATCGGTGGAGGAAGGCGCCGCCACGGGGATAAAGAACGCGGCTAACCAACTTTCCAAGTTAAATTGCAAAGTTACCCCTGTTTCGCAATATTTGCTGAGAATATAGGAAGGCCGGATTAAATTTTCATGGAGGATAGATGGCGAGACTAAGCGTAAACATTGATGATATAGCTTACCTGAGGGGCGGCGATGAAAATGGAACTCCCAATTTGTATCACGCGGCGATGCAGGTCGAGATGGCTGGGGCCGATGGGATAGCAATATGTCCGGCGAGAGGGGATGGATCTATCAGCAGGAAAGAATTCCAGGTACTGAAGAATGTAATCGGTACTCATTTTAACATGATAATCCCACCCACGGAGTTCATGATTGATACGGCAGTGAGTATTTCCCCGGGGAGCGTTACCTTGATTGGCGAAGGGGATATGGATTCGCGGATAATGCCGGCGCTTGATTTGGCCCTGGATTATGACCGGATATCGGAGTTGACCACGGAGCTTCAGACGAAGGATATAATGGTATCGCTTTATATACCTCCCGAGGTGGAGGGGGTCAAGCTGGCGGCGAAGACGAAAGCGGATTACGTGGAGTTTTCCACATGGGGCTATGTAAACGCGTCCGGCGGAGCTGAAAGGGCGGCGGAGGCGGAAAAGATAATTTCCATGGCTCAGCTGGCGAACAAGCTCCTTCTGGGAGTGAGTTGCGGCGGCGGCCTGGATAAGCGTAATATCAAAGCCCTCGCTGACAGCGGACAGATAGAGGAGTTCGTTATCGGCAGGGGGATAACCGGAAGGGCGCTGTTTACCGGTTTGGAAAACGCGATTAATGAGATCGCGGCAATAATCAAAGATTAACAACGCGCGGAGCGTCTTCCCAGGTTCGGTCAAACCGGCGAAGTTCGGAGGTGGGAGCGCGCTTGCGATAAGCCGCAATGAACTATTTCACAACCATTCCAATATATTTTGTTTTGTTGATGGTGATACTATTGCCCTGGGGCGATTCGGCGGCCGAGGATAAGGCGAGTTCTCCGCTGGAGCTGATACACAGCGATAATCTCGAGCTGAACAATGACGAAGATAATCTAATATTGAATTTGAACGGAAATATCCATTTCCGGCAGGACAGCACCGATATTTTCTGCGGCAGGGCTATATGGTACAAATCCGCGGGAGTGGCGGTACTGATAGACAACGTTTTCGTTGATGACGGGCAGGGAAGCACCCTCAACTCCGACAGGGCGACTTATTATAAGAACATCAAAAAGTTGATTGCCATAGGAAATGTGGTAGCAACTTCGGATTCGGGGCGTACGGTGATTACCGGAAGGCGGGGGTTGTATCTGCGGGACAGTGAGTACGTGGAGGTTACAGGGGAGCCGAAACTTACATCGCGCAACGAGGGGGATACGTCGGATGTGGTTATCACCGCGGTAAAGCTTGAGTATTATGGTGATGAGGAGAAGGGAGTTGCCACCGATTCAGTGGAGATAACCAAGGGGAAGTTGATAGCAACCGGGGGCATTGCCGAATTTTACAAGGTCGATGAATACGCGTTGTTGTATGAAGACCCCAAGGCGGTGCAGGAGGATTCATATTTAACGGGGGATACAATCAGAGTTTTTACCGCTGACGAGGAAGTGGAACGCATATCAGTGGACGGGAACGCTGTAGCAAATTATGAAGGCAAGCCCGATAGTACTCAAGCGCGAGGTTCTCTTACCAAGTTGACTGGGAAAAAGCTCGATTTTTATTTTACGGATGAAGAGGCCGACAGCGCGCTGGTGATGGGTACCGCCACCAGTTACTACCGTCCGGCAACCATGGACACGCTTTCAAGCGATATAAACGAAGCATCCGGGGATACGATAAAGTTTTATATAGAGGATGAAGACCTGGATAAGGCGTTGATTATCGGGGGAGCGAGGGGGACATACCGTTACCGTCCCGATGATGCCCCCGCCGATTCGGTGGTTGAGGATACGGTCCGTTATTCGGCGAGGTGGATAGAGTACCAGGCCGGGGATTCATCAATTACCCTCGACGGCAATTCGAATGTTACCTACCAGGGGATGAACCTGAGGGCGCACCGGATAGTTTATGCCACCGCCCGGGACCATATTTTCGCGGAAGGTGATTCGGTGCATACCGACGACAGTTCATCATATAAAAACCCGCCCATACTCACCGAAGGGGAGGAGAAGCTTGTTGGTTACAAGATGGAGTATAATATAAAGAACAAGAAGGGCAGGATTGTTTACGCGGATACAGAGTTCGAAGGGGGATATTATCATGGGGAGGATGTTCGCAAGATTACCGACGAGGTGCTTTATGTAAAGGACGGCGTTTATACGACATGCAACCTGCTTGACCCGCATTATTGTTTTAAATCACGAAAGATGAAATTAATAGCCCGGGACAAGGTAGTTGCCCGTCCGGTGATAATGTATATAGGAGAAGTCCCGGTGGCGGCGTTGCCGTATTATGTTTTTCCAATCAAGAAGGGGCGGCATTCGGGATTTACCGCTTTCGAGATAGGCAATATCGAGAGGGGAGAGTTATTTATCCGCAATGTGGGTTACTACTGGGCGGCATCGGACTACTGGGATGTTCAGGGGACGCTGGATTATTACGAGGACAGTCACACGGCATTGAACGGGCAGTTCCGTTACGCCAAGAGATATATACTCAACGGCAATGTTTCCGGTTCGTATGTCAACGAGTCGCGTTACGTGGGGATGACCAGGACCGGGGGTACGAGGTGGCAGGTACGTTTTGGTCACAGCCAGACGATTAACGAGACCACCAGGCTGGCGGCATCGGGTTCATTTATGAGCGATAAGAGATATATGGAAGATTTGAGCTACGATCCCGAGGAGATAAGGAACAGGAACATCAACTCGCATGTATCGCTGAGTAAAAGTTATGACCAGGCATCGCTGACCGTAGTGGCGAACCAGAACTGGAATCTGGATACCGATGTGCGGACGGAAAATTTGCCATCGATAACATATTCGCGGCGCCAGCAGGCATTGATACCGTTCAGGGAGCCTAAAGAAAAGGGAATCGAGAAGGAGCGTTCGTGGTATAACGATATCTATTACAGCTATTCGCTTTCGGCGAATAATTACCGCCGGATAGAGAATGTTGACGGCGCGGAGGCATGGCGGGAGCACATGACCGCCAATCACCAGTGGAGAATATCGGCGAAGATGAAATTTCTCGGAGTTTTTAATCTGACTCCCGGGGCGAATTACCGTGAGACCTGGTATTACATTCCCGAAACCACGGCCGCCAACAACGCGGGAGTTGAAACGGCGACATTTAAAAGGAGGGGGACATACAGTTTGAGCACGAATTTGAATACGACTTTGTATGGTATGTTCAACTTCAATGCCGGATTGGTGGACGCGATAAGGCATATAATGACCCCCAGCGCTACCTATAGCTGGAGCCCGGAATTTAAAAGCAACGAGGAGTATTATTCATTTACCGGCGTAGGCGGCGCTCCCGGAAAGGTCAGTTCGATTTCACTGGGATTGAGCAACGCATTCCAGATGAAAGGCAGTGTGGGGGACAAGGAATACAAGACCGATTTATTTAATATCAATTTTTCGACGGGGCACAATTTCCTTGCGGAAGGAAGGAAAT
This sequence comes from Candidatus Zixiibacteriota bacterium, assembly GCA_014730345.1. Classification (GTDB taxonomy): domain Bacteria; phylum Zixibacteria; class MSB-5A5; order UM-FILTER-46-8; family UM-FILTER-46-8; genus WJIJ01. Next base: position 22,017 of record WJIJ01000076.1, on the reverse strand, counting down.
GGTCTAACCTTTCGACCTCGATTCAGGCGACAAAGATAAAAAACCTTAGCCTCTCAGGGGGAATGACTCATTCTTTTTACGATGATGACCCGGCGGATGTAACGCCGGATTTTTTACATCCGAGATTGCTGAATTTTAATATTACCGGTTCATTTTCGATGGTAGGAAGGACATCATCGGTTTCGCAATCGCAGACGCCGGAGGATACGCTTGGAGGGTTGGAGGTTGATTATTTTAACAGGCGTTCGGCGGCGGAGATACCATCGCAATCGCCGTGGAATGTAAGTTTGACCGGGCGTTATGTTGAGAGCCGTTTTGGTTCTAATAAATCTATAAGTCGTTGGTTGGGTGTTAGATACGAGAGTCCAATAACGGCGGGCTGGCGGATGAAATACAATTTCAGCTATGATGTGGATGATAAAAAGATTACCGACCAGGAGCTTCAAATTACGAGAAATTTACATTGCTGGGAGATGGTATTTATCTGGCGTCCAAGCGGGATTCGTTCGGGTTATTTTTTAAGAATAAATGTACTGGAGCTTCCTGATGTGAAAGTTGAAACCTCGGAGGGAGGAATAACGCCGGGAAGTTTATATTAGTTAAAAATGATAAAAACGCTTAAAAACGTTAAAAAATCGGGCTTTGCGGGTATTAAATGGTTGACAAACTCGGTTGTTATGGTCTACACTTGCGCTCTGGAAATTAAAACTGAAGTCCACAATTAAGGAAAGGAGTGGAGTTAGTGAAAGAAGAGTTAATCGAGAAGATGGCGAAGGAAGCCAAGATAACCAAGGCGCAGGCCAAAAGGGCGCTGGACGCGCTTTTCGACGGAGTAACCACGAATTTAAAGAAAGGGAAGAGGGTCAGCTTCGTTGGATTTGGAACATTTAATGTAACCAAGAGGAAAGCCCGCACAGGCCGTAATCCGCAGACCGGCGATGAGATCAAGATACCGGCCGCCAAGGTTCCGAAATTTAAACCCGGTAAAGGTTTAAAAGACGCATTGAATTAAAGACATGGTTTTTCTGCTAAGGCAGGATGTTAATCCTGCCTTTTTGCGTTTTATAGAATTGACTTCGACATTTTAGTTGCGTAAAATTCATTCGCTATGGCTCCGAAAAACATAAAGCGCAGGACCACCAAGTTTGCCAAATATTTATTTATATCAGTTTCCGCTTTCATAGTCCTGCTGGTTGTTGGTATGGCTGTATTGCGGTTGTACTATAATGATAGCCGTCTGCAGGATGTGCTGACGGAAACCGCGCAGGATTATTTAAATGCTAAGTTCAGTATCGGGGAGTTGAATATGAGCATACTCTCATCGATACTGATTCGCGATTTTTATATAGTTGAAAAAGCGGATACAATATTCGGATGCCGTGAACTCTCGCTCGATTACAGCGCGAGAAAACTAATGGCGGGGAAATTGGAGATTACCGGGATGCAGTTGATAGACCCGGTGGCGAATTTGCGTTTCGATCCCGATGGCGAGTTGGATCTTTCGTGGTTGAAAACGCTGGAGGATAGTTTGCCGGCGGAGGATTCGATGCTGGAGGAAGTAGAAGCCGATACGGCATCGTCGGAACTTCCGGTGGAGATAAAGCTGGACAGGTTCGTCATCAAGAATCTAAAAGCGAGAACGACGGGACCGCAGAGGATATATGTCGATGGATTGAACTTGACGGTTAATGAGCTTTATGTACCGACGCTTGATTCGATTTATGGTCATGTCGAGTTGACTGTGGAAAAGAGCAACAGGATTAATATTCTGTATGGTTACGCGGACACCGCGGGATTTATGGAATACAAAGCTCCGGCGGAGCTTCGGTTGGAAGCGGAGTTGTCTCCGGGGCCGAGCGCCAGCGGTGAATTATCATTGAGTTGCGGGCCGCTTTACGCGACTATCGATTCGCTCGAACTTGTTTCCAGCGCGTACCTTTCCACCCCGGTTTCATACGATGGTATTAATTCAGAGCTTGATATACCCGGAATAGAGATAGATATAGGCAGGTATAACCGGTTGAGGGGAGCGTTTAAAATGGGATTCGCGGAAGGCGACAGTATACTTCCCATGGAGATAGCGGTTGACCGGTTGAATCTGGACCTTCGGGAAATTAGCGGGATACTGGATGATATGTTCGCCGGAATAGAAATAGAAGGAAAGGTTAACAGCAATTCTTTTTCGATGGTCAGCAACGAGCGTTACCCGGGAATGAAGATGAGCGGGGATATTTCTCTAAACGATGTCAGGCTGTCTATACCGGAGCAGGGGATAAGCGTTGGGGAGATAAATGTGTCATCCGGTTTTGATGGTATCATGTCGGGGGACAGGGCTGGTTATGTGATAGATATAAATGGGGAGGTCGATTCGATTAATTACGCGCTGGACGATACTACTGATATTTTTGCGCCGGGCATTACGCTCGCGGCGGGCGGGTCGCTCGATTCGCTGTTCATGCCCGATTCGCTGTCGGCGGAATTGTCAGTTGATGATTTATGGGGAAAAGGGATGAAGTGTGATGTCCAAATCAACGGCGGGATTCCCCCGGAGGGAGCCATGAGCCTGTCTATAAGTATGCTCAATATAGATATCGAACAACTGCCATACTCGGAATACCGGGGGTACGGCGTAATGAGTATCAATGTCGCAACCCGGGGAGTTTCATGGAGCGCGAATTCATCGTTTTCGGCGAATGAAATTTTCATCACCCTTGAGGAGGACAGCCTGTTTATACCGGAGCTTCCGGTGAGCCTCCGTTTGGCTGGCAGGATGAACAGTGGATACACATATTTCAGTATCGATGATATGTTCATGGGTTCGCCGGAACTGTTCGATGCAACGGGGGGAGCGGTTATAGCAATGGAGCCGGAAATGTCGGTTAAAGCATCGCTGGAAGCGAATATCTACCATGATTACCTGCAGGATTTCATCCCCTCGGCTATGCGCGATTCTCTCGGTGAGGTGGAGCTGGATGGACAATCGTCGGTGAGGTGCAGTGTGGAGGTGGAAACCGGGAAAGATGAAGAAATGGTTATCTCCGCAAATGGAGACGCGGAATCATCAATTGACACATTGTCGGTTGAGCTGTACGCGTTCTCGTCATCGGGTATTCGCACTAACGCCAAATTCAACTATTTCAATGATATATTACGCGCCCGCGGTGATTTGAACATGAATAGATTCACTGTCGATGATTCTTTGATGGTGCCTATGGCAGATATTGAGGGCAAGTACACTGTTACGTATCAGGATTCACTGCTAAGCTGGAGCGGGGTCGATGTTGATGTTAAATCACACAGTATGCAACTATCTTCACGGGGAAGTTTCGAGATGGGGGAGGCGTTCAAGATGGACTTATACACGCATCTGAGTTTGTACACTCAGGATGATTTACCGGTGTATGATACGGCGGTGATAAAGGGGCGTATCGAGGGATGGTGCGATTTGCGAATGGATGACAGCACAATGTTCATGCGAGGTTCCATAAATCCATTCGGGCTATCTGTCGAATATCCGGAGGTGGCTTCCATAAGTTCGATATCGGGAAGGATGCCGTTCGAGCAGAAGATTTCCATGGAGAACCTGCGGCTTGTATCGGAAAGGCGTTTTAAGGAGAGATTGAACATACTCGATTTCGAACAGGCGAAGTTTTACGGGACCGAGGAGGATTTGGGCATACTCAGTTTCCAGAAACTGGAGACAGGCAGGGTGTTTATCGAGAATTTCAGTTTGGAGACGGAGATAAACAACGGACGGATAGTCGCCCGGCGGTTGTACACCGATGTCTACGGAGGCAATTTAATCGGGGATTTTTATATTGACCTGAGCGGGATTGATTTCGCAGAGGAAGTGATGAAGCTGGACAGTTTGAAGTATTCCGCTAATTTACAGATGTCGGCGGTCAATTTTGACAAGCTGGTAGGGAGTAAAGATGTTTCCAGCAGGGCGGATATCTCCGGGGACCTGTCATTGACCGGCAGGGGGCTGGTGAGTCCCGAGGAGGATTTCGAACTTGAGGGGCAGGTGAATATTACAAAAATCGGGCCGCGGGCGACCAAGCGTCTGTTGGATTTCCTGGATCCCACGGGCACCGATATAAGTATCGCCGAGACCCGTAAACTGATGGATAGAAAGTTTCTTTTCCTGGATATAAGTTATCAACCGAAGAGCCTGTCGATGAAAATCAAGCACGGGAACGTGAATCCGTCAATTGACATGGACCAGCCGTTCTTCGCGAAGTACCTGCGGATTGGAGCGGTAACCATGCCGGTGGAATATGACAGAAAGCAGTTGCAGGCGCTGATGAAAGCGGCGGCGGCAACTCCGGTTGAGGAATAGAAGGAGAATCTCGATGGACAATATTAAAGTTGTTATAGTGGTGATTGTTTATGCTTGCGTGATGATAGTTTCCTGCACGGTCAAGCCGCCTGAGATTACCGTTACCGGAGAAAAGACGGTGCTGGAGCATCAACTGCTGGGGCAGTATAAACTTTCCACGAGGGACATATACCTTCCCGCGGCGGATGGAGGTCTGTACCAGAGCTACCGCAGTTCGCTGTCGGACTCATTAGCGGGCGAAAGCGCGTTGGTGGAAGCTGACAGCAGTCGAATAGAGTATCTTAACGCGCTTGCCCGGCAGAGGTTTAATTATGACGATATCGAGAAATTCAAGGACCTGCAGGTAGCGGGGGAGGGTTCAGACGGGTTACTGCATATTTTCGAGGATAAAGCCGGGTCTCTTCCGGATGCCGACCGGCGCGTGCTGGAGCTTGTGGTCGAGGAGGAGAATTCGGCGCGGGGAGTGTTGATGGACCGGGTAATAACATTGAGGGCGGATTTAACCGAAGAAGATCTCCCTCAGGTTCAGCGTATATTCGCGGCTAAAAATATCGGTGAGGAGAAGGCGGGCAGGATGGTTCAGGGTGAGTCCGGCGAATGGAGAGTCAAAGAAGTTACGATAGGCGAATGATAAGATTTTTAATATACATGCTGTTTATAATTCCGCTGTTTCTTCCCGGCAACGCGCGCGCTTATGAGGAGTTTATACCGGTGCTGAAGAAGGTAACCGGGCACCCGGGGATAGATTTTGAGCCGTCGGTTTCGCCGAGGGGGGATAAGATAGCGTTTACGACCGGCAGGGATGGTGATTTCAATATATACATTAAATCCACCGGCCGGGGCATCCCGGTCCGGCTGACCAATCATACTTCGGCGGATTACAGCCCGTGCTGGGCGTCGAATGGCAAGTCGGTTTATTTCGTATCCCGGCGGGATGACGCATTAGGGGAGATATACCGCTATACTATTTCAACAGGTTCGACCCGGCGGATTACCGAAAATAAGGGCTATGATATCGAACCGGCCGTTTCACCGGAGAAGAAACTGATAGCGTTCAGTTCCGACAGGGATCTGCCCGGTCAACAGGATATATATGTAGCGGATGCCAACGGAAAAGATGTCCGGCGGATCACTATTAACGGAGGAATAAATCCATGCTGGTCTCCCGACGGCAATTACATCGCTTATATCGCCCTTGATACTACCGGTCTGGGGCATAACAATATACTCGCGGTGTCGGACCTGCAGGGGAATATAGAATATCTTGATACCGGCGATGGTCCGGTGATGCACCCCCACTTCTCCCCGGGGGGGAATATTATCTATTATACAAAATATGCCGTGGATACCAATGGCGACGGGGCATTGAATATCGATGATTCTCCCCTGGTCTGCGGATATTTCCGCGATAAGCAGGAATCGGTGAAACTTATATTCAGGGAGACGGGAGTTTCCTACCCGAGACCGGGGATTGAGAACAAATGGGCGTATGTTGCCGTGGATGACAACGGGGAGGAAAATGTAGCCCGGTTTGATATGGGGCGTTTGCTGAATATTTATTCATATCCCGAATCGCTGGTTACATATTCGGAGAATCTTTCGGGGGCGCCGGAGAGATATCAAAGGCTGGCGGCGATACAGTATCTTGAATCGTATTATAAATTGTACCCGGATGAACCGGCGGCCATGGAGGCGTTTCTGCGTTGCGGATATTTGTATATGCGGGAGGGGTTGTACCGAGAAGCGCAACGTACATGGGAGTCGATAACCGAAAGCGATGCCGATTCGACTTTGAAGGGGCTCGCCGAACTGTACCTGGTTGAACTGGACACGGAAAAAAGATGGGAGTTGGACAGCAGGGCGGCCACGCGCAGGGCATTGCGGGCGATAGATGATATACTTGAGGATTATGCCGGCGACAGGCGGGTTGAAGCGGAGGCATATTACCTGCGGGGCATGGTGAATTTCCGCTATGGCAATTTTGAGGACGCTCTTTATTCATTCAACCTGGCGGCGGAAAATTATCCAGATATAGTGGATGTAGTTTGTGAATCGCATCTGCGGATTGTGGATGTATATCGTACTATTAATCCGGAGGACAGGCTTTCCAACGCCCGCAACTATATAAATACAATAAGGGAATTCCCGGAAGCGAACGCATTTACCGACAGCGCGGTGAACTATGCTATCTACCAGTACTCGGATGCGCCGGTCAATGAGAGGGTTGAGGGTATACGGGCGTTGTTGAGGGAGTTCCCGGATAACCAGGTATTGCAGGCGCGGGGAGAGTTTGAAATCGGGAAGGCATACCGTGACCGGGGGAATCTTTTAGGGGCGATTGACCAGTTCACATCGGTTTACCTTTCCTATCCGGGTACCGGTGAAATAAGCGCTAAGGCGCGTTTGAACGCGGCGGAGCTGAGCATTATCGCGGGTGATAGACAGACCGGTATATCGGAGCTTAATGAGTTGCTCGATGCAGATGGGTTGTCCAACCAGCTCTATGAAAGCGCCGAGGAGATTTTGTACCGGACATATCTGAAGGAAGCTGATTCCATTTTCAATTCCGGCGAGTACAGCAAGGCACGGATAAAATTCGAGGAATTGATAGGACGGTTTTCCGATAGGGGTGACTGCCATTGGGGATTCGTTAAATGCTGTGAAGCTCTCGATGACCTTTCCTACGCGGATAAGGGATATGACCGGTGGCTGGACTCAAACGAGGAAGACCGGGGTTTCCTTTACGGAAAGAGCATACTTTTAATTTCCCGGTATGACCAAAGCGGTTCGAAGAGCAGGTTAAGAGACGCGAAGGAGTTGCTGGAGGATTTAAACGAGGAATATTTTGAATGGATATTTCCGTACGTAGCCCTCGGAGAGGTGTACCTGAAGATGGAGGTTGCGGGAATGGAGGCAGAGGAAAGCGGGTTTGCGGAGAGGGCTATCGATGTCTCCCTGCTGGGGATAGAAACTATCGGTGAAGAAACACCGGAAAAGGTCGAGTATCATCTTTACCTGAATCTCGCGACCGGTTATTACCATATCGGTCAATTCTCGCAGGCATACTCGTATTATGACCGGTGTTACCAGTTCGTGGAGAAGGGGGGGGATGAAAAATTGAAGATAGATTTCCTCTGGAACCTGGGGGACGCGGCGATGCAGATAGACAGCCTATTTATTGCTACAGACTGTATGGAACAGTTGTTGAGAATTGCCGAGAGGAAGGGGGATACTAATTTCCGCCTGCGGATTTTCCGCAAGCTGGGGCTTGTCTATATGCTGATGGAGGATTTCGATGAATCACGATATTATTTCGACCAGGTTCTCGATATTTATAAATCACGCGAAGATAAAAAGGGCATCGCGCAGGTGCATAAAGCGCTGGCGGCGAATGAATATATAGACCGTGAATACCGTAGTTGCATAAAGTACGCATCGATATCCGATTCAATTTACTCATCGCTTAGCCCCCGCACCGATTTGAAAACGCGCGGGAAATTGATGGGGAGGTTCATCCTTATACCGGAGTATTTCCAGTTGGCGGAGCTTGAGGAATTCAAGATCGGCGGTTCTTTTTATCCGCGTGGTTTTCCATATAATCTGAACCAGCGGTTGCTGAGAAGCTACATCTCCCGCAGTTACAGCGAACTGGGCAAGATAGATTCGGCGGCGGTATGGATGAAAGACAAGATTGAACTGGAGAGAGACAGCGATGATGACAAGGCGGCGGGTATAACCGCCAATGAGCTGGCGAATCTGTTCCTTTATTCCGGGAACCCGGATTCGGCGGCGGCGTACTACCGCAGGGCTATCGATTTAGCGGAGGACGCCGAGCTTTTGCCGGGAGTGGCGATTAACGCGATAAACCTCTATAACCTTTTGCTTTCGATACCGGAATTAAGAGAAGGTTACCCCCGGGGAGAGATAAAAAAGATAGAAAGGCATTTGAGCGATGGGCTGACCGAACTTCCGGGGGCGGCGTCGCCTCTGAAGATGTATTCCTATTGCGCGCTGGCATCGGGGTTCTACCTGGAGGCGATGGGAATCGAAAGCGAGGATAGTTCCGATGTCCTGCTGGAGAAGGCGGTGGAGTATTTCAATGTCGCCGATGAGATAGCATCGATATTAAAGGACACCTATTCGCAGACCGCGATAAGGAGGAACAAAGGGCTTGTGTACGCCCACAAGAAGGATTATGAACTGGCGGATAATCAATTGAACCAGGCGCAAAGACTGGCCCGGGAAAATGGTTACAATGACCTCCTGTGGAGGATCAACCTCGATTTAGGAATTACCAATCCACAGAGTTACAGGGAAGATGAGTATTTTAACTCATCGGCGGAGATACTGAAGACGATACGCGGGGCTAAAAACCCATTCGCGCTTCCTGAAGAAGAATATTCACTGAGGAAATCATACGAAATCTACCTTAAATACTTGATAGACCGGGGAGAAGAACGGAAAGCGTTCGAGGCGATGGAACTGTACCGTTCCATGAGTTTAGCCGGCGAGTTCGCGCGCTACCCGGTACGGGATTTCCGAAGCGAGCTTCATAAGGTCTACTGGACGAATATCAGCTACCTCGATGAGATGGTCGATTCGCTGGGTACAATGATACGAGCGTACGAGGTCCGCCTCGATAATTTGACTATCGAGGAGAAAAACGCGCTGGATTCGCTGAAGGTGGAGCTTGGAGATATGAGCATCGAACTCGATGAGGAATTGAAAAAGATAATCGAGAATTTCCCATCGTTGTCGCCATTGATATATCCAACAACGCCCGATGACAGCATGGTATCGGTCCTGCTGGGCGAGGATGAAGGATTGTTGCTGGAGTATCATGTTTTCGATGACGGACTGGGGATATGGAAGCATAACGGTGACAGTGTTACTTTTCAGTTCCGGGAGATAGATGAGGATTCACTGGAGGGTTTGGTGTTTATCGCTAACAATTCGCTGGACAGTGACAGCCTTGATGAGGCTTCATCGCTTCTTTTTGATTTGATGTTCGCCGAATTCCAGGAGGATATCGAGAATGTCGGTTATGCGGTATTGATACCCGACGGATTTCTTTATGATATACCGTTTTCGAGGATAGGGCGTGATGGTCTGGCGCTGGCGGATATGTGCGATTATTCGATCTCTTCAAGCGCGGTGATGGCGGTCAACGGATATCAGAACCGGAGAGTGCCATCCGAAGGTGTGATGGTAATATCCGGTCCCGGGGAAGCGGAGAAATGGGGGGAGTTCGCCTGGGCGGGGGAGGACAGCATACCATCGGCGTTAGCTAATTACGGTGTGCTGGTTTTCCATGACGGGATGGAGCCGCAAACCGGATTTCCGTTAGGGACCCGGCTGGTTACTCCCGCCGGAGGCCGAAGACTGAGCGACTTTTTAACGTTCGAGTTGAACTGCGAGGCGGCTATCTTAAATACGGGACATGTGGATAAAGCATACGAGACCCTCCCCGCGTTGCAGGCGGCGCTTAATTACGCGGGAGCGCCGTCAATTGTCCTTACCCGTGAAAAAGTCCCCGATTCGGTTTTCAACCAGTTTGCCCAGCTCTGTATCTCTTATCTCGATGATTACAACGTTGCCGGAGCGGTGGGAGCGGCGAGATATGATATACGGGAGAGATATCCGGGCTACAATTACTGGAGCAGTTTCGAGTTGTTGGGATACAAGGGGATGACCAATGATGAAGAGCTTGAGTACGCGCGGGAGCAGTTCAACCGGATTATCCAGAAAGCGATTATAGCTCAGAGGGAGGGAAGCTGGCCGGACGCGCTGGAATATTATGAAAACGCCTATTTCCTGACCGATAAACTTGAGCTTGATGATGACAAAATTATAGCCATTCTCGGCGGCGCGGTCAACGCGGCATTCAAATCTGAAAAGTTTGCCCTTGCCGAGGATTACCAGAAGAAGATTATGCGCATACAGCGTAAGCGGGAGGACGAACAGGGTCAGCTCGAATCGTACATGTTGCTCAGGGTGATATCCGAGGGAGGACGGTTTTTCACAAAGGCGGCGGCATATCACCGGATGTATTACGCGTTCAAGAACGAAATCGGCGACACCACTGATACATCCGCGGAGGGTTTCCTGAAAATTGCTGACCTGTATAACCGGGATGGCAATTTCTTCAGGGGGCTGCGGGAGGCGGATTCGGCGCTGGCAATCGCCAACAGAGCGGCCGACAGCGTAGTGCTGGCGCATGTCTATTATGTAAGGGGGACGTTGTTGTTGAACCAGGGCAAATATCTGGAATCATCTAATTCGCTGGAGAAGGCAGAAGAATACCTGGGCCGTTACGCAAGCGCGGACAGCGTAGCCGCCGCTGACCAGCTTTTGAGCACGGCGTACTTCCGCCTGGGTTTGTACGAAAAAGCCCGAAGGGCGGCGCTGAAAGCATACGATTATTTCATGGGAATAGATGATACCGCCAACGCCGCGCGGTGCGCTCAGCTATTGGCATCGGCTATGTGGGGAAACGGTGATTTTGATAACGCGCTGGAGATGGCTCGGTTCGCTTCGGGGTATTATTTCTCCGCGGATGAACCTTCCGGTTATCTCGATTCGAAACTGATTGAAGCGTTGATATTAATCTACTCGGGGATGAGTGAGGAGGGTGAGGATTTACTGCGGGAAGGTCTGGAAACTGCCGAGGAGGTCGAATCAGAACTGCATAAAACGGTATTCGCCGAAAACCTCGCCCGGCATTACCTGCGGAGAGGCTATTATAAAGCGGCGGTAGACCATTTCCGGCTGGCGCTGACATATTCCGCCGGGGAGAAAAAAGAGGAACCGCGTATCGAGATGCTCCTTGATTTGGCGGCAGCCGCCGGGTTTGAGGAAGGATGGGATTCCGCTGAAAAAGTTTTGGAAGAGGCTGATTCGCTGGTAACCGGGCTGGGAAATCCCTTTTATTCGTCGAAACGGGACCTGGTGACGGCGTATATAATGGACTCGACGGGAAAGACCTCTTCGGCGCAGGATGTTCTCCGGGATATGCTGGCCGACAAGGAGCTGGCGAATTTTCCTGATATATACTGGAGGACGCTCTACCTGCTGGCGAAAGTCCGTTATTCGAAGAAGGATACCGAGGAATCGGTGGAGTACCTTCAGAGGGCGCAAAAAGCGCTGGAGTCGGCGCCGGTAAAAACGCGCAACGAGATTTACAGGTCGCGTTTACCATTTGATCCCGGGGATGTCTACGAGTTGCTGGGGAGAAGTTACTATCAGGACGGCGATAGCCGCCTGGCATTGGAATCTTTCCAGAAAGCGGCGCATTACCGGCAGGTATCGGTTATATCGAGTTTCGATATCGAATTTAAAAATCCGAGGGTGGATTCGCTGGTGTCCGCGATAGGCGGTTACCGGGAGCAGTTGAACGCGCTGGCGAATTTGGCAAGGTTGAACAGGGAAGATTCGGCGGCGGTGAGATTTGAGGGAGAATTCTTTGAGCAAGATTATAAAAATGTTATAAACAGGCTTGCCGAAATTAACATGGGTGTTTACCTCATTTGCGATGTTCCTCCAGTTGATTTCGATTTCATATTAGAGGTTTCAAAAGCGAAACCGTTAATTTTCTATTATACCGCGGGCGATGAGCTTTACCGCTTTTTCCTTGCCGATGGAGAAATATCGGCGTTCAAACAAGAACTGGAGGAAGATATCCGTGAGTTGAATCGTCAGTTATATTACCGTATAATTTCATTGGCGGGGACATCGGAGATAGACTCCTCTTTGACAGGGATTCTTTTCACGGGATTGGAAGATTCGCTTAAAACGATGGAAAAGATGTCGGTAATACCGCTGGGAATGACATCCCCAATGCCGTTTAACCACCTTATTTACGCTATGACCAAACCGGGAATACCGGAAGTAAATATTTATCCATCGCTGTATGATATCCAGCCAATCCCCGATTCAGCGCTAACTTCCGAGCCGATGACTATTTCATTTAGCAGCGGAGATAAGAAGGTCGTCGATTATTACGGCATGACCATGGAGAGGGTGAAAATCCGGGGAAAATTGGATTTAAAGGAAAAAGGAACAGATTCCGTTCCGGATTCGGCAAATGTTGATTTTACTCTTTCTGTTTCCGGGCTGGAAGAAAAGGCGGGAACTCCGCTTTATTACATGATAAATGGCGTTGGTGTGGATGATTCATCCGGCCTGAGATTAAAAGATATCCTTTCTGCCAGGAAGGCGTCGGGTTATTACGCGGACCTTGCGGGTGTTGGGTTCCTACCGGTTGGTATGTCTCCCGGAAAGCTGTCAATTGCCTGGCGGTTGATGTTAAGCGCGGGATATAAAGGATTTATCATGCCATACTGGAATATCGATGATTTCGACGGGGCGTATTTCTTTAAAGAGTATTTCCATGAACTCGAAAAAACCGGTATACTGCGGGCGTTTTCAAATGCCCAGCGGTTAGTGAAAAATGAACGATTGCTGGAACAGAGCTATCGCTGGTCGGGGTATCATTTTGTCGGTTCCGGAGATTAAGCCATTTGATGTTGACTTGAAATGCCGGCGGTGTTAGATTTAAGGCTGTGGCGAAAAAGAAAAAACGTAAAAAAAGCGGCGACCCGATCGCCGGAATTATACTTATAGTACTCGCCCTCCTTGTCGGGATAAGTATCTATTCATACAACCCGTTAATCGACAGCGGGATACTGGACAGGATATTCGGGGCGCGGTCGCTTGCGGATATTCTCGATGTCCGGGTGGCTAACGCGGGCGGGATTGTGGGGGCTTTCGTAGCGTTTATTATCATGACCGTTCTGGGCAAGTTCGGGTGGGTTGTCCCTCCGCTTATACTTTTGTCCGGAGTTTATGTTTTCAGCGGCAAAGGTAAATGGTATCTGCCATACCGGATACGGCTGACCGCGCTGGCGCTTTTGCTTCTATCTATCATTTTTACTATTCCGACGGCCGGCGGGGCTTATAGCGAAGCGGATGGTTACGGTTTCGGGGGGGCATTCGGCTATATACTTGCCAAAGTTTTCCGTCTGGTAATGGGCACAACCGGGAGTTATATCATCCTCGGCGCGGGATTCTGCGTTATCGCCGGATTTATTTTCCCGGTATTCGCCAAAAAGGTATTCTGGAAGATATATGGTTTCATCACCGGGTTTTTCAAGGGATTGTGGAAGATTTTGTCAGGGATTCCAGGTATGGTGGTATCCTTATCCGGGCGGATATTCAAGAGCAAAGAGAAGGCGAAGATTAAAATAGTCAAACCCAAACAGGAAACGCCTGTTGTGGAACCGCAGGAGCCGCCCCCGCCGGTATCGGTTAATATAAGGCGGGAACAAGTTGACGAACCTGAGGAAGGAACCGAAGAAGAACCGCGGGTACGGGCATCGTCGGAGGGTACTTTCACATTCCCGGAAATGTCACTTTTGGATAGACCCGAGCGGGACCGCGACCATGAGAGCGACGAAGAGATAAAGCAGAAGGCGGAGACGCTAAAGGAAACGCTGAGTACTTTCGGGGTTCGTATTAACGAAGGTTCGCTGGAAAGTTACCCGGGGCCGGTGATTACCCGCTTCGAATTCCAGCCGGCGCCGGGGATAAAGGTCAGCCAGATCAATTCGCTTGCCGATGACCTCGCTTTGGCTATGAAGGCAAAAAGTATCAGGGTAATCGCGCCCATACCGGGCAAGGGTACGGTGGGGATAGAAATTCCCAATAACAATCCCCAGGTTGTGCATATCTCGGAAGTACTTGGTTCATCGGCATTCCGCGCGTCGGATTACTTAATACCGTTGGCGTTGGGCAAGGACACCGGGGGACAGCCGTTCATTGCTGATTTAGCGAGGATGCCCCATCTGCTTATTGCCGGGGCGACCGGTCAGGGGAAATCGGTTTGTTTGAATACTATAATTACCAGCATAATTTATAAACTCCATCCGGATGAAATACGTTTTATCTTCATCGACCCCAAACGTTTGGAACTGTCCGTTTATTCGGGGATACCGCACCTGGAACGTCCGGTGGTTACCAAGGCAAGGCAGGCCGAAAGAGTGCTGAAGGACGCGGTGGAGGAGATGGAAAACCGTTATGGTAATTTGGCGGAACTTGGAGTTCGTAATATCGAGGATTTCAATAACAAGGTCGATGATGAAGAAAAGCTCCCATATATAATTATAATCGTAGATGAGCTTGCCGATTTGATGGTCGGTTCTTCCAATAAGATAGAATTGATGATAACCCGTCTGGCGCAGATGGCGCGGGCGGTGGGGATTCACCTGGTACTGGCAACCCAGCGGCCATCGGTGGATGTAATCACCGGGCTGATAAAGGCGAACTTTTCCTCCCGGATAGCATTTAAGGTGGCATCGAAGATAGATTCGCGAACAATTCTCGATGCCAATGGAGCGGACAAGCTCCTGGGTAAGGGTGATATGCTGATAATGCTTACCGGCCAGCAGGATTTGATCCGTGTGCACGGGTCCTATGTTTCCGGCGAGGAGACAGCGAGGATAGTGGAGACGATGAGGGATAATGAGTATAAGCCGAAACCGGTGGAAACACTTCAACCGGGAGGTGAAATTAAAAAGGACTCCTCGGTTCTCAGTGATGCTTCCGATGAACTTTTCCGGGAGGCGGCGGAGACAGTTGTCCTGCACAAGCAGGGTTCGGTATCATTGTTGCAAAGAAGGCTGGGCGTCGGTTACCAGAGGGCGGCAAGGTTGATTGACAGTTTGGAGGCGGCGGGGGTTGTGGGACCTTATGATGGTTCCAAGGCGCGCAAGGTACTGGTCAACCAGCAATATTTGAAAACGTTGTTCGAGAAACAGGGGCATGCCAATAAATAGAACCTTGATCAGTTTCTATATTATATTCGCGGTGATTATGTTTACTTTCCTGTATGCCCAGGCCGGTGATTCCAGCGGGCAGGGGATGTATAGCCAAATGGTATCCGGGTTTAAGAAAGCGGATAACCTGTCTTTCGATTTCAAGAGGATCATAGCTTCACCTTTTACAGGGGAAGTTGATACCGCTTCCGGATACGCGATGATAATGGGCGATGATTACTCGAGGATAGGTATCGATGACCGTATTGTTACCGCCCGGGAGGATACGATTTATGATTACGCCGCCGGGCATAACCAGATGCAGATAACGTTGAGCGATCGTTCCGGAGGATTCAAGGAACTTTTTCTGCGGGATTATTTCGAGATATATGACGCGGTTGATTACAAGCCGATAGGCGCGGATACTTATATGTTCACTTTGAAAAGCGAACGGCCGCGAAATGACCGTACCAATGTATCATTAATTGCCAATGAATCTCCCGGGGTTAATTTTCTCCTGCCCCGAAACCTTTCATATACCGATGAGTTGAAAAGACGAATAACATACGAATTCGGCAATATTGATTTCGAGCCCGGTCTTTCAGAGGATTCGTTTAGGATAGATATACCTGAGGATTGCCGGGTGGTGGATATGACCCGATGAGTGATAAACCGAAGAAATACTTCCTGTCCAATCTCGGTTGCCCCAAAAACGAGGTCGATGGAAACGCGCTGGAGTATTACCTGCTGAAACGCGGTTTCACGCGCTCGGAACCGGAGGAAGCGGATTTGCTGATAGTGAACACCTGCGGCTTTATCGAGGATGCCAAGCGGGAATCGATCGATGAGATACTGCATCTTTCCAGGCTTAAACGTTTCGATGGCAGGCTGGCGGTTGCCGGTTGCCTATCGCAGAGATACCGCCGGGAGTTGAATGATATCCTTCCCGAGGCGGATTTTCTTTTCGGGATCTCATCACCGGAGGAAATAGCATCGGTGCTTGACGGCGGCGACCCATCTACCGGGGATAGAACATTCAACATTGAAGCCCCGTACCAGGAACCGGCTGGAAGAATTATCGAACCGGGGAGTTCATACGCGTATATGAAAATCGCTGACGGCTGTGATAACCATTGCAGTTACTGCGCGATACCATTGATTCGGGGAGCTTACCGGAGCCGGGAGGTAGAAGCGATTGGCGGCGAAGCTGAGTTTTTATTGTCTAATGGCGTCAGGGAGATAATCCTCGTGGCACAGGATACGACGAGGTATGGATTCGATTTAGAAACGGAAATTCGCATCGAGGATTTACTGAAAAAGCTCGTTGATGATGAACGCCTCGAATGGTTAAGGCTGATGTACGCCCACCCCGCCCGGGTTTCCGAAGAGTTGCTGGAGATTATTTCCGGGAACGGGAAGATATGTTCCTACCTCGACATTCCCCTTCAGCATATTTCCGACAGGATGCTCAAGGTAATGAACCGGGGAGTAACATCGGCGGAGATAAAGGCTTTGATGGCCACTATCCGGGAGAACTATCCCGGTATCGCTCTAAGGACGACGTTCCTGCTTAATCATCCCGGGGAGACCTATGATGATTTTCAGCAATTGCTCGATTTCGTTGAGGAGATAAAATTCGAGAACCTCGGTGTGTTTGTTTACTCAGAAGAAGAAGGAACGCCTTCATCGATGATGGATGATATTCTTTCGGGTGAGTTGGGAGAGCGGAAGTATGACGAGTTAACCCGGCTACAATCAGAGATAGTAGAGGAAAGGAACCGGGAACTAACCGGCATGGAAATGAAAGTTATTGTTGATGAATATGATGATTTAAATGATGTATATTACTGCCGAAATGAATTCCAGGCTCCGGAGATTGATGGGGTGGTGTTGTTGCGCGCCGGTGATGAGCGGCTTGAGGAGGGTGATATGGTTGACGTTGTGGTCGAGGGAATCTCGCTTTATGACCTGGAAGCTGTTTTGAAAAAAAGTCCGATTTAGTATAACAAGGGGATTGAATAATGTCCGCCCAAATCAGAATGGCTCGAAAAGCAGGAGTAACTCTATCGCGTACGGTAACGATGATACTGATGATGATCTATATCGTCCAAAGCGCGGCCAATGTCTATCTGCTGGTGGAGCGTTCGGACCTCCAGAAGGAGATAATCCACCGCGACAACCGTATAGAGGAGCTCGAGAGGGAGGTAACCGAGCTGAGGGAGCGGTTGAAGATATTCCAGATTATCGAAGATTTCCAGTTCGGATTTACGCCCCAGGAGAAGGATGTGATTTCGGACGCTATCTATACCCAGAGTAAACGTCTGGGTTATGATCCGTTGTTGCTGATGGCGCTGATATTGACAGAAAGCTCATTCCACAAAGGGCAGGAATCATACATGGGCGCGCAGGGATTGATGCAGGTGAAACCTTCGACGGGATTATGGCTTTCCAAGAAGTATAAACGTCCCTGGCGAGGGGAGAGGACATTGTTTGAACCGCGGTATAATATCCATGTCGGCTCCTATTATCTTTTCGAACTGATACATAAATTTAAGGATGTTAAAAAGGCGCTGGTGGCTTATAATATAGGTGAGAACGCGTTAAAGGGCAAGCTCAGGCTAAAGGAGAAAATTCCCCAGAGTTATGTAACTAAAATCCGTAAACATTACAAAATGTTGAAGGAAGCGTATCCCGATTCGATGTTTGGTTAAGATTATGACAAGATTGTTGCTGATATTGTTATTTATTTGTTTCCCGGCGGTCTCCGCCTATGCCCAGCGCAGTCCCGATAACCTTGAGTTCACCTCATTGGTTATGGATGCAGCGGTGGTAGAGACATTTAACGAGTTAAATGTCTCCGGGAAGAGCTTCCGTCTTCGTTCGGCGGAGAACAATCAACTTAACTATATTTTGGAACAATCGCTTATCAATTTTATAAAAGAACATAACGGCATAGTTTATGTCGAGCGGGAAGAAAATCCAGATGATTCAATTCAATTGGATTTCACACTGGAATACAGGATAGTGGATTACGAGATGACTTATGCCAAGGCTCCCAAACCTTATCCAAAGGGTAAAAATATATGGCGTGAGTCCCGAATAATCGCTATATTCCGGCTTCTTTCGGAGGATGGCGGACGGATTCATTTGTCCGAAGAAGTAAACCGTACTGTGGGCGACAATATTACCAGAAAAGAGGCAAAGCAGTTCAGTCACGCGCGCAGTCCGTTGATGAGTCCCCAGCTTCCGGAAGGGGGCATCAAACGCTATCTCGAACCCGCCGTAGTGGGAAGTACGATAGCGGTTTTGGTGTACCTGTTTTTCAGCAATCGTTAATCTTAAAATGGCGCGAAACATGTTTGCTAAAAGAATTCTACTACTTAGTGCGGTTATTGCATCATTCTCCATTCTTGCCGGGTGCGGCGGCAGTAATGTCAAACCGGTGCTGGATGCCGAAGACCAGTTGAAGCTGGCTACGCAACTCTATGAAGACGGCAAATACCTTAAGGCCGAAAGCGAATTCCAGAGGTTTATATATAACTATCCCGGGAATAACGCCGTCGATACAGCCCAGTTTTACCTGGCAATGTCATATTATATGGACAAGGACTATACATTAGCGGCGGGTGAGTTTAACAAGGTGCTGACATTGTTCCCATCGTCGGAATTCGCCGACGATTCCCAGTACCGCCTGGCGATGTGCCATTACCACCAATCCCCGCACTTCGCGCTTGACCAGACCGATACAGAGATAGCGATAGAGAATTTTATGACCTTTCTCGATTACTATCCATTCAGCGAACACGCGGATTCGGCAAATGTTTATCTCACGGAAATGCGCGATAAACTTGCCAAAAAAGCATTTCGTACGGCAAGATTATACCAGAAGCTCAAGCGGTTCGAACCGGCTGTTATTTACTACGATAAGGTTATCGATCTGTATCCGGAGTCGCCTTATGTACCGGAATCTGTTTACCGCAAGGCCGAATGTTATCTGGAACTCGAGCAATATGAAGATGCCCGGCAGGCATTATTCGAATTTATCGATACGTTCAAAGACCATGAATTTTACAAAGAAGCCACGGAAAAGCTGCGCAAGCTCGAGGATTTGCCCCGGGCTGAAGGTTAATACGTTGAATTATGCGTAAGGTTGGATTACTCGGGGGCGTTTTCGATCCTGTACATCTTGGACATTTGCATATCGGCGATGGGGCAAGGCGAAAGCTCGGTCTCGATGTGGTTTATCTTATTCCCGCGGGTGACCCTCCGCACAAATCGCAGTCGCCTTATGCCGGAGCAGAGCATCGTCTGCGCATGCTCCGGATGGCAATCGCGGGGAATGATGGTTTCCGGGTGATGGATATAGAGCTGAAGCGGGAGGGTAAATCGTACACAGCGGAAACACTTGCTGAAATACGGGATGAGTTTCCGGATTGGAAGTTGTACTTCATTATCGGCGGCGATAACCTTTCCGAGATTTTGGATTGGAAAACACCGGAGAGGATATTTGAACTGGCGGAGGTTGTTCTGGTCAACCGTCCGAATATGCAAAAGAATGTTGGAGAGGTTGAACTGCCGGGCGATGTTACCGCGGTAACATTGCCGGAACTCGATATTTCATCCTCCGGTATACGTGATTACATAAAAGAAGGAATTCCCTGCCGGTATTTACTTCCGCCGGGGGTTGAAGAATATATAATCGAGAATGGATTATACAGGTAATGGCTGAGAAATTAGTTTTAATAGACGGCACCGCGCTGGCATACCGCAGTTTTTACGCTTTTATCCGTAATCCGCTAATATCATCAAAGGGAGAGAATACATCCACGTCATTTGGATTCATTAATTCAATCCAGAAGCTGAAGAGGGAATACAAACCAGAGTATATGGCGGTATCTTTCGATTTAGGCGCGCCAACGGTGCGGCATAAGATCTATCCGGAATATAAATCGACCCGGGCGAAAATGCCTGATGAAATGGTTGATACTTTGCCGAGGTTGAATTCGGTGGTAGAAGCGATGAATTTACCGGTGGTGGCTATCGAGGGAATAGAGGCTGATGATATAATCGGAACTCTGGCGGTTAAAGGGGCTGAGGAGGGTCTGGATGTTTACATATATACCGGCGACAAGGATTTCTTCCAGCTGGTCAATGACCGGATTTCTATTATCTATCCCGGAAAGAAGGGCGAGGATGATAAGGTTCTGGACGCGAAGGGCGTGGAGAAGAAATTCGGCGTCCCCCCTGACAAGGTTATTGATGTGCTGGCGTTGATGGGTGACAGCTCTGATAACATACCCGGAGTTCCCGGTATCGGCCCCAAAACCGCCAACCAGCTTATAAAGGAGATAGGCGGCTTCGAAAAAATTTACCAATCGCTGGATTCTATAACCAAAAAGAAACTTAAAGAAAAGCTGGAGGAGAACAGGGAACAGGCGATTCTTTCCCGTGACCTGGTTACCATAAAGACCGATATCGATGTCGATAAGAATATTCATGACCTGAAGGTCAGCGAACCGGACCTGGGTAAACTTCTACCGTTGTTAAAGGAACTCGAGTTCGGCAGGTTCGTCGAGGAGTTCAGCGGTAAGGTCCAGCAGAAAAACGAAGTTGAATACAAACTTATTCAGTCTATCGAAGAATTGAAAAAGGTTGGAGAAGAGATACACAAGGTGGGATGTTTTGCCATAGACACCGAAACATCATCGCTGGTTGCCCGCCACGCGGAACTCGTGGGCATATCGATCAGCTTCGAGGAGCATAGGGCGTATTATATACCGGTGGGGCATATTGAGACTGACAGCAATTTACCCGTGGACGATGTTTTGGATGTTATCCGTGAGTTGTGCGAAGATAAAAGTATACTGAAGGCCGCCCAGAATTTGAAATACGACCTGCAGGTATTCCGCAACCGCGGTATGGAAAAAATCGAACCGGCTTTCGATACGATGCTGGCGTCGTATGTGATTAACGCGTCGGCGAGGGGGCATGGGCTCTCGGCGCTGGCGTTGCGCTATTTCGATTACAATATGCAGAGTATTACCGAGCTTATCGGCACCGGTAAAAAGCAGAAATCATTCGCGGAAGTTCCCGTAGAGGACGCGGTCTTTTACGCGTGCGAGGATGCCGATATAACCTATCGCCTTTATAAACGCCTTGAACCGGAGATTGAGAACAATGATCTGCGGAAGGTGTTCGGGGAAATCGAGATGCCGTTGATAGAAGTACTTCGGGAGATGGAAGAATCCGGCGTGCGGGTGGACCCGGAGAAACTCAAGGAGATATCGGACAATCTGAACAACGAACTCGAACGCCTGACCGAGGAGATATATAAACATACCGACGAAGAATTCAATATAAACTCCCCGGTTCAGCTTCAAAAAGTGCTGTTCGAGGAGCTGGGTTTGCCTTCCAAGGGGAAAACGGCTAAGGGCTCCGGGTATTCCACCGATGCCTCTGTCCTCGAGGAACTGGCCCGGATTCATGAGCTTCCCAAGCTTATTCTCGAATACCGGGAGTTGACCAAGCTGAAGTCGACCTACTCCGACGCGCTGGTGGAGCTGATAGATGAACGCACCGACCGGATACATACATCATTTAACCAGGCGGTAACCGCCACCGGGCGATTGTCATCATCGGACCCCAACCTGCAGAACATCCCCGTGCGCACCGAGCTGGGGAGAGAGGTGCGGGAGGCGTTTATCCCGTCGGATGAAGAACATATATTTCTTTCGGCGGATTATTCGCAGGTAGAGTTGAGGCTGATGGCGCATATCGCCGATGATGAAAAAATGATTGAAGCGTTCCGCCGGGGGGAGGATATTCATAACCGCACCGCCGCGGAGATTTACGGGGTGGAAATCGATA